>DASXDV010000121.1:0-10476 GCA_036490465.1 Candidatus Tumulicola sp. | reverse complement strand
TGACGGGCGGAATCGCGCTCGCCGTGTTTTTCGCAACGCTTTATACAAAGCTTAATCCTGCGGTATTGATTTTGTGCGGCGCGGTCGTCGGGGGAATCGCCCTGCGATGACGACGAAGGAAGGGGCCATGAAAGTAATGAGTCGGGTTCTCGTTATATGCTTTGGCTTGATGTTGGCTTTTGTCGCAACGCTTGCGGCGGCGCGCGCGCAAGAGTCACCCGAACCGGCGGCCACGCCGGTTCCGATGGCGACGGCGGCGCCCGATCATCCAACGTTTATGGACCGGCAGTACGATGGTGCCACGCACTTGACCGTTGCACCGTACATTTGGCTGCCGACGCTCAAGCAGAACTTGCAGTTTAGTGCGCCCGCCCGGCAGAGTGTCGCCGGAGCCGCGCCGCCGATTCAAACGACGTTGCAAGTTGGTCCGAGCGACTACGTGTCGAAGCTCAATTCGGCGGCGATGTTCGCGTTCGACTTACGCAAGGGCAACGTCGATCTATTCGGCGACTACATTTATACGAACATCTCAAACACGTCGACTATCAATACGGTGTTTTCGGGCCCCGGCGGGCGCGTGCGGATTCCCGTCTCGATCGCGGCCAGCGGTCGCGTGGCTGCGTCGATTTGGGAGATCGCCGCGGGCTTCACGGTCGCTCACGGGCATCAGGCCGACCTGAGCGCCTTTGCGGGCTGGCGGCAGTTCCCGCTTAACGTATCGGTCGGTTACTCGGCGACGGTCGGAAAGCGCGGATTGATCGTTCCGTCCGGGACGTTCTCGAGCAACGATCTGGCCAACGACGTGATTTTCGGTCTGCGCGGGAAGGCGTTCTTCGGAGACCACGTCTTCATTCCGTATTACGCCGACGCGGGCGTGGGCGCCATCAACCAGACCTGGGAAGCGTACACGGGGCTGGGTTACGCGTTCAATCACGGGCAAACGCTCTTAGCGACCTACCGGAGTCTGAACTACAACACGTTTCCGGCGAACTCCACGATCCAGAAACTGACGCTGAACGGCCCAATGGTCGGCTATACGCTCCAGCTTTAGTCGCGATAACCGGATAGACGCGGCTCTTTCGGGGTAGGAGGTTCGTACTATGGCACAGGATGGACTTCCGTACCCCGATAACGATGACGACGTCATCACGCCGGACGTCGCGCCTCGCAAAGATCGTCCGCTCGACCCGGCCGAGGCCGTTCGCCGCGAACAAGAAAAATACGGCGAGACGACTGCCGACGAAAACCGCGGCGACCAGTGGGACGAACACCACGGCCAACCCGAAGACATCGTCTAGAACACAACGCACGACCCCGTAAAGCGTCGTGTACTCGGCATCGTCATCCCGAGCGGAGGCGCCGAAGCGCCGCAGTCGAGGGACAGGTTGTGCACGCCGCTCCCTCGACTACGCGTGCTCCGCACGCTCCGCTCGGGATGACAGAGGGCGCGTGCCACGCACGCTCCGCTCGGGATGACAGTGCCGAGTTGCGCGGGGCACTTATCATCGCGCTCGTCGCTCGATTGTCATCCCGAGCGGAGGCGCGAAGCGCCGCAGTCGAGGGACAGGTCGTACACGCCGCTCCCTCGACTACGCGTGCTCCGCACGCTCCGCTCGGGATGACAGAGGCGCGTGCTCCGCACGCTAGGCTCGGGATGACAGAGGCGCGTGCTCCGCACGCTAGGCTCGGGATGACAGAGGGCGCGTTGCGCATGAGCGATGCAGCGAGCGCGCGGCCCCTCGACTGCGGCGCTTCGCGCCTCCGCTCGGGATGACAAACGCCTCCGCTCGGGATGACAGAGGGCGCGTGCTCCGCACGCTCCGCGCGGGATGACAAGGGTGGGGAGGAGCGGGGGTTGGGGTGGCTAATGCGCGGCCTACTAGTTTATGGAGGAACGATGGCGACTAATCCGTTCGTGCACGTCGAGTTGGCGACGACCGACTTGCCGAAAGCAAAAGAGTTTTATGGGAAATTGTTCGACTGGGATCTCAGCGATTCGAGCGTCGAAGGCTATACGCTAATCGGCGTTGGTGAAAACGAGTACGGCGTCGGGGGCGGTATGATGAAAGCGCCGGTAGCGAATATGCCGTCGAACTGGATGGCCTACGTGGCGGTCAGCGACATCGAAGGCGCGACCGCGAAGGCCAAGTCGCTCGGCGCTAAGGTGCTCACCGAGGTGACGCCGATCGATTCGATGGGCTGGATTAGCGTGATCCAGGATCCCACCGGCGCGGTGCTGGGGTTGTTTAAAGCCAATCAGCCGTAGTCAGCGCAAGCGGCGAGACGGCGCTCGAGAAAGCGCCGCTCGTTGGCGTTTCGGGCGAGCGCGAGGGCGGTTTTAAAATGTGCCTCCGCGCTCGCGCCGTTGCGACGGCGCAGCTCTAACTCGCCGCGCGCGGCGTGGTAGAACGGGTACTCGGTGAGCCGATCCGACTCCGCGATGGCATCGATGGCTTGCAGTCCGGGCTGTGGTCCGCGCAGCTGCGCGATTGCGATCGCACGGTTCAGGGCAACGATCGGCGACGGCGCGATCGTCATCAGTTGATCGTACAGCGCGACGATCGCGCTCCAGTCGGTTTCCTCGAAGCGCGGCGCGTCGGCGTGCACCGACGCGATCGCCGCTTCGACGTGATAGCGGCTCACTTCCGCGCCGACGGCCGAGCGCTCCAACCACGCGCGGCCTTGCGCGATCGCCGCGCGATCCCAGCGGGAGCGATCTTGATCGAATAAAGAACTGAGGTTACCGGACGCATCGAGCCGCGCGGGTAGCCGGGCCACGTCGAGATACATCAACGCGCACAGCGCGAGCGTCGACGGCTCGGCACCCAAGGGATGCTCGGCCAGAATCCGCGTCAACCGAATTGCTTCGCGGCAGACGTCGGCCCGGACCACGGCGCGCGACGACGCGCCGTGATAGCCTTCGCTAAAGGTGAGGTAAAGAGCCCGCTGTACGGCCGGCAAGCGGGTCACGAAGTCGGCGGAATCGGCGAGATCGAACAGGTCGCCCGATTCGGCCAAGACTTTTTTCGAACGCGTGAGTCGCTTTTCGACCGCGGCGCGGGTGGTCACGAACGCGGCCGTGATTTCGCGCGCCCCAAATCCGCCGACCAACTGCAGAACGAGCATCACTTGTGCCGTTTCCGGCAGCCGCGGATGACAGCACGAGAACATCATGCGCAGCTGATCGTCGGCAATTCCGGTCGGGTCGAGAATCTCTTCGACCGCCGACGCGAGCGTCCACTCCGTTTGCAGCAGCCGCCCGAGATCCGGAGCGAACGTGCGCGCGGTGCGCTCGCGACGCAAGACGTCGAGCGCGCGATTTTTCGCCGTCTTCATCAGCCATACGGACGGGTTGTCGGGAATGCCCCGAAACTTCCAAATTTCCAGCGCGCGGCAGAAGGCGTCTTGGACGACGTCTTCTGCCAGCGCGAGGTTGTGGATCCCGAATGCGCGGGTCAACGCCGCGACCATGTGCCCCGCCTCGCGGCGGAAGAGATGGTCGCTGGGCTCCATTACATGTCCATCTTCATGATCGGGCGGACTTCGACGGAGCCGTCGAACTCGAGAATCGGGCAGCCGGCCGCGAGCTTGGCGGCGGTGGCGAGGCTGTCGGCTTCGATCAGGGTGTAACCGCCGACCAAATCCTTGGCTTCGGCGAAAGGCCCATCGGTCAACGCGCGACCCTTCCCTTTGACGACCTTCCCTTCGGACTCCAACGGCTGCCCCGGGTCCTTGAGGTTGCCGCTAGCGGTCAAGTCTTTCATCCACGAGAGCCACTTTTGCATGATCTGCTGAGCCTCTTCTGGATCGCGCTCCGGGGGACGCTCGCCGCGGTAGATGTAGAGGTATTCACTCATCCGGTTTCTCCTTGGTTGCAGGTTTGTGGAGTGGAGACGTTTGCCGACTCCGTGATCCGACATTTGGGCCGAAATCCGTGACCCGGGAGAGCCCGGCCGAGCTCGAGACGGCAGCCGGCCGCCGAAAAAGGAGGCCTTGCAGGCGGCGTGTAGTAGAATCATATGAAACTGTAAAGGTTCCGTCACAAGTAGGGCTCGGACTTTAAGAAACGACCCCTTCGGCGGGACTCAGACGGTGAATCGAGCGCGTGATCTGTCCTCGTATTCTTGAGGACGAGCGAGCGTGAAAATGATGAAATCGTGGAAGTCGCCCTTTAAAGCGTTCGGCCCACGAGGCTGGGGCCCGGTGGATGGGGACGCCGCTTCCGGGGAAGAGACCTCGGCGCCGGCGCCTTCGTCGAGCGCCGACCCCTCGATCGTTCGGCTGCGCAACGTTATGGCCGAGTTGAAAGTCGGCGACGCGCAGTACGACGCTCGTAAAGGCGGCCAAGCAAGCGGCGACCAGATTCGAATTTCGGATCCGTCCGAGCCCGCTACGCCCCAGGCGAGCGACCAGGCTCCGGCTGCGGCTTCGAATGGTCAAACTGCCGCAGCATCCTCGAACGGGTCGTCCAACGGGGCGTCGTCCAACGGCGCATCGTCAAATGGCACGTCGTCCAACGGAACCGGCGCCAACGGCGCCGCATCGAACGGCGTCGCGTCGAACGGGGCCGCTGCGTCAGCTCACTCCAATGGCGCCGCTTCCTCGAATGGAACGTCCGCGCCCAGCAACGGCGTTGCTGCGACTCCGGCCGCGGGACCCAGCGAAGAAACGCTGAGCGCGGCGCAAAAGCTCATCCGCGAACAACGCAAAGCGGCCGAAGCCTTGCTGCTCGAGGCTTGCGTGCTCGAAGAACGCCTCAAGGGCGAAGCGAAAGTTGCCCAGGCCACCGGCGAGTACTCGGCGGCGCGCGAGAAAGCCGAAGCGGCACTCCGGTTGGAGCAACAAGCGAAGGACGCGGCCCGAGCGGTTTCGGACCAACGGACGACCGTTGCGACCGAACGGCGGGATGCCGAGAACGCGGTTGCGGCCGCGCGCGGCGACGTAAAGACGAGCAAGACCCGGGTGGTCGAACTCGAGCAGCAGTTGCGCGACGCAAAACAAGCCGCCGAACAGGCGCTTTCGATGGTCGGATTACGCGAAGCTCGCGTCAAGGAATGCATCGCCAAAGAAGCCACCGCCAAGCGCGACGGCTCCGAAGCCACGGCCCGCGTGGTCGCCTGCGAAACCGCTCGGATGGAAGCCGAGAAATTGGCGGCCGCCGCCGAAGAGCGCGTTGCGAAGATCAAGGGTAATCGCTCGGATCCCGCTTCCGATCTGGCCGGTCTCGACGACGTGCGCGCACTCGCCGAGCGAATCGCAAAGCAAGCCTCGACGCTTAAAAACGGCGCCCATACCGGCGCGGTCGAATCCGAACCGGCGAAGGCGGCTAGCTAATCTAGAAGATCCCCGGCGACGATTTCGTAGCGGTTGCCGTCGACGTCTTCGAAGAAGACTGCGTAGAAGCGCGGACCATACTCCGGGTGAAAACCGGGACCTTCGATTGCCCGCGCTCCGGCGGCACGAGCGGCGGCGCTCGCCGCGTCGACTCGCGCCGGCGTCGCCACCGAAAACGCAATTCGGGTCGAACCCGCAACCGTCGCCGAATCCGACAGGAAGCCGATGCGCGGGCGGCCGCCGTCGGCCGTTTCGTAGCCGGCGTGATCCGGCTCGTTCGGATCGACCGGCAGGCGCCGATAGCCGACGTGTTCCGCCAGCACGTCGAAGAATCGAATCGCTTCGCCTAGGTCGCGAACGTGAACGTCAAGGTGGTGCAGCATGCGGCGGCCGAATTCGCCTCGGCCGGGCCGGCGCCTCCCGGCGAGGCCTTCGAAGGGTCCAAGACCGAAACTCGCGGCGATGCCCGAGCTTCCCGACGTGACCGCCTACATCGGCGCGCTCGAATCGCGAATCGTGGGCCAGCCCCTCGAACGCGTTCGGCTGGCCAATGCGTTCGTGCTGCGCACGGCCGATCCGCCGCTGGCGAGCCTGGAAGGCCGCGTCGTGCGCGAGCTGCGCCGAATCGGCAAACGGATCGCCATCGGCCTCGACGGCGATTTGTGGATGGTGATCCATCTGATGATCGCTGGGCGCCTGCACTGGCGCGCTGCCGGCGCGAAGCTGGGCGGACGCATGGCGCTGGCCGCATTCGATTTCCCGAACGGAACCCTGACGCTCACCGAAGCGGGCAGCAAGCGGCGAGCGTCACTGCACGTGGTCGCCGGCGAAGAGGCGCTGCTCGCGATGGACCCGGGCGGTCTCGATGTTTTTGCAAGCGACCTGGGCGCTTTCATCCAGGCGTTGAGCGTCGAGAATCCGACGCTCAAACGGGCGCTCACCGACCCGCGCATCCTCAGCGGCGTCGGCAACGCCTACTCCGACGAGATCTTGCACGCCGCTGGCCTTTCGCCGATCGCGTTGACGCACCGACTGACGCCGTCGCAATGGGAGCAGCTATTTGCGGCGACGCGCGCGACGCTGCAACGCTGGATCGATCGTCTGCAGGCCGAAGCCGGTGGCGACTTTCCCGAGCACGTAACCGCATTTCGCCAAGAGATGGCCGTTCACGGCCGCTTCGGACAAGCGTGCCCGCGCTGCGGCGACCCGGTGCAGCGCATTCGCTATGCCGATAACGAGACCAATTACTGTGCGCGGTGCCAGACCGGCGGAGTCCTGTTGGCCGATCGGAGTCTTTCGCGTTTGCTGAAAACGGATTGGCCGCGAACGCTCGAGGAACTCGAGGCGCTCAAACGGACGTGACCCCCTTTCGAGACGAGGCATGATTCCACGCGCGGTTGGGTACGAGGGTTTGAGAAGGAGGAACGTTCATATGGCCTGCAAGGGCGAAGGATGCAAATGTCAAGCTAACGATGGTGAGTACTGCAGCGACGCTTGCAAGACGGCGAACGATCACGGGCACTGTCATTGCGGACACACTGCCTGTCAAACGTAGGTTCGAACGGATCGCGCCGCTTTTAGATTCATGAAACGCATGTTGTGAATCGGCGGCGCGCATCCGCGTTCATCGTCGTTTCAGATTTCGTTGCGATAGTACCGTCACACGGTCAGCGACGAAAGGAGCACGCACGTGTTGATCTCCGCATCCTTAACGGGATGCGGCGGATCGCAAATGCCTAGCGGTGGAATGCCGCCGGCGACGAGCGCAACCCAGCTGCAAACGGCGCTTCCGCAAGATCGCGGAGATTGTCACGACGAGGACGGCGTAAAAGTGACGCCGTGCCGCGTCAAATTCGATGCGAATCACACCGATCCGAGAATGGTGATCATCACGACCGGCGACAACAACCATCAGTCCGTCAAAGAACGCGACGACTGCGCGGCGCGGGACATCGCGACCTTAACGAAGGTGACGGATCATCGTTATACGGTGACGCTAGGGACCGCAACCGGTTCGTGCGAGGCTCGATTCGAGCGGGACGACCACGGCCGAATGGGTCATAACGACCGCGGTCACGGCGGGGGCGAACTCGAAGTCGTCAACGCAATGTAGCTAAAAAATCCCACGCGTTTGCCCGTGGGTATAAGCCCGAAGGCCACCTGGCTCGTCGAGGTCGAGCCGGGTGGCCGTTGGCTAGTGCGCCGGCTGAGCGAATGTGTCGGACTTGAGGGTGAGATCGAACGTAGATTGCAGGGAACGGTCGTGATAGGTTTCGTAGACCGTGTCGGCAACGGTGTCCGGCACGGACAGCGTCGTATCGTAAACGATTTTCCCGTCCTCGACACTGTCGCCGATCGAGCGCGTCCGTGAGGTGATGGTGGAGTGCTTCACGATCGTGACGCGCCCGCCGTCGCCGACGTTTGCGATGGTGTAGTCGGTGACGACCGAAACCTGCTTACCGTCGTAGGTCCGTCGCCAATGTTTGTTCGAGTCCGACACCGTCGCGTCGATGAATCCGCGCCCAAGCAAGCTCAGCAACAGGTTTTCGGCGTCGGTCAACGGCCCGTCGGCCGTCGGACACAGCACGTGTCCGTCGCCGTAGATCGTGCAGGTGAAACGCTCGCCCGGGCGTGGCGCCTCTTGGAGCATTTCGTTGACGACCACGACGAGCGCACCGTCCGGCGCCAAGCCGAGCACGTCGACGGCCATGGTGCCGCGGCGGCCTCCCCCGCCAAGCATTGAGTGGACGCCGGAACTAACGCCGCCTTCGCCGCCTGCGTCCATGCCGCTGCCGTGGCCTTCGCCGTTGGTGGTGTAGTCGGCTTGAAATGCGTACTCCAAATGACGCAGCGGCTTGGCGGATGCGGACGGCGCTTGCGGGGCCGGGCTCTGAGCGGAGAGCGCGAACGGAACGATGCACGCGAACGCGGCGAGTTTGAGAGCGTTCATTGGGACGGTGGGTCTTTGGGAGGGTTGACGGCGATAAACGTCACGACGTCCCACGCATTGTGGATGCCGATCAAGATCAAGAGGACGACGGCTCCCGCAACGGCATAGAGCGCACTCGGCGTGAGCACCAGGATTGCGCTAACGAGAAGAGCTGTATAGGCGAGTAGCGGGAGCAAGGTGTAGCACAACCAATCCTCGACGTCCATATCGTATCCGGCAACCCGCTTTTGCCGGATCGTAATGCGCAGCGCGTAGGCGACGCCCACCACGGCGGCAATGCCGAGCACGACGGCGGGAGCGACGACGGAGTTCCACGGCGCGCAGAGCACCGCCGAAACCAGGAAAGCGGCGCAAAAGTGCACTACCGTCGGCGTGCTGAACGCGGAAACGCCGTCGGGGTTGCGGCGCAAGCGATCGACGCCGGTCACGAGCGTGATGACGATGAACATCAGCCCGGTCAACGCAGCCGCCGACGAGCCGGTCATCACGTAAAAACTCGACCAGGATTCCAACAATGGACTCGTTCCAGTCGCCATGGGTTAGACCGTTGTTTCCAGGGCCGCGGCAACTTGCGCGGCGGCGCGTTCGCCGGTTTGGAGTGCGCCGTTCACCGTGCCGCCCTGACCGCCGCCGGCGACGGCTTCGCCCGCGAAGAACAGCGTGCCGTCGAGCGATGCCGCGAGTCGTTCGCGCGCCCCGTCGCCGCCGGCGGCGATGTAGCTATACGCTCCCAGGGCGAACGGATCGCGCGTCCAGTCGTGCATCGCTCCCTCAAGAAATTCATCCAGTGCGAGCTTCGGTTCGCCGAGCAGCGCGCCGAAACCGGCGAGGGCGCGTTCGACGAGTTCGGGTTCCCCCGCACCGCTCAGCTCGAGCGCCTTTGGCCCCCCCGCCCAAGCGACGATGAGATTGCTGCGGATCGGGGCTTGGGTCCAATACGCGGCAAACGGAAGGCCGGCGCAGCGAAAGAACGCGGCATCCCGATACCGCCCGTTTCCGACGCGTTCCCAAAACGGCGCGCGGAAGCGAAGCGCGATGCGGACGACATGCCCCGTCTCGATGTAGGCGAGCGCTTCGCGTTTGGCGGATGGAAGTTCGGGTTCGAAGACGACGCTTTCGGGATCGCGCAGCACGCCGGCGGGAAGCGTAACGATCGCCGCTCGTGCCGTCAGCGTTTGCGCCTCTCCGGAAGGGGCATTGACGGCGACCGTCACGAGTCCGCGTCGCCAGGCGATGCGGCGCACGACGTTGGCGAGCCGAATGGATGCGCCCGCGGTGATGCAGTCGTGGAGAAGCCGAGCGAACATTGGAGCGTAGCCGCCGACGGGCCGGGCGCTGCGCGAGTCGACGCCAGAATGCCACTCGGCCGCAATCGCACGCGCGCTCGCAATGGCAGGATCTGCGGCGTCGAATCCTTCGACGAATGCACGGGCGTCCTCGACGATTCGTTGCTTGCTGCGATCGCCGGCGAAACGCTGGAGAAAGTGGGCGACGCTTTCGTCCCGCGCGAGATCGGCGACGCCGTCGAAGATTCCGGCGGCGCTGAGAAACGTCTCGTGCTCGTCGCGTCGCAGCCCTCCCTGGGCATCGCACGTCCACGCCTCGCCGCCGGTCGGGACCGCGTCCATGCCTGCGGCGCGAAGCAGCGCCATCGTTTCCGCGGCTGGACCGTGGATGAACTCCGCCCCGAGTTCGGCGCTGCCGTGCGCGGAGGAACGCGACCAAACGCGTCCCCCCACACGGTCGCGCGCTTCGAGCACGATCGTCCGGAACGAGCGGTTCGCGAGCTGCCGGGCTGCCGCCAATCCGGCCGCGCCCGCGCCAATTATGATTGCGTCGGCGTCCAACTGCTCACCGCGGCATGGTGATGCCGATTCGAACTATCGCTTTGAATGGCATAGTACGGATTTCAGGATTCTCCGCCCATTTCCCGAGCCTTTTTTGGGCCATAGGTCCCCCATTACGCCGCCTCCGGCCTTTTTCGATTTGCCCTCAAGTTAGCGTACCATCATCCTATGCGCACATTTTCAATCATCGTAGCTGCGACCGCCGTTAGCGGACTTCTTGGAGGCTGCACGGGCAGTGCGTCGCCGGGTCCGACCGTGCCGAACCCCGCGCCGCCGGCGCTAACGAGTCAGCCGTTGGGGCAGAACGACGATACGGGGATTTACGTCAGCGAATGGACGGGCTCC
>DASXDV010000073.1:0-6589 GCA_036490465.1 Candidatus Tumulicola sp. | reverse complement strand
CGGGAAGCATAACGTGCAAAGCTTGATCGACACGGCCAACGCCGTCCCGCAATGGCTCGCAATCCTGATTAAATCGGCGGTGCTCTTGCTGGTGGTCGTGACGACGTTCGCGTACGCAATGTTGGCCGAGCGCAAGGTACTCGGATGGATGCAACTGCGCCCTGGGCCCAATCGCGTGGGACCGTGGGGCCTGATGCAGCCTGCCGCCGATGCCGCCAAGCTTATGCTCAAGGAAGATCTCACGCCGAAATCGGCCGATCCGCTGATCTATCGGCTCGCGCCGTTCATCTCGCTGCTCACGGCGTTTTCGGTGTACGCGATCATTCCGTTCGGTGCGTCCTCCTCCGGCGCGACCTGGGCGATCGGAAACGTGAACGCGGGGATCCTGCTGATCCTCGCGATCGCTTCGATCGGGGTGTACGGCATCTCCCTGGGCGGCTGGGCGTCGGGTTCGAAGTATCCGCTGCTCGGGAGTATCCGGGCGACGGCGCAAATGATCAGCTACGAGCTGGCGATGTCGCTGTCGTTCATCGGCGTTTTGATTCTAGCCGGCACGACGTCGCTCGACGGGATCGTCAACGCCCAAGCGCGCGTGTGGTTTTTCGTCCCGCAGATCGCGGGCTGCATCATCTACATCATTACGGCGGTGGCCGAAACGAATCGCACGCCTTTCGACCTGGTCGAGGCCGAAACGGAATTGGTGGGCGGCTTTCACACGGAGTACTCCGGTTTGCGGTTCGGGCTATTCTTCATCGCGGAATACGTCAACATGCTGACCGTCTCGTGTATTGCGACCCTGCTGTTCTTCGGCGGCTGGAACGCTCCGTTCGGCCTCACGGTCGTACCGGGCATCGTGTGGTTCGTCGTCAAGGTCGCGCTCTTCATGTTCTTTTACATGTGGCTTCGCGCGACACTCCCCCGCCTGCGCTACGACCGTCTGATGGCGTTCGGGTGGAAGGTACTGCTTCCGTTCGCGACGCTCAATCTCGTCGTGACGGCGATCGTGGTGGCGTTTCGATGAGAAAAAACCTGTACAACGTGGGTGCGATCCTCAAGGGCCTTTCGATTACCTTCGGATTCATGTTTCGCAAGCGCCCGACGATCGAGTATCCGACGATCAAAAAACAGCACGCCCCACGATTTCACGGCCTGCACGAGCTGCGCCGCTACGGCGACGGCAAGGAGCGCTGTATCGGGTGCGAGTTGTGCTCGAGCGCCTGTCCCGCTAACGCGATTACGGTCATCGGCGGCGAGAACTCTCCCGACAACCGGCTTTCCCCGGGCGAGCGCCACGCCGCGCGCTACGAGATCGACGAGTTGCGCTGCATATTTTGCGGCATGTGCGAGGAAGCTTGTCCGACCGACGCGATCGTCCTCACCCCGCGCTTCGAAATGGCTGACTACCGGCGCGGGTCGTTCGTTTACGATAAGGCGCGCCTGCTCGTTCCCCTCGACGCGGGCATCGGCCCCGCGCCCGACGAGCGTCCGGGCGGGATTCCGGGCGACTTGGGCCGCGTTGCCGAGATCAAGTCCACCACTAACGTCGCCGAAGGCTACGGTGCGACCTGGCGGGGTGAAGTTCTCAAAACTCAACGCAAGGGATTGGCGTCCGAGTGATCGCCTTTTGGATCTTGGGCGCGATCGCCATCGTCAGCGCCATGTGGACCGTCACGGCGAAGAAGCCGGTGTACAGCGTGATCGCCCTTTTGGTCAACTTCGCGGCGCTGGCCGTGTTGTACGTGACGCTCTCGGCCGAGTTCCTGGCGGTGATGCAGATCATCGTCTATTCGGGTGCGATCCTCGTCTTGTTCGTTTTCGTGATCGCCCTATTGAGCAGCGGCGTCGCCCCGTTCTCGGCGGGACCCAACCGGATGCCTAAAGCGGTCGCGCCGGCGATCGCGATCGTCCTGGCCGCGCTAGGATTCGTGGTCTATGCAACGCTCGGAACCCGGATCGCGCCGAGCGGGAGGGCTCCGGCGGCCGCGACGCTCGGTCCGGTCGGAACCGCCGGCGTCTTTGGAAGCGTCGCCGATTTCGGAAAGGCGCTCTTCACCACGCACTTGCTGCCGTTCGAGATCACCGCGTTGATCTTGATGGTCGCCGTGATCGGCGTGGTCTTGCTGGCCGGCGATCGCGTGCCGTACGTCCCGACGCGCCGGCGCGCCAACGAAGTCGAACGGTCCGCGCGCGAGGCGATTTTGCGCGGAGGGGAGTGACGTGCCGGTCGATATCGGTAACTACATCGCCCTATCGACGGTGATGTTCTTCATCGGCGTCGGCGGGGTGCTCTTGCGTCGCAACCCGCTGATCATGCTGATGAGCATCGAACTGATGTTCAACGCCGCAAACCTGCTGTTCATGGCTTTCGCGCGAGCTTGGCTGGCGAACGCCGGCCAGGTTTTCGCCTTTTTGGTGATTACCGTCGCCGCTGCGGAGGCGGCGATCGGCCTGGCGATCGTCGTATCGACCTTCCGGGACGAGAAGAACGTCGACGTCGATGAAATCCGGTTGATGCGCGGATGAGCGGCGGACAGCACGCCATGGGCGTCGACGGTTCGTATCCCCTGCTGATCGCGCTCTGGCTGCTGCCGCTGGGCGGCGCGATCCTCTGCTGGGCCTTCGGGCCGCAGCTCAAGACCCGGGCGGGGTGGGTGGCGTGCGCCGCAATGGCCGCGTCGCTGTTCTTGACGGCGCTGTCGTGGGGAGCGGGAACGCAAGCCGCAGGCGGCCTCTTGGGCGCCCATCAAGCGCTCCTGTCGTGGATTCCCGGGTCGTTCGATTTCGGGCTGCTGCTCGATCCGCTGTCGCTCCTGTGGGCGTTAATCATTACCGGCGTCGGCTTTTTGATCCACTTCTACTCGATGGGTTACATGGACGGCGACCGCGCGTACGCGCGCTTCTTCGCGTACATGAACTTTTTCGTCTTCGCGATGCTCACGCTCGTCCTGTCCGATAACTTCGTCGGCTTGCTGATCGGCTGGGGACTCGTCGGGTTAGCCTCGTATTTCCTCATCGGATTTTGGTTCGATCGTCCCTCGGCGGTGGCGGCGGCGCGCAAGGCCTTCGTCATCAACGTCGTCGGCGACGTGGCGATCATGTTCGCGATCTTCGCAATCGTCGCGACGGTGCACTCGACCGCCTTCGGCGACGCATTTGCGGCGACCGGCGCGTACGGACCGGGACTCCTGTTCGCGATTTGCGTCGGGCTGTTCGTCGGGGCCGCCGCCAAGTCGGCGCAAATTCCGCTCCACACCTGGTTGCCGGATGCGATGGAGGGCCCGACGCCGGTGTCGGCGTTGATCCACGCCGCCACCATGGTTACCGCCGGCGTCTATCTCATCGCGCGGTGCGCTCCGCTCTGGGACGCCAGTCCGAGCGCGCAGCTGCTCGCCGGTTCGATCGGCGGCCTGACGGCCATCGTGGGCGCGATCCTGGGCTGCGTGCAGTGGGACATCAAGCGAATTTTGGCTTACTCGACGATGTCGCAGATCGGCTACATGATCATGGGCGTCGGCGTCGGCGCGTATGCGGGCGGCGTGGCGCACTTCTTTACGCACGCCTTCTTCAAGGCGCAGCTCTTCCTCGCCGCCGGTCTGATCATCCACGCGCTCGCCAACGAGCAGGACGTTCGGCGTATGGGCGGCTTGCGGACCAAGATGCCGTTTGCCTTTTGGGCGATCCTGACCGGCGTGCTTTCGATCTGCGGCATCCCGTTCTTCAGCGGATTTTTCTCGAAGGACGCGGTCATCTACGGCGCGCTCGCGCACGGCCATCCGTGGCTGTACGCTGTCGGAATCGTCACGGCCGGCCTGACGGCGTACTACATGTTCCGGCTGTTGTTCGTAACGTTCTTGGGCAGTTATCGCGGCGACGTGGATCCGGTCGAACTCGGGATGCGCGGGGCCGCGCTGCCGCCTGCGCCGGCCGCCGGCGGACACGCCCACGCTCACGCTCCGGCGTGGATCATGAACGCGCCCGTCGGTATTCTGATCCTGCCGACCGTCGCGATCGGCGCCGCTCTGATGGCCGGCGGCGAGGGGTCGCCTTGGGCGCGTTACTTCGCGCCGCAGTTCGCCGCGCAGACTTTGCCGCCGGCGCCGATCTCCGAAATCGCGACGTCGCTGATCGTGTTGCTCGCGGTGGCGGCGGGGTTTGCGGTCGCGTGGCAACGGTACGCGGCCAAGAACGCTCAAGCCAACGCCGTGGTTCGCCTGCGCGACGAATCGCTGCGGATGCCCGCGTTGTTGACCAATCTGTTCTACTTCGATGCGGTGATCGATTTGCTATTCGTACGGACGTCGCAGCTCTTCGGCACGCTGGTCGCCCGCGTTTTCGATCCCCACGTGATTGACGGGGCCGTCCGCGAACTGGCCGAGATCGCGCGGAGTACGGGCACCCTCGTTCGGTCGCTCGAAACCGGGCTGCTTCGAGCCTACGCGCTGATTCTGGCCTTCGGAGCCGCCTGCTTTATCGTCTACTACGCGTTGGCGGCGGGAGGGTTGCGCTGATGCTCGTGCTCGCATCGATCCTGTTGCCGTTCGTGGCGGGAGGGTTGCTCTTCGCGCTCCCGCGCGACGAGCGCAACGTCTCGCGCACGGCCGGAACCGTCGTATCCGTTGCGGCTTTCTTCTTGGTGCTGATGGCGGGCGGCCAAGAATGGAGTTTCCGTTGGCTCGCGCGTCCGTTCGTCGCCGCGTTTCACTTCGGGGCCACGCCCGTTTCGTTTTGGCTCGCCCTTCTAACGGCGCTTTGCACCGCCTGCGCGATCGCGACCGTCAAGCTGCCCCGTACCCGCGGATTCGTCGCTCTGATGCTGCTGCTCGAAGGCTCGATGCTGGGGCTGTTTCTCGCGCGTGATTTGCTGCTATTCGCGTTCTTTTGGGACGTGATGCTGATTCCGGTCTTTTTCGGACTGACGGCCTGGAGTTCGCGACCCGCAACGGCGTGGCGCTACCTGATCTACAATTTTTCTGCGGGTTTGCTCTTGCTGCTGGCCACGGCGGCCTTTGGCATCCTTTACGGAACGACCGACGTGATCGGGCGTTCCGGCGTGCACGTGGCGGGCGGTTGGGCGCCCTGGATCTTCGCGGGCTTCGCGATTGCCTTTTTGGTCAAAACGCCGGTGTGGCCGCTCCACACGTGGATGCCGCCGACTTATGCGGATTTGCCGGCCCCGATGGTTGCCGTCGTCGCCGCCGCCCAGTCGAAGGCGGGATTGTACGGGCTCATCGCGATCGCGCTCGCGCTGCTTCCCGCGTACGTGCAGCAGTACTCCGCCGCGCTGATCGTGCTGGGAGCGATCTCGCTGGTCTACGGAGCGACGTCGGCGCTCGTCCAGCACGACGCCAAGCGAATCGTGGCCTATTCCTCACTCTCGCATTTGGGTTTGATCGCCATCGCCATCGCCGTCGGCAATCAGCTGGCCTTGCAAGGCGCGATCGTGTACTTGGTCGCCCACGGCCTGTTCTCTGCGGCGCTGTTCATTCTCGTCGGCTATATCGAAGAGCGCGAAGGAACGCGCTCGCTCGTGCGCCTGGGCGGGATGGGCAGGACCAATCCACGGCTCGCCGGCGCGTTTTGCATCGCCTGTCTGGCCGCGCTCGGACTTCCCGGTTTGGCCGGATTCGTGGGTGAGTTGATCATGCTCACCGGCGTTTACCAGGCCGGTCACGTCTGGGCGGCGATCGTTGGGCTCATTGCCGTCGTGCTCGCTTCGGCCTATTTCTTGCGGCTGTATCAGGGGATCATGAACGGACCCGAGGTCTCCGATTTGCCGGTTCGCGCCGACCTCACCTGGCTCGAAGGACTTGCGGTGGCACCGCTGCTCGTCGCGCTGCTGCTGGTCGGCGTGCAGCCGCACGCGATTCTGACGGCAATCGGGATGGTGCGATGATCGCGAATCCCTTCACCTCGGCCGATTGGTCGGCGCTGCTTCCCGTCGGCGTCGTGGCGATCGCCGCGCTGATCGTCCTGATCGTCGATCTGCTCGCCCCCCGTCACGTGCCGAGGTACGTTTCGATCGGTATCGGCGTGCTCGGCGCGCTTGCGGCCGGCGTTTTGGCGGCACGCCAATTCGGGCACGATTACGACGCGTTCTTCGGCGGCTTCATGACCGGCGGCTTTACGACGGTTTTCGAAGAGATCGTGCTGCTGGCGCTGATCGGGTCCTTGATCCTCTACGGCTCGATTGGTTCGCCGCAGCGACTGGCCGGAACGGTTGCGCTGATGCTGTGGAGCGCTTGCGGGGCGATGTTGATGGCGGGCTCGGCCAATCTCATGACCGTGTTCCTCGGCCTCGAACTGCTTTCGCTCGCGCTGTATTGCCTGTGCGGCCTCGTCGACCGCAAGACGGCGCGCGAATCGGCGCTGAAATATTTGATTCTTAGCTCGACGGCGTCGGGCTTCATGCTTTTCGGGATGGCGTTGCTGTTCGGCGCGAGCGGCAGCGTGATGTTTTCCGACTTCGTCGCTCCGGCCTTAGCCGCGAGTCCCATTTTCTGGATGGGCGCCGGAATGTTTGCCATCGGATTGGCCTTCAAGTTGAGTCTAGTCCCATTCCACAGCTGGGCGCCCGACGTTTACGAAGGCG
>DASXDV010000017.1:0-1647 GCA_036490465.1 Candidatus Tumulicola sp. | reverse complement strand
GCTGATCGTGCTGGGCGTCGTTTCGATCTTCGTAAAGTTCCTTCACCCCGAAACGTACGCGTGGCTGACGCTGGTCATCTTCGCGGGGCTGGTTTTGATCGATTTCGCTCGGATCCGGGCGGGCGGCGACGGGCTGAGTCCCGTCTTGATGGCGGTCAGCATTTACCTCGACGCCATCAATATCTTCCTCGCTCTGCTGCAGATCTTCGGGGGGCGCCGGTCGAGCGACTGACCCCGGGCGGTCCGACCTGCTATAATCGAATTACATGTGCGGCATAACGGGGGTCTTTGCGCCGGGACGCGACGCAGCGCGCCTCGCGTATTTCGCGCTTTATGCGCTGCAGCACCGCGGACAGGAGTCGGCGGGAATCGCCGCCGCCGACGGCGGGACGATCCGTTCGCACAAGGAGATGGGCTTGCTGAGCGCCATCTTCGACGAAGACATCCTCAGCGACCTCAGCGGCTACATCGCCGTCGGCCACACGCGGTATTCCACCACCGGTTCGTCGATCGTGGTCAACGCGCAGCCGCTCCTGGAACGCACCGAGCTTGGCGATTTCGCGTTCGCCCATAACGGCAACCTGACCAATACCGACGACTTGCGCGAAACGCTCTCGCCCACCCTCGTGCTGCAGGCGAGTTCGGATTCCGAAGTGTTGGCCAAGCTGCTCGTGGAGTCGAAGGGCACGATGGTCGACCGCATGAAAGCGGTGCTGGCCGTTGCGCGCGGCGCCTATTCGATCGTGCTGTGCACGCAAGACGAGTTGTACGCGTTTCGCGACCCTTGGGGCGTGCGGCCGCTGTGCCTGGGCGCGCTGCCCGACGGTGGTTACGTGGTAGCGTCGGAGTCGTGTGCGCTCGGGACGATCGGCGCGCGATATCTGCGCGAAGTAGGGCGCGGCGAAATCGTCCGCATTTCGTCGGCCGGCCTCGAGTCGTTTCAGACCGCCGTCGAAGACGCAATTCCGGCGTTGTGCATGTTCGAGTACATCTACTTCGCGCGTCCGGATTCCAAGTTCGACGAGCGCTCGATCTACATGGCGCGGTACGCCATGGGTCGCCAACTCGCCAAGGAACATCCGGTCGAGGCCGACGCCGTCATGGCGGTGCCCGACTCGGCAGTTCCCGGCGCGATCGGCTACGCCGCCGAAAGCGATCTGCCGTATATCGAGGGATTGATCAAGAATCGGTACATTGGGCGCACCTTTATCAGTCCGGATCAAAACATGCGCTCGCGCGGCGTCCACTTGAAGTTCAATCCGGTCGTGGAAAACCTCAAAGACCGGCGGGTGATCGTCGTCGACGATTCGATCGTCCGCGGAACGACGACGCCGCGGATCGTCGCGCTGCTGCGCGAGGCGGGCGCGCGCGAAGTGCATTTGCGGATTACGTCGCCGCCGATCAAGCACCCGTGCTATTTGGGCGTCGATATGGCGACCTACGACGAGTTAATTGCCGCCAACTATACGGTCGAAGAGATTCGGCAGCGGACGGGCGCGGATTCGCTCGGATATTTGAGTTTGGACGGTTTGATTGCCGCGGTCGGCCGCAAACGTGAAGAGATGTGCCTGGGGTGTCTGACCGGGACGTATCCCAACGTTCCCGCGACCCACCAGGCGCGCACCCTCGTCGGCCGGAGCTGAAGCC
>DASXDV010000136.1:0-35614 GCA_036490465.1 Candidatus Tumulicola sp. | reverse complement strand
GCTGATGGTGCCTTACGCCGTCCATACGGAGTCGAATGACGGTAATTCGAGCGACGCAACGCTCACGAGCGTGGTCGCGAATCCGTCCGACGGAGCCCAGCATCTCGCGAAGCCGGCTTCCGACGTCACCGATTTCTCGATTGCGGGCGGCGCGGCGCAGACCAGCGTGCCGTTCGACCTTGCGGAAAATCACGTCTATCTGAGTCTGAAGCTCAATGGCCAAGGCCCGTATCGCTTCATCTTCGACACCGGCGGTGCGAACATCGTCGACCCGGCCGTTGCCAAGGAGATCGGCGCCGTCGGTCACGGGTCGATACAGGGCGGCGGCGTCGGCGCGAAAACCGAATCGCTCAGCTTCGCTAACGTCGATACGCTGCAAGTCGGCGACGCGACGGTCAAAAATCAGCTCTTCGCGATCGCACCGACCCGCATGGGTTTCGGAATGTCCAGCGGACAGCCGGTCGACGGATTGATCGGTTTCGAAGTGCTGTCGCGGTTCGTGACGACGTTCGATTACGGCCACAACCGGGTCGTTCTCCAAATGCCCGGGGCCGGCGCGCCCGCCGGAGCCGACGTCCTGCCGTTCGTGCTCGACGGCCGACAGCCGCAGTTTGCGTGCGGCATCGACGGGATTGCCGCGCAGTGTACGGTCGACACCGGTGCGCGCGATTCGATCACGTTGATGGGACCGTTCATGGCCGCGCATCCGCAGGTCGTTCCCAAAACGTTGACCGCCGCAGGCGTGACCGGATTCGGATTCGGCGGTCCCTCGTTCGGCAAGCTTGGAAGGATCGGCTCGGTGAGTTTTGGTTCGTTCACGTTGCCGCAAGTCGTCGGCGACTTCACGACGCAGGAGAAAGGAGCGTTCGCGGTACCGTTCGTCGCGGCCAACGTTGGCGGCGGCATTTGGAAACGATTCGCGCTCACGCTCGATTACGGTAAGCAAACGATGGCTCTCGTCGCCAACGACTCGTTGAACAAACCCGACGTCTACGAACGGGCGGGGCTCTTCCTGCTCAACCGGGGCGGCAAGTACGTCGTGCTCGACGCGCGCCCCGGTACGCCGGCGGCGCAAGCGGGCATCGTCAAGGGCGACGTCATCGCGACGATCGATGGGAAGGCCGCTTCGTCGATGACCCTCCAAGCCGTGCGCGAGCTATTCTTCGGCCAACCGGGTACGGTGCTGCATCTCGGCCTGATTGGAAAGGACGGAACGCAGCGCACGGTCGCGCTCACCCTGCAAGATTTCGTATAACGGCGTCTATGGTAATTCGCCGCCGGCGCCAAAGTGATGAATGACGCCGATTCGCCCGACGACGTGTGCGTTGAATTACTCTAGCCCCATTCTTCCGGTCCAACCGGACGATAAAGTATCGTCGAATTCTTCATACGTGCTCTGACCGTCCGTTTCGAGCGTCTCGCCGTAAGCGCTTCATCCGAACGCCTGTTCGATTGAGCGGTCATGGTTTTTCAAACCGTCGAACCCTTGGCGCCCGTCTCACTTGCCTTGGGGTTGCCTGGGGCGTATAGTGGAGCAAAGTGGTGTTTAGTGGTGCCTCAGGGAGGGCTGTGTGCACGCGGAGCTACCGCGCTTTACGGGTTCGGTCGAACACGCCCTTGACGACAAGGGTCGGCTCATCGTCCCCGCGCGCTTTCGCGAGCGCTTGGGTGCGGACTTCGTCCTTACTATTGCCCACCCCGATCCGTGCTTGGCGCTGCTGCCGAGCGCCACGTGGTCGAACTTCTGCACCCGGCTCGAGGCGATCCCTCGCAAAGACGAGTCCTTTAGAAGGTTCGTTCGCCAACTTTTTGCTCATACCGAGGAGGTCGCGTGCGATGCCCAGGGGCGGCTGGTCATCCCCGCCACGCTGCGCACCTACGCCGGCATCGCACGCGAGGTCATCTCGGTCGGCTCGCTGACGCGAGTCGAAATTTGGGCTAAGGAGCGGTACGCCGCGCATGCGGCCCCCCAAGGAGAGGTCGCCGATTTTGTCGCCGATCTGGGATTGTACTAATGTGGGCCGCGCATGACGCACGTCCCGGTGCTCTTGGAGCCGGCGCTGGAGTACTTGGCGATCGAGCCGGGTGGGATTTATCTCGATGCCACGTTTGGCGCGGGTGGGCACTCGACGGCTATTTTGAATCGCCTCGGCGCCTCCGGCCGGGTAATCGCGCTCGACGCCGACCCATCGGCGGAGCGCCGGGCGCGCGCTCTCGAGGAACCCCGCCTCACCTTCGTGCATGCCAACTTCAGACAGCTCGGGCACGTGCTCGAGCGCTGTGGCGTGGCTTCGATCGATGGAGCGCTTTTCGATTTGGGCGTATCGTCGATGCAGTTTGACGATCCGGAGCGCGGCTTCTCGCTCGGCCGCACCGCCGCCATCGACATGCGGATGGATCCCAGCGGCGGCCGCAGCGCGTACGACGTGCTCGCGACCGCGAGCGAACGCGAACTTGCCGACATCTTCTTCGCCTATGGCGAGGAGCGTTCGGCGCGCCGGATCGCGCATGCGATCGTCGAGCGCCGCGCCGCCGGCCGGCTTCCGACGACGACGACCGAATTCGCCGGACTCGTCGCGGGCGTCGTGCACCGTCCGGGGCGTCGCGAACGCATTCATCCGGCAACCCGCGTCTTTCAAGCGTTGCGGATTGCGGTCAACGACGAACTCGAAGCGCTGCGCGAGGGATTGAGCGCGGCGGTCGGACGCCTGCGCGGCGCCGGCCGCGTGGTCGTCATCAGCTTTCATTCGCTCGAGGACCGGATCGTCAAACAGGCGTTTCGCAGCGACGACAGGCTCGAGGTGCTTACCAAGAAACCGCTCGCGCCCAGCGAGCGGGAGGCATCGGAAAATCCACGCGCGCGCAGCGCCAAGCTGCGCGCGGCCGCCCGACGGAAGGCCAGCTAAGTGATCCAACCGCGCCACTTCGATCGACCAATTCGCCTGAAGAATCCGCGCGTCGCGCGCGCCGCCACCGAACGGCGGATGGTTCGCAAGTCACGCGAACGCTACTCGAGCATCGTCCGCGTTTCGTTCGCGATTGGCGGTCTGCTGGTGTTGTTCATGGGATACGTCGTGCTGACGTCGTCGCTGACCGGCATGTCGTACGCCGTCGCCCGCGCGCACCAGCAGCGCGAAGCGTTGCTGGAAGAGACGCTGCGGCTCGACGATCGGATCGCCGCGCTGCAGTCCGACGAGCGCCTCTCGGCAATGGCCGGACGGATGGGAATGAAGGATCCGCAGCAGATTGCGGTGGTGCGGCTGCGCCGATCGCAAACCACCGGCGATCGCCCGCGCGTTGCGGTGCTGTCGTCGCTGGCCGGGTTCTTC
Organism: Candidatus Tumulicola sp.; assembly: GCA_036490465.1. Lineage (GTDB taxonomy): Bacteria > Vulcanimicrobiota > Vulcanimicrobiia > Vulcanimicrobiales > Vulcanimicrobiaceae > Tumulicola. The sequence continues at coordinate 32,285 of DASXDV010000136.1, read as the reverse complement.
TTGCCGGGACGGCAGCGGTAGCGACGGCCCGGTTCACCGAGACCGTCGGCATGCACCAACGCACCTTCGCCCGCGTCGCGCCGATGCGGGCGCGCACCATTTTTTACGCGATGCTGGCGGTTGCCGCGTTTCTCACGTGGCGGCTCTACGACGTGCAAGTCATCCACGGCGCGGTCTACGCGCGCCGCGCGCTCGCCCAACGTTCCGACACCGTCGAAGTCTTCGCGCGGCGCGGAAGCATTCTCGATCGCAACGGAAACGTGCTGGTTCGCTCGCTCCCTTCGGAAAGCGTGTACGCGGTGCCGCGCGAACTGTCCGACCCCGATGCGACGATCCTCAAACTACAGAAAGTTTTCGGAAAACTCGACCCGGAGACGGTCGAAGCGCTCCACGATAAGACGTCGTGGTTCGCCTGGGTCGCGCGGAAGGTTCCGCACGACGTCGCCGAGCGGGTCCGCGCGCTCAACGTTGCCGGAATCGCCCTTAAGGAAGAGCAGACCGGACTGCGCGTGGACCCGGGCGGGAAGCTGGCGGCAACCGTCCTCGGCTTCGTCGGTACCGACGAAAACGGTCTCGACGGGATCGAATACTCGCAAGACGCGCTGCTGCGCGGGCGATCGGGCAGCGTCGTCCTCGAAACCGACGAATTCGGGCGCCCGATCCCATTCGGCCGGGAGCGGGTCGTCCATCCCGCGGACCCCGGGTCCACGTTGCAGCTCACGATCGACTCGTATTTGCAGTTCATCGCCGAGCGAGCGCTCGGAAAACAGTTTAAAGCATTTCACGCCCTCGACGGTACGGCGATCGTGATGGATCCGTGGACCGGCGAAGTGCTCGCGATGGCGAACGCTCCGACGTTCGACCCCAATCGCTTCTGGAAGTTCGATGCCGATCAACGGCGCAACCGGGCCGTGATGGATGCTTACGAACCGGGCTCGACCTACAAGCTCGTAACCGCCGCTGCCGCACTCGATTCCCACAAGGTAACCTTGGCGACGCGCTTTCCGGCACACGATACGCTGGTAGTCGGCGGGCGAACCATCCACAACGCGGAAGATGGTTTCATGAGCGGTACCGGAGGAAGCGAAACGCTCGGTCAGATCGTCGAGTTCTCGCACAACGTCGGAGCGGCCGAAGTCGGAATGTACGTCGGTGGAAAGACGCTCTACGCGATGGAGCGCAAGGCCGGTTTCGGCGTCGCGTCCGGCGTTGGCTTACCCGGCGAAAATCCGGGGATCGTGCCGGCGCCCAAAGATTGGAGCGCTTCCTCGCTCGCGACCATGTCGTTCGGACAGGGCGTGTCGGTCACGCCGATCGCCATGGCCCGCTACTACTGTGCGATCGCCAACGGGGGGCTTCTCATGGAACCCCACGTCGTGCGCGCCGTCTACGACGAGCAAGGCAAGCTCGAGCGCAAGATTTCGCCGCGCGTCGTGCGCCGCGTCTTCTCGAAACGGACCGCGGCCGAGTTGCGCGCTTTCCTACGCTCGGTCGTGCTGCACGGCACCGGCGACCCGAGCGCGCAAATCGCCGGCTATTCGACGGCCGGGAAAACCGGAACGGCGGAGATGGTCGTAGACGGCGAGTACCGCTCGGGTTACTACGCCGCTTCGTTCATCGGCATGGTGCCGTACGAACATCCGCGCTACGTCGTTTACGTCAAGCTCGAACGTCCGATCGGATCCTATTACGGCAGTGTGGTCGCGGCGCCGGCGTTTGCGGAGATTTCGCGCGAAGCGATGCTGCACGCCGGCGTTCTGCCGGCGGCCGCTCCGCATGGCTGACCGCTTGCCGGTCGAACTCTCCCGGCTGACCGCGCGTTTGCCTGCCGAACGCTCCGTCCTCGGAGATTCCGATCGGCTCGTGACGAGTATCGAAAGCGACTCGCGCGCGGTCCGGCCGGGCACGCTTTTTGTGGCATTGCGAGGCGAACGAACCGACGGTCACGCGTTCGTCGCTCAAGCGATCGCGCGCGGTGCGGCGGCAATCGTCGTCGAGGAACCTGCGGCCGCCTTTCCCGAGGCGACCGTCGTGACGGTGGCCGACTCGCGGCGCGCCCTATCGGCGCTGTCGGCCGCCTTTTACGAAGATCCGTCGCGCTCGCTGGATACCGTCGGGGTCACCGGCACCAACGGCAAGACGACGACCGTGCAAATGGTTCGAGCCATTCTCGACGGGGCGGCCCGACCGTGCGGAACGATCGGTACCGTCGGAGCGGAATTTCGCGAGCGCCGCTGGACGCTCGCGCAGACGACGCCGTTGCCGCCGGAACTGCACGGTTTGCTGGCGGCGATGCGCGACGCCGGCGCGGTCGCCGTCGCGATGGAGGTCAGCTCGCACGCGCTCGCGCTCGGGCGCGTCGACGACGTCACGTTTCGCGTAGCCGCGTTGACCAACGTCACCCGCGATCACCTCGACTTTCACTCGACGCTCGAAGCGTACGCTGCGGCCAAACGCCGCCTGTTCGAGATGGCGCAGAGCGCCGTGCTCAACGTCGACGATCCGCTTGGCGCGCGCTGGGCGCGGGAGTTGCGCGCCCGCGGCGTACCGACGATAACCTACGGCGAACGAAACGGTGACCTTAGGCCCGTCGAGCTGGCCGTCACGCCGGACGGGAGCCGTTTCGCCGTCGACGGTACTGTCTTTGAAGTTCGTCTTCCCGGCCGCTTCAACGCGCTCAACGCGCTTGCGGCGATCGGCATCGCGCGGAGCCTCGGGCTCGACGACGCCGCGATCGCCCCGGGGCTCGCGCACCTCGATCGGGTACCGGGGAGAATGGAGCGCTTCGGCGACGGCGGCGTCGACGTCGTGGTCGACTACGCGCACACGCCCGACGCCCTCGAACGCGTTCTGCAAGCGTTGCGAGAGACCGTTTCGGGTAGCGTGTTCGTCGTATTTGGATGCGGCGGCGACCGCGACCGCGGAAAACGGCCGGAGATGGGCGCGGTCGCGGCGCGCTACGCCGATCGCGTGTACGTGACCAGCGATAACCCGCGTACCGAAGATCCGCGCGCGATCGCCGCGCAGATCGTTGCTGGGATTTCCGGCGGGGCGCACGCGGTCGAACTGGATCGCCGCACCGCGATTGAGACGGCGATTACCCAGGCATGCCCGGGCGATGCGGTCCTCATCGCCGGCAAAGGCCACGAAGTCTACCAAATCGTGGGGCGAGAGGCGATCGAGTTCGACGACGCGGTCGTGGCTCGCCGGGCGCTGCGGCTGCGCGGAGCCATCCGATGAGATTGCCCGTTTCGGAGGCCGTCGCCGCGACGAACGCGACGTTACTCGACGCCGAGAATGCGCCCGCCGAAATCTCCACGAGCACCGACACCCGCACGCTTCACCCTGGCGACGCGTTCCTCGCGTTGCGCGGCGAGCGCTTCGACGGACACGACTACGTTGCCGAAGCGGTCGGACGTGGCGCGGCGTTGCTGATCGTCGACCGGCCCGAAAGGCGCGTTCCCGGCGTTGCGACGATGGTGGTCGCCGAAACGAAGGCGGCCTACATGGCGCTGGCGGCTTTGGCTCGCCGCCGGTTTGCCGGCTACGTTCTCGGGATTACCGGAAGCGCCGGTAAGACGACGACCAAAGCCTTCGCTGCAACGCTGCTGGCGGGGCGTTTCGGCGCTCGGGTGTTGGCCGCTCCGGGGAACGAAAACAACGAGATCGGCGTGAGCCGGTTGCTGCTCGACGCGTCCAACGACGAGCACGATGCGATCGTCGTCGAAATGGGCGCGCGCAACTTCGGCGACATCGCAACGCTGGTCGACATCGCGCGGCCGGACGTCGGAATTCTCACGAACGTCGGCGACGCTCATCTCGAAATCGTGGGCTCGCGGGAACGCTTGGCGGAAACGAAGTGGGCGCTGTTTTCGCGCGGCGCGCGCGCCGTGCTGGGCGTCGACGACGCGGTATCGGCGGCCCGCGCGCCGTCGCTCGACAAGCCGCCGCACTGGTTCGCGGAGCGCGATACCTGGGCGAACCTACCCAAAGCTGCGGGGCGGTTCGTCGTCGTGCTCGGCCGCGAACGGCTGGTCGGATTCAACGACGGTGCGCGCGTCTTCGAGCGACCGATCGAAGTGACGTTTCCCGGCGCTTACAATCGCGCCAACCTCGCGGCCGCGGTAGCCGGCGCACTCGAGCTGGACGTGACCCTCGAAGCAATCGTGAGCCTCGTTTCGCAACTGCGCTTGCCGCCGGGCCGATTCGAATCGTTCGAGATGGCGGGCGGATGGCGCATTGTGTACGACGCCTACAACGCCAACGCCGGCGGCTCGATCGCGGCGTTGGACGCGCTCGCGTCGCAAGGCGCGAAACGGGCGATTGCCGTGCTCGGCAGCATGGCCGAGTTGGGTGCGGAAGCCGTTGAGCTGCACGAACGAGTCGGCGCGCACGCGGCCCGTCGCGCGGGCATCGTTTTAGTCGGCGGCGACTACGCCGACGCATTGGCGCGCGGCGCGGAGCAGGCTGGGATCGCTCCGGAGTCGCTCGTACGGATCGGGTCGAATGCGGAAGGCGCCGACTGGCTGCGCGAACATGCGCGTGCCGGCGACGTCGTACTGCTCAAAGGTTCGCGCAAGTATCGTCTGGAGGAAATCCTCGAGGAGTTGCACGGGTGAGTTCGGCGACGCGCGGCCTGGCGGTAGAACGCCCCGAGGTGCCGGCGGGTGTCAAGGCGATTCCCGTCCGCACGACCTTGGTCCGGGCCGGCGACGACCTTGCGGCAATCGTGGCCGGGGCCGTCACCGGGATCGCGCGAGCGGGTGACGTCATCGCGGTTTCGGAGACGGCGGTCGCGATCGCGCAGGGCGAGTTCGTGCCGGCCGAATACGTGCGACCATCGCGGTTGGCGTACGCGCTATCCCGCCGGGCCGGTGCGCTTGCGACGGTCAACCAGCCCGAATCGATGCAGGTCGTGATCGACGCGGCCGGCCGGGCGCGCGTTATCCGCGCGGTGCTGGCGCACGCGGTGGGGCGCTTGCTCGGCCGGCGTGGAGCATTTTACGAAGTGCTCGGCGAGGCGATTGCGGCGATCGACGGGTATACCGGAACGATGCCGCCGTTCGAACGCGCGATCGTCTTCGCGCCGCGCGATCCCGATGGATTCGCGCGGTCGGTTGTCGCGCACGCCGGAGTCGACTGCGCCGTCGTCGACGCCAACGATTTGAAAAAAGCCAAGGTTCTGGGAGCGTCGCCGGAAGTCGAGCGTCCGGCGGTGGAGCGCGCCTTGCTCGACAATCCGCACGGCAACGGCGACGAACAAACGCCGGTCGTCGTCCTCAAGTGGCGTGGCACGGGGCCCAGCCCGCTGCTGCGGAGCGGCGCGTGAATCCGGGTTTCGGGTTGCCGGCGCCGGCGATGGACGCGCGGCTCCTGTTCGGCTCGGCGCCGTTTTGGATCGTGCTCGGATGTCTCTTTGCACTGGTTGCCGGCGCGCTCCTGCTGCCGCTGCTGCGACGCCTGGGCGTGCGTCAAACGGTTTACGAAGACGCGCCGGCATCGCATCGCGACAAGAGCGGCACGCCGACGATGGGCGGTTTGGTGTTCGTCGCCGCGATCGCGGCGATGGTGCCGGCCAGCCGGGCGCCGTTGCTGCCGCAACTGGGACTCTTGGTGCTGGCCTGCGCCGGCGTCGGTTTGCTCGACGACTATCTCACCGTTGCTCAAAACGGCGGCCGCGGATTGCGCGCGCGTACCAAGTTCTTAGTGACGGCGCTGATCGCCATCGTGTTCTTGCGATCGCTCGACGGATCGTTCGTCTTCTTCCCGCGCGACGTGCTCCTTCACGTCGGGACCTTTTCGCTGACCGCTCCGCACTGGCTGTGGTTGATCTTGGGAATCTTCGCGATCACCGGAACGATTCACGCCGTCAACCTGGCCGACGGGCTCGACGGACTGGCGGCCGGCTCGATGCTCCCGCCGTTGCTGGTTTTCGTCCCGCTTGCCGCCCAAGCGTTGGTTCCGGCAGCCCTCATCGGCGCCGCGGTCGGCGCCGGGGCGTGCGTTGCGTTCTTGTTCTTCAACCGGCACCCCGCGCGGATGTTTATGGGCGATACCGGATCGCTGGCCTTGGGCGCATTGCTTTCGGGCGTCGCGATTCTTAGCGGACAAATGCTCTTGCTCTTGCTGGTCGGCGGCGTATTCGTGGCCGAGGCGCTATCGGTGATGCTGCAGGTCGCGTACTTCAAAGCCTCCGGGGGAAAGCGCATTTGGCGCATGACTCCGCTGCACCACCATTTCGAATTGGCCGGCTGGCCCGAGACGAAGGTTACGGCGCGATTCTGGCTCGCTTCGCTCGCATGCTCGCTCGTGGGATTGGCGATCGTACGATGAACGGACCATTCGAATTCGATCGGCAAGCGACGGTCCTGGTGATCGGACTGGGGCGCAGCGGTCTGGCGAGCATCGAAGTGCTTCGCGACCGCGGCGTCACGGTCTATGCGACCGACGAGTCCGCGCCCGGCCGCATTGCCGAGGCGATCGCGACTGCCGAAGGCTTTGGCGCCCGCTTCGTGCTGCCGCGCGAAATCGGCACGGTTCTCGGCGGCCTGACGTCGGCAATTCTGTCGCCCGGAATCCCTCCCACGTCGCCGGTCGTTCGGACGCTCAACGGCGTCAACGTTCCGGTGATCGGCGAGATCGAACTTGCCTATCGGCTTTGCCAGGCGCCGGTCGTCGCCGTAACCGGAACCAAGGGCAAGTCGACGACGACCGCGTTGATCGGACATCTCTTGCGTGCTTGCGGTGCGAACGTTCGCGTCGGCGGAAACATCGGCAACCCTCTGATCCGCGAAGTCATTGGAACGGAACCCGGCGATTGGATCGTAGCCGAAGTCTCGTCGTTCCAGCTCGAAACGATTCGCGCGTTCAAGCCGCGCGTCGCCGTGCTGCTCAACGTCGCGCCCGACCATCTCGATCGCTACTATTCGATGGACGAGTATGCCGAAGCGAAGTATCGGATCTTCGCCAATCAGGCGATGTCCGACTGGTTCGTCGGCAATTTGGACGACCCGCGGGTCGGCCAGCTGCACTGGCGCAACGGCGACGCGCGCGCCCAGGCACGCCAACTATGGTTCTCGCTGACCAACGACGAGCGCGCGACCATGTTTTTGCGCGACGGCTGCTTGACGTACGTCCCGGTCATCGGCGATCCGCGGCCGATCGTGGTAGCGTCACGGGACGAGATCGCGCTGCCGGGCGAGCACAACGTACAAAACGTTATGGCGGCGCTGCTGGCGGCGCTCGCGATCGGCTGCGAGCCCGAACGCCTGCGCGCGGCATTGGCCACGTTCGGACCGATGCCGCACCGGCTCGAGACGGTGGCCGAGGTCGACGGCGTGCTCTTCGTCGACGATTCCAAAGCGACCAATCCCGATGCGACGATCGCGGCGTTGCGCAGCTTCGAACGGCCGATCGTGCTCATTGCCGGCGGCCGCGCGAAAGGAACGGCCTTCGGCGAGCTCGGTGCCGCGATCGCTGCCCGCGCCAAGGCGCTGGTTGCGATCGGCGAATCCGCCGACGCGCTGGCGCGCGCGAGCGGGGACGTCCCGGTCGTACGCGCGGCCTCGATGGAGCAGGCCGTGGGCGCCGCTCGCGACCTCGCTGCGGTGGGCGACGTCGTGCTGCTATCGCCGGCATGCGCTTCGTTCGACATGTTCGCATCGGCTGAGGATCGCGGCGAGCGATTCGCCGCCGCCGTAACGGCGATGCGGGAGACGGCCGGTGCGTAACGCTACAAGCCGTTCGGCTTCCACGCGCGCGGGAAGTTCGCGCCGCGACGGACCCGATCGAGTACCCATCCGCTCGTACCTTGCGGCTCCGCCCGACGTCGTACTCTTTGCCGTCGTGGCGACGCTGGTCGGAATCGGGCTGGTCATGGTTTTTTCGGCGTCGAGCGCGATCGCGTACGCCGAGCACGGCGACATCGCGTACTACGTCAAACGTCAGCTGATTTGGCTGGCAGCCGGATCGCTCGCCGCGCTGGCCGTCTATCGGATGGATCTAACGCGCCTCAAACGTGCGGCTCCCTACTTGTTGGTCGCCGCCCTGATCGGACTGCTGCTCGTCTTCGTTCCGCACATCGGGTTGGACGTCAACGGCGGCCGGCGCTGGATCGGCCTCTCCTCGTTGAGTTTCGAACCATCGGAGTTTGCCAAACTCGCGATGGTCGTTTATTTAGCCGCGATGCTGGCGGCCCGCGGCGAACGCATTACGTCGCTCGCCCGCGGACTGTTCCCGCTCTGCATTCCAGTGCTGGTCATTGCAATGCTGGTGCTCAAAGAGCCCGACATGGGCACGGCGAGCTTGTTCGTGTTCGTCGCGTTCTCGATGTTCTTTGCGGCCGGCGCGCGAATCTTCCACCTCGTCGCGATCCTCGCGGTGACCGCGCCGATTGCCGCCATATCGGTTATGGCCAGCCCGTACCGGCGCGCGCGCATCTTTGCGTTCGTCGATCCGTGGAAGGACCCGCAGAACTACGGATTTCACATCGTGCAGTCGCTGCTCGCATTGGGCAGCGGCGGCCTCTTCGGAATGGGGCTCGGGGCCTCACGCGCGAAGTTCTTCTACCTGCCCGAGCAGTACACCGATTTCATTTTTTCCGTCCTCGGCGAGGAGCTGGGTTTGATCGGTGCCTTCGCGGTGGTCGCGTTGTTCGTAACGCTCGCCTACCGCGCCGTGAAGATCGCGATCGCGGCGCCCGATCGGTTCGGGTTTTTCCTCGCCGTCGGCAGCGCTGCCATGATCGTCATCCAAGCCTTCATCAACGTCGGCGTCGTGACGTCGTCGTGGCCGGTGACCGGCGTTCCGCTGCCGTTCGTCTCTTTCGGGGGCAGTTCGCTGGTCGTCAACCTGATCGCGGTGGCGCTGATCGCCAACGTCGGGCGCCACCGCCGCCTGGCTGCCAAGCCGTAGCGGCTTGAACGTCGTCTTTGCCGGCGGAGGCACGGGCGGGCACCTCTATCCCGCGATCGCGATTGCCGACGCGCTGCGCGAATCGGACGGCGCGAACGTGACGTTCGTCGGCGTCGCCGATCGTTTGGAGGCAACGATCGTGCCGGCGGCGGGCTACCGGCTGGAAACGGTGCCGTCCCGTCCGTTGGGATCGTCGCTGGCGCGCGTGGTCGCCGTCAATGCGGCCGGCGTCGCGCGAAGTTGGGGTCTGCTGTCGGGTCTGCGCCCGGATCTCGTGATTGCCACCGGCGGATACGTGTGCTTCCCGGTGGTAACGGCGGCTCGAATGCGGCGCTCGGCCGGCGCGACCCGCGCACCGATCGCGCTGCTCGAGCTCAATGTGAAGCCCGGCTTGACGAATCGCACGCTCGCGCCCTTGGTCGACGAGATCTGGGGCGCGTTTCCGGTCGACGATCCGCGCTTGGCACGCAAGTACGTGCAAACCGGCGTTCCGGTTCGGGCGGCGATCCGGACGCTGCCGCCGCGCGCGCAGGCGGTTGCGCGCTTCGGACTCGATCCGGCCCGCAAGACGCTGCTGGCGATGGGCGGCAGCCAGGGGGCGCGCTCGATCAACGCCGCCGTTCGCAGCCTGCTCGAGCAAGGCGGCTTATCGCCGCAGTGGCAGGTTTTGCTCGTGACCGGCGCATCTGAATGGGAACGTTGGGGTCGCGGCGCTCCAGCCGGCGCGGTCGCGCTTCCTTACATAGACGACGTTGCGGCCGCTTACGCCGCAGCCGACTTGGTCCTGGCGCGGGCGGGGGCTTCGACCCTGGCCGAGCTGACCGCCGCGGGAAAGCCGGCCATTCTCGTTCCATATCCCTTCGCCGCCGGCGACCATCAAACCGAAAACGCGTGCCGATTCGCCGAATCGGGTGCGGCGGTGGTCGTATCCGACGCGGATCTCGCCGCATCGCTCGCTTCCGTCGTACGCGACGTCGCGGTGCCGTCGCAGTTCGAAAGGCTCGACGCTGCCGCCAAACGGATGCGCGGCGCGGACGCGCTCGCCGCCGTGCTGGCCCGGGTCCATCGTCTCACGCAGAGAAAGACCGAACGGTGAGCAAGGGGAGCTACCACTTCGTCGGGGTCGGCGGCATCGGCATGAGCGCGATCGCCCGCATCCTGTTGGCACGCGGTGAGGCGGTCTCCGGATCCGACGTGAAGTCGACGGCGCTGGTCGACGCATTGCGTCGCGAAGGCGTTCGCGTGAGCATCGGGCACGATGCCGCCAACGTCGACGACGCGCACACGGCCGTCGTCAGCTCGGCCATCGATCGCCGGAACCCAGAGTACTCCGCGGCGCAACGGCGCGGAATTCCGGTTCTCCACCGCGGCGAAATGCTCGCGCATCTGCTGCGCGACCGGCGCGGGATCGCGGTGTGCGGAACGCATGGGAAGACGACGACGACGGCCATGATTCACGGCGTCCTGCGCGCCGGCGGCGTCGACGCCGGGCTCGTGTTAGGCGGGATCGACGCCACGCTTGAAACCAACGCCCACGACGGACGTTCGCCGTGGTTCGTTACCGAAGCCGACGAATCCGACGGATCCTTCGCCTTGTTGGAGCCCACGATCGCGGTCGTCACCAATATCGAAAACGATCACCTCTCCAGCGACGACGAACTTCCGCAGCTCGTGCGCGCGTTTGCGGAGTTTCTCGGCAAGCTTCCCGACGACGGAACCGCGATCGTCGGTGCCGATAACGCCCTTTCGGCCTCGCTGGCGGCAAACGACTTGCGGGCCAGGATCGCGACGTTCGGACTTCGACCCGATGCCGGCATCCACGCCGCCAATTTGCGCTTCGACGGCTTGGGCGCCGGCTTCGACGCGATCTCGGGAGACGTGGGCCTCGGCAGCGTCGAGCTCGCGGTTCCCGGAGCGATGAACGTGCAGAACGCGCTGGCGGCGATCGCCGTCGGGCGGCTGCTCGAGATTCCGTTCGCGCGGATCGCCGCGGCATTGCGCGCGTTTCGCGGCGTGCGCCGCCGGTTCGATATCTTGGCGCGCTGCGAGCGGATGGTGGTAGTCGACGACTACGCGCACCATCCTACCGCGGTCCGGGCGACGATTTCCGCGGCCCGCGGCTATCATCGCGGTCCGCTGTACGTGGCGTTTCAGCCGCACCGCTATTCGCGCACCGCGTTCCTGGCACAAGATTTCGCGCGCGCGCTGCGCGATGCCGACCGCGTCTATCTTCTGCCGGTTTACGCGGCATCGGAACCGGCAATTCCGGGCGTGAGCGAGCGTTCGATCGGCGAGCCGTTGGCCACGCTCGGGACGACGGTGCGCTACGTCGGACGTTCCGAAGACCTGGCGGCGCGCTTATTCGACGAGACGCCGGCCGGCGCGATGGTGCTCGTGCTCGGCGCGGGGGACGTTGCCGACGTGGCCGCCCGGCTGGCGGATCGCGTCGCGCGGGCCGCGGTGGGCGCATGAGCCTGACGACGTCGCAGGCGCTGCAGTCGCTGCTCGACGATGCGGGACGCGCCGAACTCGCCGCCGCGTTCGGCGACCGCGCCGCCTTCGATGCCTCGCTCGCGCCGTGGACCTCGTGGAAAATCGGCGGCCCGGCCGACGCGTTGGTCTTGATGGAAAGTGAAGCCGAGCTGGCGACGCTGATGCGCTTCTGTTTCAAGCGGCGGATGCCGTGGTTCGTGATCGGCAGCGGCAGCAACGTCCTGGTCGGCGACGGGGGCATGCGCGGCATCGTCATCCGCCTCGGCGGCCGGTTCGCCGAGCTTTCCGTACGGGCCGGCGACGACGCCGTGGTCGTAGAAGCCGGCGCCTCGGTCGCCATGGCGGCGGTGACCGCCAAGGCCGCCTCGGTGGGGGCCGTCGGAATTGGGTCGCTGTCGGGAATCCCCGGAACCGTCGGCGGTTCGCTGCGCATGAACGCAGGCACGGATCGCGAGATCGGCGACTTCGTCCGCGAAGTGTGGGTGCAGTCCCCGGCGCGTCCGGCGGCGCACGCGGTCGCGGTCGAATACTTCTATCGGCGCTCGACGCTCGCCCACGACGCGATCGTCGCGCGCGTCGTCCTGGAGTTCACCAAGGCCGATCCGCGGAGCGTGCGCGCCGAGATGCAGACGCGGCTAGTTCGCCGCAAACGCACGCAGCCGATCGCCCTGCCCAACGCCGGATCGTGCTTTCGCAATCCGCAGGGCGATAAGGCCGCCCGCCTGATCGAAGCGGCTGGGGCCAAGGGATGGCGCGAGGGAGGCGCGGAAGTCTCGCCGCTGCACGCCAACTTTATCAACAACGTCGGAAGTGCGAGCGCCAAGGACGTGGCGACGCTGCTCGCTCGGGTGCGATCGGCGGTCTTCGACCGATTCGGGGTGGAGTTGCAACTCGAAGTGCACCTAGTCGGAGTCTTCGTGGACCAATGAAACGGAAAGCTAAAGTCGCGGTCGTCATGGGCGGCAGCAGCGCGGAACGCGATATTTCGATTCAGAGCGGTACGGGCGTGATGCACGCGCTGCAATCGTTGGGTTACGAGGCTGCGTCACTCGACTACGATGACCGGTTCGTCGATAACGTCCGCGAACTGAAACCCGACGTGGTTTTCAACGCCCTGCACGGTCCCGGGGGCGAAGACGGTCACATTCAGGCGCTGCTCGAGTACTTGGCGGTTCCCTATACGGGCAGTGGGGTCGAAGCGTCGTCGCTTTCGATGGACAAGCACCTCACCAAGAAGCTGCTGGCCGGCGAGGGCCTGCCGACGGCTGCGTGGGATCTTTTCGATCTGAGCGGCGGCACGCTGCCGCTGCTTCCCGGCTCGCTCGACCTTCCGCTGGTCGTAAAGCCGCGCTTTGAAGGCTCTTCGGCGGGCGTGACGATCGTTCGCACCCACGAACAGTGGACCGCAGCGATGTTGACGGCTTCCAAGAGCTATTCGCAAATTCTCGCCGAGGAGTACGTCGAAGGCCGGGAGTTCACGTGCGGCGTGCTGGGCGAGGAGGCGCTTCCGATCGTCGAAATCGTCGCGAACCGAGACGAGTTCTACACGTTCGACGCCAAATACGAAGCCGGCGGCAGCACTCACTTGGCGCCGGCGCGGATCGACGACGATCTCGCCGCGCGCCTGCAAATGCTCGCGCTTTCCGCGCACCGGCTGTTGGGGTTGCGCGACTATTCGCGGACCGACTTCATCGTCAGTCGCGACCTTCGGCCATACGTTCTGGAAATCAACTCGTTGCCCGGCCTGACCCCCACCAGCCTGTTGCCCGATGCTTGCGCGCCGGTCGGAATCGGCTACGATGCGTTGATCGATCGTCTGGTTGGGTACGCGCTGGCGCGCAGCGAGTTGCGCGACGCCGTCGCGTAGACCGATGACGAAGCGCCCATGAGCGCGTTTTACGATTTCGGCGGGAGCGTCTTGTCGACGGCGGCGCGAAACTCGTCGGAGCCGAGACGCTGCGTGAAGACGCCCGATTCGGCGCCCATTTGGGCGCGAACCGCATCGTAGATCGGCTCGCGTATCAGCCGTTTGGTTTCGCGCAGCGCGGTCGGCGGAAGGTCCGCCAGTCGCGACGCGATCGCGTCGGCCGTTTGGTCGACGTCGGCATCGGCGACGACTTTGGTGACGAGTCCCATCGCCAGCGCCTCGTCGGCGCCGACGAAATCGCCGCCCAGAAGCAGCCACGTAGCCCGCGTGCGCCCGACGGCCAGCGGGAGCAGCAGCGACGAACCGGCTTCGGGAACCAACCCGAGTTGTGCGAACGGCACTCGGAAGCGAGCCGAGGCTCCGGCGACGATCACGTCCGCATGCAGCAGCATCGTCGTGCCGATGCCGATCGCATTTCCGGCAACCGCCGCGACCACCGGTTTAGGGAAGTCGCAGAGCCGCTCGAGAAACCGGATGACGGCGATGAAGGCCGACGCGTCACCCGCGGTCGACGCGGCCGCGAAGTCGCGGAGGTCGTTGCCGGCGCTGAAATCCTCGCCGCCCGGAGAGTCACGACGCGAATGGCATCGTCGCCCTCGAACGCTTCGAGAGCTTCGGCCATCGCCGCGTACATCGCGGTCGTGAGAGCGTTTTTCTTGGCGGGGCGATCGATCCTGATTTGGCCAACACCCGAATCCGCCGAAACGACGATTTCCGTGGCCACTAGCGAGCCCTTCGACGCTTGCTTGCGGGAACCCGCAGCCCTGCCCCGCCTCCTTTTGTGCTCTGCCGCGGGTTCCACTATGGGGCAGGGCCTCCGCGGGCCGAAGGGTGTGCGCGCGCCTGCCGATAAACCATGGGCCTGCTCCGCGCTCCGCGGAGATCTATTTTGGAGGAAATCCTTGCCTACCGTTGTCGATCGCGGTCTCGAGGGCGTCGTCGTCGGGTCTACGCGGCTAAGTAACGTCGAGGGCGTCGTGGGACGCCTGACCTACCGTGGCTACGATATCGACGATCTCGCGCCCAACGCGACGTTCGAAGAAGTCGTCCACCTTCTGCTTTACGGGCACCTGCCCAACCATCAGGAACTCGAGACGCTCAAGCGCGAGCTCGGCTCCCGGCGGTCGCTGCCCGAGCCGCTCGTCAGCGCGATGCAGAACGCCCCGAAGACCGCTTGGCCGATGGACGTCCTGCGCACCGTTCTCAGCGGACTCGCACTCTTCTCGCCGGTCAACGCGCACGGCGAGCACCTGTCCGACGTGCATACCGCGATCGAACTGATCGCGAAGCTCCCGACGATCGTCGCGGCCTGGGACCGGATCCGCCGCGGACTCAACCCCGTCGATCCGCGTGCCGACCTGTCGCAAGCGGCCAACTTCCTCTACATGCGTTCGGGCAAGCTGCCGCACGCGATCGAAGCCAGTGCGCTCGATACGTATTTCGTGCTGCTCGCCGATCACTCGTACAATGCTTCCACGTTCGCGGCGCGAGTTGCGGCATCGACGCGTGCCGACCTGTATGCGTCGGTGACCGCCGCGTTAGCGACCCTCCAGGGCGATCTGCACGGCGGCGCCGCTACCGCCTCGTATCAGGCGCTGGCCGAAATCAAGGAACCCGAAAACGCCGAACAATACGTCCGCGACGCGCTCGCTCGCAACAAACGAATTATGGGCATGGGACACCGGGAGTACAAAGTGCGCGATCCGCGCGCGCGGCATCTCGAAGCGATGGCCAAGACGCTCTCCGAGCACGAAGGCGACAGCCGATGGTTCGAAATCGCTCACGAACTCGAAGAGGCGAGCCGCAAAGTTCTTCAAGAGAAGAAACCCGACAACACGATCTACGCCAACGTCGACTTCTATACGGCGCCGGTTCTTGCCGACTTGGGGATCCCGGGCGACGAATTTACCTGTCTCTTCGCGTGCGGCCGAATCGCCGGCTGGACGGGGCACGTCCTGGAACAACTGGCCGATAACCGTCTGATCCGTCCGCAAGCCACCTATGAGGGGCCGCCCGCGGGGCCGTACGTGCCGATCGAAAAGCGCGGCAGCAACGGGGCCGGAAGCTGATCCGATGCGCGTGATCCCCGCGATCGATCTGCGCGCCGGAAAATGCGTGCGAATGGAACGCGGCGACCCCACGACGACCTCCACGTACGACGAAGATCCGGTCGAGCGAGCGCGGGCGTTCGTGGCCGCCGGCGCGACGCGCCTGCACGTCATCGACTTGGACGGCGCGTTCGGCTCGGGCGAAAATCTGGCGGCCATCGAGCGAATTTGCGCGGCCGCCAACGTGCCGGTGCAAACCGGCGGCGGGTTGCGCGCCCTGCGTCACGCCGAGGCGGCCTTCGATGCCGGCGTTTCGGAGATCATTCTCGGCACGCTGCTGGTCGAAGACGAACGGCTGGCGCGTCACATCATCAGCCGCTTTCCCGGAAAGGTTATCGCCGGAATCGATGCGCGCGGCTCGCAGGTCGCGACGCACGGGTGGCAGGAGCGCACGCCGGTCGATCGCGACGCGCTGGTTCGCCGGGTCGCGCAGTGGGGCGTCGCGCGGATCATCTTTACGGAAATCCTTCGCGACGGGATGGGCGAAGGGTACGATCTCGACGCGCTCAACGCGGTTGCCAACGCGGCCGAGGTACGAATTACGGCGAGCGGAGGCGCCCGTCACGTCGACGATTTGCACGCGCTCAAGCGCGCCGTTCCACTGACGGTGGATTCGTGCATCGTAGCCAGCGCGCTCTACAAAGGGACGATGGATCTCCGCGACGCGATCGCGGCGTTTGCCTAAAGCTCGCCGGCCGGCGGGTCGTCGTCGAAAACGCGCGGCAGCCCGTCGGGCAGACGCGCGACGATTTCGTAGTTGATCGTCTCGCACCATTGCGCCCAGTCGTCCGCGCCGACGGACGCGTCGCCGTCGCGGCCGATCAGCGTCACGCGCGAGCCGACTCGCGCTTGCGGTGCGTTCGAAAGGTCGATCTCGGTGAGATTCATGGCGATTCGCCCGACGATCGGGCAACCTGCGCCGTCGACCAAAAAGCAGCCCCGGTTGGAGAGCGCGCGAGGAATGCCGTCGGCGTATCCTGCCGGCACGACGCCGACCCGCATCTCGCGCGGCGCGTGGTAGGCGGCGCCGTAGCCGATCGGCGCTCCCGGCGGCACCGTGCGAACGACCGCGAGTTTCGATACGTACGAGAGCGCCGGCCGCAGCTCGAGGCCTCCCGAATCCATCGCTTCGCGCGTTTGCTTCGAAGGCCACAGCCCGTAGAGCGCGATGCCGAAGCGCGCGAAGTCGAGCCGCGTTTGCGGCCAGAGCATGGCGGCCGCCGAGGCGGCAATATGGCGCAACGGCACGACCCCATGCCGTTCGAACAGCGGCTCCGCCGAAGCGCACGCGCGTTCGAACGTTTCCAGCTGGTGCATCGTCGCCGGCGAATCGATCTCTTCGGCCGACGACAAATGCGAGAAGACCCCGGCGATCTCGATTTCCGAAACGTGAAGGTAGTCCTCGACGGCGTCGGCGAGCTCGTGCGGCTCGAAGCCCAGGCGGTTTAGTCCGGTATTGACCTTCACGTGGACTTGCGCGCGCGTCGCGCGTTTGCGGGCGGCGCCGGCTAAGCGGCGCGCGAACTCCCCGGTGTCCCAAAGAGCGAGTTCGAGTTTGGCGGACATCGCGTCGTCCAGCGCCGCCGGGGGAACCGGCCCGAGCACGAGGATCGGCGCGGTGACGCCGCCGTCGCGCAGGGCGACGCCTTCCTCAAACGCGTACACGCAGATGCGCGTCGCGAAAGGTTCGATGGCGAGCGCCGTCTCGACGAGACCGTGCCCGTAGGCATTACTCTTTACGACGTACGCCGCATGTTTGGGGCCGACGAGATCGCGTAAGACCTTCGCGTTATGACGCAAGGCCGGGAGGCTCACGCGCACGGAACCGATCACGAAGCGCTCGTGCGTCCCATCGCGCGTACGACGTATGCGACCGGCAGCCCGAAAAATGCCGCGTGTGCGACGAGCGCGTTGACGAACGCATTGGGATTGGGCGGATAGGTGAAGTTATTGTCGGCCAGCAAGATGGTCTGCATGATCGTATAGACGATCAGACCGTAGACCACACCCGACATCGCCCAACGCCGGTTGGCGAGCGGGTTGACGGAGGCGACGTACGCATAGCCGCCGGCCCAGCCGACGCTAACCAGTGCGTTGACGACCGCGCCGGCCGCGGCAAATCGCGGGTCGGTCAGCGCCCCTTTTCCAAAGACCGTCGAGGCGGTCCACTGCCACATCGCAAGGACGCTCTGGTGCGCCGGCACGAGCGTCGTCGCCCAGAGGTAGAGGTCGAAGAGCGTTCCGCCGGCGAGACCGGCGACGACGGCGGTCGCCGCGATTCGCGGCCACGAGATTCGAGGAGGGGCAACCATGCGGCGGGGATTCGCGCAGCCGTTGCGCCAGCCTTGGCCCCCCGCTTTAAGCAAGCTCTACGGTTCGGCGGCTACGATATCGGCACGATGCGCGAACATTCGCTTCCCGAGTCCAGCGAGGTGGTTATTTGGGGAACCTCGGCCCTGCTGTCGCTCGTGGTGGGCGTGGGGGCGGCATTCTTTCTTTGGATGGCGCTGCATCGTACCGCCCAGCCGCTCTTTGCGCAGGGCGCCGTCGTCAGCATCGGGGTCGGCATGGCCCTGATCGCGCTCGCCACGGACCGCCCGCTCCTGCGGGTCTTTTTCGTCCTCCTGGCCGCGGTGCTGGTCATCGGCTACGCGCTAGGAGGCCCGGCCTTCGCTCACCTCGCCCCCTAAGAAAGACGCCTGACCCAACCCCTTGCAGTCGCGAGGGGAGTCTGCTAAGATGGCACGGCTAGCGCTCTCGCGCTGAGAGTGCTAATGGTCTGTAGATTGCTGTGGGGAGGTCATTTTTCCGTGAATCTCAAGCCTTTGCACGATAACGTGGTTATCGAGCACGTCGAGCAAGACGACAAAACGACGGGCGGTATTTTCCTGCCCGATACCGCCAAGGAGAAGCCCCAGGAGGGCGTGATCCGGGCGGCCGGCGATGGCCGCGTGCTGGAAAACGGCACGAAGCTCGGAATGAGCGTCAAGGTCGGCGATCGCGTTCTCTATCGCAAGTATTCGGGCAGCGAAGTCAAGATCGACGGCACCGAGTACCTCATCATTCCAGAAAAAGATATCCTCGCCATCGTCGACAAAGTTCCGGCCGGCGTTTAAGGAGTTTTGAAACTTTATCATGGCTGCAAAGCAAATCGTATTCGACGAGAACGCGCGGCGTGCGCTCGAACGGGGCGCCAACCTGTTGGCCGATGCCGTCAAGGTGACGCTCGGACCGAAAGGCCGTAACGTCGTTCTCGACAAGAAGTTCGGATCGCCGACGATCACCAACGACGGCGTGACGATTGCCAAGGAAATCGAACTGAGCGACGTGTTCGAAAACATGGGCGCGCAGCTCGTGAAGGAAGTCGCCTCGAAGACCAACGACATCGCGGGCGACGGCACGACCACCGCGACGGTGCTCGCGCAAGCGATCATCCGCGAGGGTCTCCGCAACGTGACGGCGGGGAGTAACCCGCTGCTCATCAAGCGCGGCATCGAAAAGGCCGTGGAAATCGCGGTCAAGGAGATGGAGTCGTTCAAACACGACGTCGACACCAAGGAGAAGATCGCTCAAGTCGCCTCGATCTCGGCCAACGATAAGGAGATCGGCGATCTCGTGGCGCTCGCCATGGAGAAGGTCGGCAAAGACGGCGTGATCACCGTCGAAGAGTCCCGCACCCTCAAGACCGAGGTGGAGACCAAGGACGGCATGCAGTTCGACAAGGGCTACATCTCACCGTACATGGTCACCGACTCGGAGCGGATGGAAGCCGTGCTGGACGATCCGTTCATCCTCGTGACCGAGCGGAAGATCTCGGCCATTGCCGACATTCTGCCGCTGCTCGAAAAGGTCGTTCAAGTGCAGAAGCCGCTGCTCATCATCGCCGAAGACGTCGAAGGTGAAGCGCTCGCGACCCTCGTGGTCAACAAGCTGCGCGGCACGTTCACCAGCGTAGCAGTCAAGGCGCCGGGCTTCGGCGACCGCCGTAAGGAAATGCTCAAGGACATCGCGACCCTCACCGGCGCGACGGTCATTTCCGAAGAGTTGGGCCTCAAGCTCGACAAGGTCACGCAGGATCAGCTCGGGCGCGCCAAGCGCGTCACCGTGACGAAAGAAGAGACGACCATCGTCGACGGCGGCGGTAAGACCGAAGCGATCAAGGGCCGGATCGACATGATCAAAAAGCAGATCGAGGAGACCGACTCGGACTTCGATCGCGAGAAGCTGCAGGAGCGCCTCGCAAAGCTCTCCGGCGGCGTTGCGGTGATCCAAGTCGGAGCCGCGACCGAGACCGAACTCAAAGAGAAGAAGCACCGCATCGAAGACGCCCTCAGCGCGACCCGGGCGGCCGTGCAGGAAGGCATGATTCCCGGCGGCGGCAGCTCGCTGGTTCATGCGATCAAGGCGATCAACAGGTACGAGCCGCCGAAAACCAACGGTCACGCGAGCACTTGGGCCGACGAGAAGATCGGCATCGACATCGTTCGCAAAGCGCTCGAAGAGCCGCTCAAGCAGATTGCTTATAATGCGGGCTTCGAGGGATCGGTCGAAGTCAACAACGTCAAGGGCAAGGATGCCCCGATGGGCTTCGACGCCATGAGCGGCGAGGTCGTCGACATGTTCAAAGCCGGCATCGTCGAGCCGTTGAAAGTCACTCGCTCGGCGCTGCAGAACGCGGCTTCGATCGGCGCGCTGATTCTCACGACCGAAACGCTGGTCGCCGACAAGCCCGAGCCGAAAAAGGAGCCGGCGGGCATGCCCGGCGGCGGCGGCATGGGCGGCTACGACATGATGTAGGTTCGGCGTTGAAGTCGAATCGACCGAGAGCCCGGCGGCAACGCCGGGCTCTTTTTTGTGAAAGCGCGCGGGCGCGCGCGCCTAGGGAACCCGCCGCAGGGGTAAGAAATAGGCGAAACCCATGACGCAGCGAGCGGTTAACGACTTCACGATTCGAGTCGCGACGGTCAACGGTTCCGGCAGCCAGTCGTCGAACCTCGCGATCACCAACGCCATTTTACGTTTGGGCGTCCCGGTCGCGCCCAAAAACGTGTTTCCCTCGAACATCGAGGGGCTGCCCACGTGGTTCGACATTCGGGTCACCGCGAAGGGTTATCAGTGCCGGACGCGCGACGTCGACGTGCTGGTCGCGCTCAACGCGACGACGTGGCAATCCGACGTGGTCGGCGTGAAACCCGGCGGGGTCGTGCTCCACGAAGCGGCTTTCCCGGTCGGCGGGGAGACGCTGCGCGACGACATCACGTACTACCCCGTTCCGTTCGCCCAGTTGGCGAAAGAGCGATTTGCCGACAAGGGCGATCTGCGCAAGTACTTGATGAACATGATCTACGTCGGGGCGCTGGCGTACTTGCTCGAGATTCCCGCCGAGACGATCGAAGAAGGCCTGCGAGCGCAGTTCCGGACGAAAGCCGCCGCCGTCGAGCTGAACATGCAGGCGGTGCGGGTGGGTCTCGACTACGCCCGCGAGCACTGCGAAAAGCGCGATCCTTATCGGCTCGAACCGATGACCGGTAAGATCGAAGGCTCGCTCTTCATGGACGGCAATCGCGCCGCGGCGCTGGGCTGCGTGATGGGCGGCTGCACGGTCGCGGCGTGGTATCCGATCACGCCGTCGTCGTCGCTGTGCGAGTACTTCATTCAATACTGCGAGAAGCACCGCGTCGAAAAGCAAACCGGCGAGCGTAAATTCGCGATCTTGCAGGCCGAAGACGAACTCGCCGCTGCCGGGATCGTATTCGGGGCCGGATGGGCGGGCGCGCGCGCCATGACGTCGACCTCGGGTCCGGGAATCTCGCTGATGGCCGAATACGCCGGCTACGGATACTTCGCCGAAGTACCCGGCGTTATTTTCGACGTTCAGCGGGCCGGGCCGTCGACCGGGTTGCCGACGCGGACGATGCAAGGCGACGTGGCCTTTGCTTATAACCTGTCGCACGGCGACACCAAACACATCGTGCTGTTGCCGGCGACGGTTCAGGAAGCGTACGAGTTCGCGATGGAAGCGTTCGAACTGGCCGACCGATTTCAAACGCCGGTATTCGTTTTGAGCGACCTCGATCTCGGAATGAACTCGTGGCTTTCGCCGCCGCTGCCGTATCCGGAGAAGCCCTTCGATCGCGGCAAAGTGCTGACGGCCGAGGATCTCAACCGGGTTCCGTCGTGGGGGCGCTACCGCGACGTCGACAAGGACGGCATTCCCTACCGCACGCTTCCGGGTACGAAACACTCGAGTGCGGGATTCTTCACGCGCGGTACCGGTCACGACGAAGAGGCGCGCTACTCCGAACTGCCCGAAGTCTGGAAGCGGAATCTCGACCGGCTGGTGCGCAAGCACGAGACGGCGCGTACGGCGGTACCGGCTCCCGTCGTCACGGGTAAGGGCCAGCGGATCGCCATCTTGGCTTACGGAACGACGCATCACGCCGTTCGGGAGGCGCTCGACCGCCTACGCGAGGCCGATCTCAAGGTCGACTACCTTCGCGTTCGGGCGTTGCCGCTCTCGCCGGAAATCGCCACCTTCATCCAGCGTCACGATCGCGTCTACGTCGTCGAGCAAAACCGCGACGGCCAATTGTACGGGATTTTGCGCACCGAACTTCCGACGCATCTCGTGCAGCGTCTGGAATCCATCCGTCACTACAACGGCGTGCCGATCGACGCGCACGCCATCATCGACCCGGTGCTCGAGGCCGAGCGAGCGCCGGCGGTCGTCGCGGAGTAAACATGACCGTCAACTTGCTAGGGCTCACGCGTGAAGTGTACAAGGGAATGCCGACCACCTTGTGCGCTGGCTGCGGACACAACTCGATCACCAATCACTTGGTCAAGGCTCTGTACGATTACGGCGTAGAACCGCACAAACTCGCGAAGATGAGCGGTATCGGCTGCTCGTCAAAAACGCCGGCCTATTTCGTCGAGCAAGCGCACGGCTTCAATGGCCTGCACGGAAGGATGCCGTCGGCCGCCACCGGCGCGAAGGTCGCCAATCGCGAGTTGCTCGTGCTGGGCATCAGCGGCGACGGCGACACGGCGAGCATCGGTTTGGGTCAGTACTGCCACATGATCCGCCGCAACGTCGATCTCACTTATCTGATCGAAAACAACGGCTGCTACGGGCTCACCAAAGGGCAGTTCTCGGCGACCGCCGACGTCGGCTCGACGCAGAAAGGCGGAAAGGTCAACGAATACGCGACCATCGACGTCTGCGGTCTGGCTATCGAGCTGGGCGCCACGTACGTCGCCCGCTCGTTCTCGGGCGACGGGAAGCAGCTCGTGCCGCTCCTCCAGGGCGCGTTTTCCCATCGCGGAACGGCAATTCTGGACATCATCAGTCCGTGCGTCACGTTCAACGATCATCAAGGGTCGACCAAGAGCTACTCGTACGTGAAGGACCACGACGTCGTGCTGCACACCGCCGACTACATCGCGGGCGGGCGCGAGATCGCGGTGGATTACGAGCCCGGCTCCGTT
This sequence comes from Candidatus Tumulicola sp., assembly GCA_036490465.1. Lineage (GTDB taxonomy): Bacteria > Vulcanimicrobiota > Vulcanimicrobiia > Vulcanimicrobiales > Vulcanimicrobiaceae > Tumulicola. The sequence continues at coordinate 9,356 of DASXDV010000136.1, read as the reverse complement.
CGCGACGTCGAACTCGAAGACGGCTCGCACGTTTTGCTGCGAAAGCTCGACGTCGACTACGACCCAACCGACTCGCTCGTGGCTTTGCGCACGATTCACGAGGCGACCGACCGGGGCGAGTTCGTCACCGGCCTGCTCTACGTGGATACCAAAGCCCAGGATCTCTGCGAGCGCGAGAAGCTCCCCCGCGGCCCGTTGATCGCCCTCGAGGAGGAGGCGTTGCGGATCGATCGCGACGACTGGGAAGCGCTCATGCAGTCAGTACGGCCGTGAAGCGGCGGCTGGCGGCATACGCGCTGCCGGTGATTCTGGCGCTCGGCGCAATGCCCGCGGCCCTGGCGGTTTCGACGCACAACCCGCAGTGGAGCGCGACCTACGTCGCCGCCTACAATCCGCTCTTCAGCGGCGGCGTGCCGTATTCAGGCGAAATGAAGCTGAAGTTCAACCACGGCATCATCGCCGGCACCTACACGGCGACGTCGACCCGCCCCGATCCGCTCTACGGGCGGATCGTCAACGTTACCGGGACCGTGCAACACGGCAATATCAATCTCGACGTGGGCGGAATCGGCGGATTCACGGTCCGCGGGACGCTTGCGGGGGATGGAACGATTTCGGGAACGGCGACCCAGAAGGGCCACCGCTTTACGTTTCTGGCAAAGGTAAAGTCGTCGCCTTGACGCCGCCGCCGGCGGCGGTCGATCGCCGGACGTGGGTCGCGTTCTTTTTATTGAGCGCGACCTTCTTCATGCTGTTGGTCGACTTTTCGATCGTGTCGATCGCCTTGCCGTCGATGGAAAGCGAGCTGCACTTAAGCGGCAGTCAGGGACAGTGGATCGTCAGCACCTATGCGATCTTCCTCGCGGGATTTTTGATGCTGACCGGACGGTGCGCCGACTTGTACGGCCGCTATCGGTTCTTCATCGTGGGTCTGACCGTCTTTACGCTCGCCTCGCTGCTGGGCGGCTTGGCGCGCGACGGAACGTTTCTGATCGCGATGCGTGCCGTGCAAGGGATGGGCGCGGCAATCGTCAATCCGGCGGCGCTGGCGATCGTGCTTTCGATGTTCGCGCCCGGACCCGCGCGTTCGCGAGCGATCGCGACCTGGGGCACGATCGGCAGTGCGGGCATCGCCGCCGGGATGCTGTTCGGCGGCATCCTCGTCGAGTATCTGGGCTGGCGTTCGGTGCTGTTCGTCAACGTTCCGTTTGCGATCGGAATCCTCATCGCGATGCCGTTTTTCGTACCGCGCGATCGCCCGATTGCGAATCGCCCGAAACTCGACGTCGCCGGCGCGATCCTCTTGACGGCCTCGTTGGTCACGTTCGTGTATACGATCGAAGCGATTCCGACGCGCGGATTTGCATCGCCGGCAACCGCGATCGGGTTCGCCGTTACGGCCGCCCTGTTCGCTTTGCTGACCGTGGTCGAGCGGCGAGCCTCCGAACCGATCCTGCCGTCCCGTCTCTTTCGCTATCCGGACCTGTTGGCCGGCGCCGCCATCGTCATGGCGCAGCCGATGTCGTACGCCGGCGTCTTGGTCTTCGTTTCGATCTACGTGCAGCGCGTTTCGGGTTACGACGCGCTCATGGCCGGTTTGGCGTTTTTGCCGTCTTCGATGATCGTGTCCTTCGTGGCCGCGCCAATCACGATGCGGATTGCCCGGCGGATCGGCGTGCGCACGATGGGCGTCGGGATGAGCGTCGTTATGATCGCGGGCGAGACGCTGCTGCTCTGGCTGCATCCGCATTCGTCGTACTGGGCGATCGTTTTTCCGGCAACCGTCGTCGGCGGATTCGGGGGCATGCTCGCGTACCAGAGCGGGATGATCGCCGGGCTCGGGCACGTCGACGACGTCGACGAGGGGAGCGCGTCGGCGGTCTTGAGTTTCGCGCTTCAGCTCGGGATCGGGTTCGGCGTTGCCCTCGGCGCCGCCGCGCAAGATCTCCGCGCCAACGCGCTCCTGCATGCGGGCGCGGAGCCCGCGGTTGCATTAGCCGGCGGTTTGCATGCCGCGTTTTGGGTCTGCGTCGCCTTCGGTGTCGTGACGCTGCTGGCCATGTTCGGCCTTCGGCATGCCGCTACGGCGGAATTGCCGGCACGTCGTTATCTGGCCTTCGGAAAGCTGCATCACCGTGCGGCCGCGACGTAAACGCTGCAAAGTTTTTAGCCGGCGCCGGAGCCTCGCAACCGCTCTTCCAGCACTTCGGTGAGCCGGCGCTCGCTCCGGCGCAGCGCGGCGATCTCGATGCCGGCCTCCTCCAAGCGCCGGCGCAGATCCTCGGCCGCAAGATGATCGTAGGCCAGTGCGGCGCCGTTGGCGAGCCGGCGCAGGCAGTGGCGCTCGTCGGGGTCGAGGTCTTCGCCGCCCGTATGTCCGCCGTAGAGTGCAATCGCTTCCAGCCGCGCGCCTAGGGTTACTGGAATGGCGTAGAGCGGTTGCTGTGCGCCGCCCGGCAAATCGTCTCGACCCCAGCGCGCGTCGGACAGATCGAGCGGTGCTCGCTCGGCCCGGAATCGGACCACCAGCCGGTCGTCGGCGTCGAGCCGCGTCGCGGTGGCGCCGCCCCATCCGCGGCCCGCGGTCCGCGTGTAGCCGCCGCCGTCTTCGTCGAGCACGAATACCGCGGCCGAAGCGAGATCGAAAGCATCGGCCGGTTCGTTGACGATCGTCTGATCGACGAACGCGCGCGTGGTTGCATGGGGCAGAACCGAGGCCGTTGCCTTGACGCGCGCTTCGGCTAAATGACGCCGCCGAAACAGAACGACGTCGATGATCGCGTCCAAACGAGTGTGCAGCGCGTTCATCGAGAGTCCGATCGCCGCCGCCGCGACGATCTCGAGCACCAGCGCGAGGCCGCCGCGTTCGAGCAGTTTTCCGACGAAGTATTCGATCAGCGAAAAGACGCTGACGGCGAAGAGCGTCAGAATCGTGTAGACCAGCGTCCGCCCGACGATGAAGCTGACGTCGATCACTCGATGCCGGACGACCGCATACGCGACCGATGCGGCAACCAAAATCGCCGCGATCGCGAACGCGAAATATGCGAACAGGAGCTGCCCCGGATTGCTGGTTACGACTTCGCCGATTTGTTGCGCGGAATCGGTCAATACGAACAATACGAAGGCGACCAGCGTCGGCGTCAGCCGGCTGCGCAGGCTTCCCGCGCTGCCGACGTAGGTGGCGAACAGCGCGAAAAGGGCCGCTAAACTTGGGAAACTCGGCGCGACGTAGTATTGCGCGAACAAGAGCCAGTACGGCGGCGGCGACGGCGAGAACCAAACGTTGAAATAGGTATAGGCGTAGAGCAGCGCTACCGCCAGGCCAACGGGTACGGCGAGCCGGTCGACAACGGCGTTGGGGCCGCGGGGAGCGTCGTCGGGAAATCGACTCGCAAAGATCATCGTGCCGGCTGCCTGGAGTGCGTACAATAGCGCCACCGCCATCTCGTAAGCGAACGCTTGGCTCGCGGGAGCGTGATGCGCCCAATGCATCAGCGCACTGGGCAGCAGCAGCGGCGGTGCGATCAAAGCAAAGCCCCACGTCAGCCGGCTGGGGCGCAGCAAGACTAGCGCGAGACTGACCGCGCCCAGCGCCAACCCCGCGCACGCATAAAAGAGATCGGAGATCCCATAGAGGAACGGAAATTCCACGGGCGTCATCGTGACGGCGATGGTGGAACCGTGACGAAGCACGACTAGCCGCAACGAGTCGCTCGGGTCGACCGGTTCGTTGAGAATCGTGTTGAGCCGGCCGATTCTCGGGACGCTTTGGTAAACCAAACGATCGCCCACGGCCAGTCCGGCCTTTTGAGCAGGCAGTCCCGGCTCGACCGAGATAACGGTGACGCCGTCCGATCCCACGTTGTAGCCGAATTCGGCGACCGGAAGTTCGTACGTGACCAGCGTCGTGACTAAGGCGGCGAGTTCGAGGAGCGCGATCAGCGTGACGACGACGACTCGCAGGCCGTTCATGCGACCGTCCCCAGCCGGCGGCGCCGTCGCCATGCGAATGCAGCGTATGCCGGCAACCCGCTCAACAAAATGCCCAGGCCGATGGAGGTGTCGACCGGCGACTTAATGAGGACGTCGCCCACGATCGCCCATGCGACGGCCGCGAACAGGATCGTCGTCCACGGGTGGCCCGGCATCGCAAAGTACGGACGGGGCGCGTTGCGGTCGCGTGCGTCGCGGAAGCGGAACACGAGAAGCGCGATCGCGGCGAGTCCGAAGAACGTATAGTCGACGCTCGTAACGTAGTTGAGGATTTGATCGTACCTGCCCGAGAGTGCGACGATCGCGGCGACGGCGCCTTGCACGGCGATCGCGATCGTCGGAACGTGGGTGCGCGGATCGATCCGGGCGAGCTGCCGGAAGAACGTCCCGTCGGCGGCCATTTGAAAGTACACCCGCGGCGACGTCAGGATCTGGTTGCTGAGAAACCCGAGCGTCGAGAGGGCGACGACCACCGCCATAATGCGCGCGCCGATCGGGCCGAACGCCAGCCGGGCGATCGCCGAGGCAGGCGTGGTGGTGGCGGCTAAGCCCGCCGGGCCGAGGACCCGCAGACAGACGGCGTTGACGGCCAGGTACAGCACGACTACGGCGGCGACGCCGATCAGCAGTCCGCGCGGCAGCGTCCGGGCCGGCTGTTTGAGCTCGCCGGACATGAAGCTGGACGTTTGCCATCCGCTGTAGGCAAACAGAACCGGGACCATCGCGAGTCCCAGCGCGCCGAAGGCGGCAACGCCGCCGGGAGGGCTGGGCAGGCCGGCGGCGCCGCCAGCGCCGTGGGGTGCAAAGAGACCGACGACGACGAATCCGCCGATCGCCGCAATTTTCAGCAGCATGAAGATGTTTTGGGTCGAGGCTCCGGTGCGTACGCCCAGCGCGTTGACGACGGTAAAAGCGGCGATCGCCGCGACGCCGAGCAACTTGGCGGAGACGTGCAATCCCGTCAGCGGCTCGAAGTAGGCGGCGAACGTTACCGCGGCGGCGGCCATGCCGCCGCTTTGCGACACCAACAACAGCGTCCAGCCGAACACGAACGCGAGCGCGGGATGAAACGCGTCGCGCAGGTACGCATACAGTCCGCCGTCGTGCGGGCGCCGCGCCGCCAGTTCGGCAAAGATGCCGGCGCCAAGCAGTGCGACCGCGCCGCCGGCGGTCCACACCAGCATGATCGCCGCCGGCGTCGTCGCGAATCGAGCGACGACCGACGGGTTCATAAAGATTCCCGAGCCGACGATCCCGCCCATGACGATGAGGGCAGCGTCGCGCGTTCCGAGCCGTCGTAAAAGCTCCGGCAATCGAGTCCTCCTACGCGGAGATACGACGCGTCGTTGCGAATGTTCTCCGCCATGCTTTTAGCCATCGCCATTACCGCCCTGACGATCGCGCAGGCATCGCCCGCGCAGACCGTCCCGATGACGCCCCTTCCCGCGCCGATGGCGACGTTCGAGAACGGTCCGTGTCTCGATTCGCCGCGTCCGGTGCCGCGGGTACTCCAGCCGCCCATCGATCGTTCGCATCAGATCGTCCGCATCGACAAGGTCCAATCGACCGCGACGCTGCTCCCGGGGGAAGTGATCGGCTTCCTTTATACGCTCGCTGACGGTTCCACGTGGCTGGGCCAGCGGACGGAACGCTATATGTCCGGCGCCGCCGCGACCGCGATCAATCAGGTGCTTTCGATTACCCACATGCCCGGCGATAACGTCTCCCAGTTTCCCCCGCAAATGATCCACGGCGTCGCCACCAAGTACACGCAGTTCTTCCGGGTCCAAATTTCGGGTTCGGCGACCTCGACGCTCCAGATCCAGGTCGTGCCGTGCGTTGCGTGGCCGGCGGGTCGTCCGTTGCCCGACCCGATGATGTAAGCGAGGGTTCCTTAGCACCCGGCGCATCCGAGTGCTAGAATCTGGAGTTATGGACTACGTGCTGCGAACGAAAATCGGCACGTTCGAACCCAATGCGGACGTCTTCGTCGACGAGGACGGCCGCCGGGTCGTCGTGGTCGTCGAGGTGGCGGGCGCCGATCCGGACTCCCTGCGGGTCGGGGTGGACGAACGGCACCTGTACATCGGCGGGCGCCGAACGGAAACCGTGCGGCTGCGGCGCGCCTCGTTCGTGCAAAAGGAAATCGGGTACGGTGAGTTCGTGAAACGGGTCCACTTGCCGGTGGCCGTCGAGTACGGCGAAGTTGCGGCGAGCTACGCCGACGGGCTGCTGGTCATCACCCTGCCGATCGCCGTTACCGCCTACCGGCCGACCAGCCGTACCGAACTCCACATCTTGGTAAAGAGGACCCACTCTTAGAATATGCCCCGGCAAAAAACAGCGACGATCGTTCCCGCGAATACCATCGGCATCTTGCCGCTCCAGGAAGCGGTGCTCTTTCCGCACACCGTCATTCCGCTGGCGGTCGTCAAGAAGCCGGGCATTCAGCTCGTGGAAGAGGCGCTACGCGAAGGTAAGCCCATCGGCCTGACGGTGCTCAAGGATCGGGAGATCGAAAATCCCGAGGCCGACGACGTTCAACGGGTCGGCACCATCGGCGTGATCCAAAAGATGCTCAAGGTGCCCGACGGCACGCTGCGCTGCATCGTCGCGGGCCAACAGGTCTTCAAGATCGAGCAGTTCACGCAGGTCGCGCCCTACATGGTCGCCGCGTACACCGAGTTGCCCGACGTCACCGTCGAGAGCGAACAACTCGTCGCGATGCAGCGTAATTTGGGCGGCCTCTTCCAAAAGCTGTTGTCGTACCTGCCGCAGGCGCCGCGCGAGATGGAGATGGAAGTTCAGAACATCACGGATCCCGCGGTGCTGACGTACTTCGTCGCGTCGACCATGCGGCTGGAGACGGCCGACCGTCAGGCCCTGCTCGAAGAGCGCGACACCGCCAAGCGGATGCGTAAGCTGACTTTGCTGCTGACCAAGGAGCTGGAGGTCGTCGAACTAGGGCACAAGATCCAAAGCGACATTCAGCGCGAGATGGAGAAGAATCAGCGGGAGTTTTACCTGCGCCAGCAATTGCGGGCGATTCAGGAAGAGCTGGGCGAAGTGGATCCGCAACTCGCCGAACTCAACGAGCTGCGCGAAAAGATCGACGCCGCCGGCATGCCCGAAGACGTGAAGAAGGCGGCCGATCGCGAGCTCGATCGCCTCTCGAAAGTTCCGCAGGCCAGCCCGGAATATAGCGTCATCCGCACCTACCTCGATTGGCTGATCACGCTGCCTTGGAACAGCGAGACGGCCGACCACATCGACATCAAGCAGTCGCGCGCCATTCTCGACGAAGATCACTACGATCTCGAGAAAATCAAAGACCGGATCATCGAGTATCTCGCCGTCGGCAAGCTCAAGAAGAAACTCACCGGCCCGATCCTCTGTTTCGTCGGGCCGCCCGGAGTGGGCAAGACGTCGCTGGGGCAGTCGATCGCACGCGCGATGGGCCGCAAGTTCGTGCGCCTTTCGGTTGGCGGCGTGCGCGACGAAGCCGAGATTCGCGGACATCGCCGCACCTACATCGGTGCGATGCCAGGAACGATCGTGCGCGCCATTCGCGACGCGGGTACGCGAAATCCGGTCTTGATGATCGACGAGATCGACAAGGTCGGGGCGGACTTTCGCGGCGATCCGCAGTCGGCGCTGCTCGAAGTGCTCGATCCCGAACAGAACAACAACTTCCGCGACCACTATCTCGATTTGCCGTTCGATCTTTCGCAAGTACTCTTTATTTGTACCGCCAACAGCCTCGACACGATCTCGCCGCCGCTGCGCGACCGCATGGAAATCATCGCGCTGCCCGGATACACCGAGCTGGAGAAGCTGCAGATCGCCAAGCGCTACCTGATCAAAAAGCAGCGCACGGCCAACGGCCTCAAGGAGGCGCAAGCTCAGGTGTCCGATTCCGCTCTGCGCGCGATCGTCAACGACTACACGCGCGAAGCCGGCGTCCGTAACCTCGAGCGCGAGATCGGCACCGTGTTTCGCAAAATCGCGCGCAAGATCGCCGAAAATCCGCGCTTCAAAGGACGGATCAAGTCCGAGAATCTCGCCGAGTTCCTGAGCAAACCGCGCTTCTTCAACGAGGTCCGCAAGCGGGTCGCTTCGGTGGGCGTGGCGACGGGGCTCGCGTACACGCCCGTCGGGGGCGACATCCTGTTTATCGAAACTCAAGTGATGCCGGGTACCGGCAAGCTCGTCCTGACGGGTCAGCTTGGCGACGTGATGAAGGAAAGCGCGCAGGCGGCGGTCTCGTTCTTGCGTTCGCGCTCGGGCGAGCTGGGTTTAGCCGAGGACTACTTCGCCAAGCACGACGTGCACGTTCACGTTCCCGCCGGCGCCACGCCCAAGGACGGACCGTCGGCCGGGATCTCGCTGGCGACGTCGATCGCCTCGATTCTGTCGGGTCTCAAGGTCGATCCCAATCTTGCGATGACCGGCGAGATCACGCTGACCGGTCAAGTGCTGCCGATCGGCGGTTTGAAAGAGAAAGTTCTCGGCGCCAAACGCGCCGGCATCGGCAAGATTCTCTTTCCCAAGCGCAACGAAGTGGATCTCGACGACATTCCCAAGGAAGTGCGCGACACGATGACGTTCGTTCCCGTCGAGGAGCTTTCCGAAGTGCTCTTTCAGGCGCTCGGCAAGCGCTTGATCTCGCCGGTGCCGTTGGGCACCGACGCGACGGAGCGCGACAACGTCGTTCCGATGCGCCGTCGCAACGGCGTCGTCAAGCGCGTCCGCCCCAACGATCGCAAACGCCGCGTCGCCGGCAGAAAACGATAGCGGCGCACTCGAAAAGCGCATGCGAGCGAATCGCCTTGCCGTTCGTCTTGCCGCGATTGCGCTGCCGGCGTTGGTCTTATCCGGTCAAATAAGCGTCCGTGCCGCAGATTATGGTCCATCGACCGCCGTTAGGGCTCTCAAGCACGACGTCCGTCGCCTCTTAGCGAGCTCACTGCGTGGTAAGCCCGTGCCAACCATCGACATGGTCTACACGGATGGAACGGTCGCGGTGGTGACCTGGCACGCCGGAGATGCTCGCGGCCTAGCCATTTTGCGGTTTAATCGCAACAGATGGTGGTGGACGGCGGGCGCGGCAACCGCTAACGCGAAATCGAGCTACTGGACGGACCTGAGTTCCCCGGGGCGAGATGTAACCGATTGCGCCGCAAACCGTCCTCGCTCGCCTACCGTGGACGAAATTCTTTCTAAGGCCCGTCTGATCTATTCAGCGAAAATCGTCGGGATTGAGCGGAATCGGTCATTTTCGAGAGATCTCCCCCGGCTTTTTCGGCCTTCGCCCACTTATTGTGGCCGAAAGCCGTGCTTTTTTGGACTTCGAGAGACAG
>DASXDV010000130.1:0-5600 GCA_036490465.1 Candidatus Tumulicola sp. | reverse complement strand
GACGCAAATATGGCAGGACGCCATGCGACCTTGGAGCGCTCCATTGGGGTTGCTTTGGGGCGCGAGCTACAACTGGAATGACGCTTCGGTTTTCGAACGCGAGAGCTTTTTTGGATCGGAGCACCCTTGGCGACTACTAATAAAGCCTGAGGCAATTGTCCCGCGCGACACCAGCGACGATCAGCGAAAAGAGATCCTACGGGTTGTTGGAAACCAACTAGGCGGCCTAGCGTCGATTGTCGCATTTGACCGCTTTGCGGTTATCCAACAAAATTTACTTGCAAGTTTTAGGGAATCTGTATTTGAAGTCGCGCGTAGAAAGCGTTTTGCTTACCTATCTTTATCAAAGCACTCGCAAATCCAGCAACGCGTACTCGCGTCGCTCATCCTGGTTCAGTCACTGTCGGCTGGTCTAACCCGATCTAGCAGCTGGTTATCGCATGAGCGTTTTGTAGGGGACGCTAGCTATTCCTACGAAGGGCACGCTCAGACCATTGCGAGCCCCTTTGTTCAGACCCTAAAGACGCGCTTTGCGTCTATCCATGAAGAAATGGACCGCGCAGCGAAGGTGCTTTCTGGCTTGCTCGCTGCTAGAAATCTGGTCGCAATCTACGTCCTTACATGGGCGATTTTCCTCTTTACGGTCTTTGGTGTAATGGGCTTGGGCAACATAAGGAGCTGGGCAGAAATGAGCTGGGCAGCGGTGCACTCCGCTTTGCACCACGATAATGTTCTGCCGATACTCAGCCCGCGTCGCCACCAAGAAGCAAGAGCCTCTCACGATACAGCCCCGCACGGCGAACAACGACGATGAGCGCATGAACGTACCAGCAGCGGTTGTATCCGGTCTCCCCGCGCTCCTCAATTTCTTTAAGCACTCGCTCGTCGACGGCCTCGAAGTCCAAACCGGCAAGTTTATGATGCGCGTCGCTGCTCGTGTATTCTCCCAGTATTTCCCGGCGCAAGCCGGAATGGGACGCCGCGAGCTTACCGTTCGGGTTAAGCGACTGGAGGCACTGTTCGAGGGGTTTTCTGCTGAGAACGAACAGTACCGAGCTGAAAGCGGGCGCGCAGAGGTTGCGAACGAGGAACTGTATGAACCTGCGCTCCAGGATTTCGTAACCGGGTCATTTTATGCGGCGATGGAAAGCCCAAGCGAAGAGAAGCGGAATGTGTTCGGACGACTGATTGCAAAGCGGCTGCAGTGTTCGACGGAATCCTCTGAGGATCTTTACTTACGCCAAGCATTCGTGATTGCCCGTCGCTGCAACCAGAGGTTGTTAAATGAACTTGCGACCATATCGCTCGTGAACGATACGCCGCAGCCGTCTGAAAATCTCACTCGTAGCGAAATATACGAGTGGCTCGACGCTAACGAACTCCCTGTTCTTGAGCGTGTCGGAAAGGAAGCATTTCATGACGATGATCTCCGTTACCTCGACAGCATCGGCGCGCTCACATACGATGAGCCTGCAGACTATCTGACGATCGGCACCACGCACGCGGCAGGTGTCGAGCAGATGATTAACCGGGTGACCCGTGAGCCGTTCTTGGCGGTACCCAATACGAAGACGGGGCGCTTTTACCAATGGGCTACCTATCTTTCCAACGGAGAGTTCTCGAAGCAAAGCGGTATCCATCAGATCCCGCTCGATTCGTGCACGTTGACGGGCCCGGGGCGAATAGTGGCAGAGGCGACGCTTTACGCGTTCGATCCGCCACGAACATGAGCTCTGCCGTCGGCCTCTGTGCTAAGATGCAAGCGTGAACCGGTCAGTGCGGCGCCTGCCGCCCGTCAGCGACTGGGGCCGCACACGTCGAGCCCGATCCCGAAGCCGTTACCTACGAAGAGCCGCGGCGCCGGCAGCCGCCCTCGCGACCGAGCCTGATGGACCGCGTACGCAACGAACAGGCGATGCACGCCGCGCGCGCCGGGACCTGGCGCCGCTCGAGTTGCTGGAACTTCTGGAGCGGCGTCGGCTGCTTTGCGCTCTGGTGGCTGCGGTATCACATCGGAACGGTGCTGCTGGCTGCACAAGATGCGCAACGTCGAAGACAAGCTGCCCGAGAAGCACCGCCCGGCGATTCGCGTGCGCCTCTCTGAAATCATGCATGCCCAAAGCCGCACGCAAGCCGAACGACTCATCGAGAAGCTCGCGCGTGAGCTGTCCGAGCCGTATCCCAAAGCCGCAGCGCGCTTGCGCGATGACGTCGTTCGCCTCAGGACCTACTACGACTTGCCAAGCCGCACTGGAAGCATCTGCGCACCACCAACGCGATTGAATCGAACTTTGCTCCAGCACGATCGCGCACCAACGTCTGCAAGCGGATGCGCAGTGCGAAATCGGCAACGTACCTCGTTCGGGCGTTGCTTGTGCGGCCAAAGGAGCGTTGGCGCCGCTTTAACGGTTGCGCTTTACTGGCGCAAATGCATCAGGTGATGCTCAGCAAACCGGTTGCATTGCGCAAAGCGGCATGATATAAATGCTTCACGCTACGCTGCTTCGCAGCGCTCCCCGGAAGTGGGCACGAACTCCAAAGGGGAATCGAACCCGTGAATTGGGGTCTGGGCCGCTCCCGTCGAATACCCGGGAGTCCTTTCCTGTACGGGTTTTCGCGTTTTTGAGTCCCGGCTAGTCCCTTCGAATCCCGACGAATTTTGCGTAATCCCTTAGATCTCTGTTAGAGGAGCGGGTGCCCGCTGGCCCGGCGGACGCGAAGCCCTGAACCGCTCGGTGGCCGTTCGCTTACCTTGGTGGTATTGTTTTCTTCCAGTTATACAGTCGTAGACGGAAGGATGCCAGTGTTATAGAACGCTCTTTGACGCTGATTCGTTCAAGGTGATGAGGAGGCATAACGGATGAGTATTTCAGCTCTCGCTCGGTGCGCATCGGTTATCAGCGCGACGGGACTCCTGGCGGCATGCGGCGTACCGGCGTCGATGGTCTGGGCACCGAGCGCCTTCTCAAATCGCGCGGCGAACCTGAAGGTCGTGCCTTCCGATTTAACTCGCGCTAAGCTAGGGCGAAACGCCGATACACCCAACTACAAGGTCTCTGGACCCCTGCTCTACGTCACGAGTTCTGATTCGCCGCCCTACGACGCCGTGACTATCTATGATGCTAAAGCAAATAACTCCAACCCGATCGCCGTTATCAATGAAGACGTTGCTCAAGCAAACGGAGACTGTCTTGATGCTCACGGCACGCTTTACGTGGCAAGCGAGCCTGAAAGCGGACTAGGTTGGATTTCCGAATACGCGTTGGGCGAAACCAAGCCGCTGCGCGAGATTACAAACGGCATCAATACCCCCGTGTTCTGCGCAATCGACCGCCAAGGCAACCTCTGGGTGACCAATATCGGAGATGCAACCGTGACGGAGTACCTCAAAGGTGCAATGGTTCCACATTTCATCTTGAAGAACGGCCTGACCCAGCCGGACGGCATTGCCATCGATCACAACGGCAATATCTACGTCGGGAATCTCGATCCGTCCGGCACCTCAAACGTTCAGGTGTACGCGCCAGGCAAGAAGTCGCCGTCCAGGACGATCACCGATGGAGTCACGTGGCCCGTCGGCATCACCGTCGACGCCAGGGGCACCCTGTACGTGACGAACGATGTATCGCCATGCAATATAGAAGAGTATCGCGCAGGGCAGAGCAAGTCGTACCGGGTGGTTACGAAGGACATTGACGGCCCGGTCGCGCTGGCATTTGCAAGAACCGGCCGGCTATATGAAGTAAACGAAGGTGCACAGGGCTGTACTAGCAATGGTCCGTGGCCGACCATCCTTGAGTTTCGGCCCGGGTCCCTACGGCCGTCGAAGCGAACGATTAACAGCGATCTCCACGTGCCCTCCGGTGTGGCCTATTACCCACCACTATTGCCGTAGAGCGCGGTCTTTCAACTTTTGAGCTTCAACTCCAGCGCCACGCATACTTCTTGCGGCACGGCCTTGCGAAATCTCGCTTTCCGTTGGCTCGGCCCCGGCTACGCCGCTGATACCTGCGTTGCCTTCGCCATTTGGAATAACGCTGCCGTTGAGTTGCCGAACGTTGCACGATTGACTACGGCGTAGCTAGTAGCATACCGACGAACGTATCGGCTTTTTGGATACGATCAGACCAAAACCAGATTACCGGGCCGCGCGAGTTTAGCGGCGGCGGTTTGACCGGGACTGACTGGCTGCCGGTAGCGGCTCGCAGATGTAGCCGCGTCTCTAATGCAGCGTCCGATGCTCCACCCTGATACCCACCCCAAAATGCCCTCTCCCTTGTTGTTCCTCCCCGTGTAGCATTACGAGCGACACTTCGTCAGCAATATCGGAACCTTATAAAGCGCACAGCCAAGCGATAGGGCCCCGATCCCTTACCACTCCCGTTCGGTCATGCTCTGCTCGTTCATGCCGGCGCTTCGCGCCGGGAACGTCCGAGCCGAGGGCGGCCTAGTCGTCGCCTATCTTAAAGTTTCCACCGACTCTGGCCGGTCCTTCGGCTCCGTCAACTGCGCGGATGCTCTCTTACTCCGAAATCCGCAGCGCCGCCCAAAAGGTGGGCGACTTCGTTACCAGATCCGGAACCTGGAGCCTTCGGATGGCGTACTCTTCGGTTGCATCTTGCCCGACCATCTGCGAGCCGATGTTGACGTAGGGGTTCTTCTTCGCGACGTAAATCTGATGGCCCAGTACGCCGCCCCACACACCGGTCAGCACCAAGTACGCGAGCACGACGACAGCGACGAGCTTAAGGCCGGCATTCATGCTTTGAAGAACCGGTTGTAGTAAAAGAAAAGCGCATCGCGCACGTACCCTTCCGATTCGTAAAGCGCCTGAGCGTTGACGTTGTCGATCGCGGTACTGAGCGTCAGGCCGGCGGAGCCCGTCTCCAACGCGTGCCGTTCGGCGCGTTGCATCAGCGCCCGGGCCGTGCCCCTCCGGCGCCCCGCCGGCTTCACGAACAAGACGTTGAGCACCCAGAAGCGACGCATCGCGCCGGAGAGAACGAACGGATAGAGGTTCACGAACCCGGTCGCTTCGCCGTCGGCTCCGATCGCAAGAAAGACCACCGACTCGCCGGCGATCCAGCGCTCTCGCAAAAAGCGATACGACGCTTCGAGGTCGGCTATCTCCCCGTAGAACACGCGGTACTGATCGAACAGCGCGGCGGCGAGCCGAACCTGCTCGTCGGTCGTCACGCGCACGATCTCCATCATTGGCGCACCCGCAGCGGCGAGCCGGTGCTGATCGCGACGCCGTAAAAGAGCGCACCCGAGCGCTGCAAAATCCTCGTTCCTTTCCCACCGCCGGGATACTTCCAAACGCCCACCCGGTCGCGGTACTCGCCCTTGACGGCGTACGGCGCAATGACGGTTGAAGCATAGATCGCCGATTGCCCGATCGTTTTTTCGCCGTTCAGCGGCGTTGTCCCGACGACGGTCGCGTGCGTCCCCGAGATCGTGAGCCGGTAGAGCGCGCTGCCGCCCGCGTCGATCGCGCCGACCGTGACGCGCGTGCCGTCCCACGCGACGGTACCCGGTTGTTCGATGTGCTTGTCGAGCTCGAGCCTTTTCAGCGCTTTTGCCCCCTTTGGAAGTTCCGC
>DASXDV010000095.1:0-7944 GCA_036490465.1 Candidatus Tumulicola sp. | reverse complement strand
CGTCGTCGTCGATGAGTTCGGTCCGATCGTCTGAACGAAGCGGCTGGGCAAATGCGTCGCGCGATCGAACCATAGCTCGAAGCCGGCAGCTGCTTTCGGGGGAACCACTGCGAGCACGTCGTAGCTGCGTCCGCCGCTGCTCTTGACGCCCTTCCAGGAAACCGTGGCTCCGCCGCGGTTGGGAGTCCAGAGCGCGTAACCGCCTGCGAACCCCTGCGCGATCGCCTGCGCCCGTCCCGCCTGGCCGCCGTCGACCCACACGAGTCCGGAGCCATCGCGACTCCACGCGTCGGTTCCATCGTATCCGTCGCCGCCGGCGAGCGGCGGCAAGTCGTACGACTCTGCATAGCGCACCCCGCCGACCGCCTGCCACGAGCGGCCGGTCCCCGAAATGCCGCCCACGCTGAGTTTGGAATCGGCTTCCAACACGGTCACGCGTCCGAGGGCGGAGCCGCCGAGCGCCGTCCGCGACTCTGAAAGCACGCGGGTGACCGGATCGGCGGCGGCCGCGCGGGCGGCAAACGTAACGGAAAACGCGGCGCAAACGGCCAACGCGAAGGTCGCACAAACCGTGCGGAAACGGCGAATCTTCATGCTTGCACCTACGGACTCGGCCGTTGAATTGTTTCCCGCGCCCATTCGAAGAGGGATTCCCGGGCGCCGGCGTTGGAGCATACGACGCTTTGAAACCGGCCGCCCCGCTCGACGCACAGTGGATCGAGACCGCGCAGACGCTTCCGATCGTCGTGTGGACGGGCGGTCCCGATGGCGCGATCGAGTTCGCCAACCGGCGATGGGAAGAGATGACGGGCCATCCGAGTTCGGAGATCGCCGGCGAACGTTGGCCCACCCTAGTCCATCCGGAAGATCGCGAGCGCACCGCGGCGGCCTACGCACAGGCGTTGCAATCCGGCCGGCCGCTGCGCGTCCACGCGCGTGTCCGTCGCGTCGACGGCACGTATCGTTGGGTCCGTTTACAAGCCGGGCGGCAGGGCGCCGCAAGCGGACGCTGGTTCGGCGTCGTGCTCGACGTCCAAGAAGTCCATAACGCGGAGGACCAGTTTCGGGCGTTGGCCGAGTCCGTGCCGGTCATCGTTTGGACGTGCGACGCCGACGGCTGGATCGACTGGTACAGCCAGCGCTGGTACGAGTATACCGGTCAAGACTTCGAGGATGCCGCGGGCTGGGGATGGCAGGCGGCCCACCATCCGGACGACTTTCTGGAAGTCATGCGCAAGTGGCCCAACTCGATCGCGACCGGCGAGCCGTTCGAAATGGAGTTTCGGCTGCGCGCGCGCGACGGAACGTTCCACTGGTTCCTGACCCGCGCCGAACCATTCCGCGATGGGCTCGGCAACGTCGTACGCTGGTACGGCAGCTGCATCAACATCGACGCGCAAAGGTTTTCGCTCGAACGCAGCAAGCGCATCGCCGAAACGCTGCACGACATCTTTCTGCCCAAGTCGCTGCCGCAGTATTCCGACATGCGCTTGGACGCGGTCTACCTTCCCGCCGAAAAGGACGCGCTGGTCGGCGGCGACTGGTACGACGCGTTCGAGCTTCCCGACGGCCGGCTCGTGGTGTCGATCGGCGACGTCGCCGGACACGGGCTCGCCGCTTCGATTACGGTCGGCCGGTTGCGTCAAGCGATCTTCACGCTGGCGTGGCGCGCAGACGACCCCGCGGAGATCCTCAAAGAGCTCAACGAACTGTTGGAAAACCAGGAACCCGGCACGATGGTCACCGCAATCGTCGCGAGCATCGATCCCACGCATTCGACGATGCGCTATGCTTCGGCCGGTCATCCGCCGCCGTTGATCGCTCGCGTCAAGGGCGAACCCGCGGCCGAGTTGCCCCTCGGCGAGCCGCCGCTGGGCATCGGCTGGCACGCTCGGCCGACCACGCATACCGTCTCCATTCCGCGCGATGCCGTCGTGGCGTTCTACACCGACGGGATGACGGAGTTCACCCGGAATGCGACGGCGATCGAAGCGAAGATGGCCGCCGCGCTGTCGGAACTCGTCGGGGATGCAGGCGCCGCGCTTCCGGCAAAGACGCTTGCGGAGAAGCTCTTCGGTGGAAAAATGCCGACCGACGACGCGGCGCTGCTGCTCATGCAGTTTTCGGACGTGGTTCCGACCGTCGACCGGTCGCACGATCCTTCGCTCGAACGCATTTGGCGCTTCCATTCAAGCAGCGCTCACACGGCTCAGGCTTCGCGGCGCGAAGTCATGGCCTACCTCCGGCGAATTGCGCCGAGCGGCGAGAAGTTCTTTGAGGCCGAGCTGATCGTCGGCGAAATCTTTGCCAACACCGTGCAGCACGCCCCCGGCCTGGTCGAAGTCCGCGTCGAGTGGGAGCGCGAACGCCCGGTCATTACCGTGCGCGACACCGGTCCGGGACTGGAGTTTTTCGACGGCAGACTTCCCGACGATCCGTTGAGCGAAACCGGGCGCGGGATCTTCCTGGTCAAGACGCTGGCCGAGAAGGTTTCGATCAAATCTCGGCCCGGGTACGGCACGGAACTGCGCGTCGTGCTGCCGCTCGAGCGCCGCCTAGAAAGCGATCAGGCCGAGCGCCCGTAATATTCGCGCGCGCGTTCCAGGACTTCGGCGGATCGGTCCGGCCGAGCGGCTTTCAGCCAGAGGATCGCCGCCTCCGCGCGCGGCAGCGCGGCCCAAGGCCCGCGCGGGTCGCTGCAATTCGGATGCGGCGTCGCTTCTGCGACGCCTCCCAGGATCTCGCCGAACGCCCGATCTATGGCAAGCGCGAGACGCGTCTCACGCTCGCCGCCTAAAACGTGGGTGTGCGCGCGCAGCACGCCGTCGACGGCGGTCGCTTCAAAGTCGTCGCCCAGCACGTCGATCGGATAACCGCACTCCAGTTCGAACGAAAAGCGACGCGCGAGTCCGTTCCACAATTGTTCGAGCCGAACCGCAGCCGGATACTGCCCCGCTTGCCATAGCAATCCCACCGCCTCGCCGTACGCGTAGACGAGCGCGCCCCGGCCGGCGAGGTCGCGGATCGTTTGGCCGATCGTCGTTTCGAAGCGGTCCGGGTCGGGGTATCCGCGCGACGTAACGCGATCGATGACGTCGACGGCATCGAGCATGATCAGGGAGCCCGCGGCGATCGCCCCGTCCACGTCGACCTGTTTGGCGGCGCGTGCCAGGATGCCGGCGCGGTGCACCTGCGTCACGACCAGAATCGCGACGCGGCCGGCGCGCAGCGCGCGAACGGTACTCGTCGACACGTCAATTGCCGGGCCCTGCGAATCGCCGCCGTGGAAAATCACGCCGTGCACTTCCACCAGATTATACCGCACCTGCGGATTTTCAATCAGGCCCTCGGCGCCTTAGCGGCCCGTGCCCGGCGTTCCAAGTCGAGCAAGGCCCGCTTACGCCCCGTTCCCCAGCGATATCCGCCTAACTCACCGTTCCCGCGGATGACGCGGTGGCAAGGAACCAGGAGGGCCACCGGATTGTTCGCGCAGGCCGAGGCGACCGCGCGGGCCGCACGCGGCGCGCCGATTCCCGTCGCGACCTCACCGTATGAAGCGACGCTGCCGTAGGGGATCGATCGAAGATAGTTCCAGACGCGCGTTTGAAACGCGGTCGCGCGAATGTCGAGCGGCAAGTCGAGATGCGGACGCTCGCCGCCGAGATGCGTCGCGATGGCGTCGACCCAGCGCCGGAATTCGGGAGAATACGGCAAGCGCATCGGTTCGATCGTCGCATTGGCGTATTGCGATCGCAAGGCGCTCGACAGTTCTTCGACGCCGCCGCCGAACTCGACGAAGCAGACGCCGCGGTCGGTCGCCGCAAGCATCAGCAAGCCGGCCGGTGTCTCGAGCGTCGCGTACGAGATGGCAACGCCGTCCCCGGCCCGTCGATACTGCGCGGGAGTCATCCCCAAACGGGTCGGCACTTGTTCGTACACGCGGCTGATCGATCCGAATCCGGCGTCGTAAGCGGCCGCGTCGACGGGCCGCGTGCGTTGCAGAGCGCCCTGGAAGTTTCGCATCCGCGTTTCCGCGACGTATTGCTTGGCCGTCACGCCCACCACGCGCTTGAAGCTGCGCGCGAAATGGAAGCGGCTCATCGCGGCCTCGGCGGCAAGCACCCCGAGGGTCAGGGGGTCTTCGCTATGCCGCTCGATATAGCGGCAAATGTCTTCGATTCGCTCAGGAATGGAACAGGGTGCGTGCTCTAACATGGGTACACTCTACCGGCGCGGACTCGGCAATACCATCGGAAAGTTGCGGTCCCGCGCAGACTGCTTGCTTGGGTCGGGCCAGGGCAAGCTGCCAGGCCCGGCCGGAGCGCGAGAAGAAAGCGCGGTTAGAGTTTTCGGAACCCCTCGCGGGGCGACCGCCACCAGTGCTATTTTTGAGGGACGATGCGGCGACTGTTCGGATACCTCGGCGTTTTGGGTCTGCTGTACGGCTGCAGCGGAGCCGGCTACATGCCGTACGCTCCGCATGCGCTGGGACCGGGGGCGATCCACTCGCTGGTGTCCGATGCTTCGCGCACCAGCGGCGTTCCGCCGGGTTTGGTTCGAGCGGTCCTGATGGCCGAATCGGCCGGCGACCCCTCGGCCATCAGCACGGCCGGCGCGCAGGGCTTGATGCAACTGATGCCGGGCACCTCCTCGGGTTGCGGTATCGCCAATCCGTTCGATCCGACGCAAAACGTCGAATGCGGTACGACGTACCTGCACTCGCTGCTGGTCCGCTATCACAACAACGTAACGCTCGCAGTTGCCGCTTACAACGCGGGACCGGGCGCGGTCGACCGCTATCGCGGCGTTCCGCCGTACCCGGAAACCCGCGCTTACGTCGCGCGCGTGCTGTCGGCATACCGAAGCTACTAGGCCGTAGTATCGTCTCCGTTCGCGATGGCGACCCTCACCCACCGCCGGCCGATTCCACGCACTAGCGTGGCGTCGCTCCGACTCTCGATCCTCGACGGCTATCTGCTGCGCGAGATGGTCGGGCCGTTCGGATTTGCACTCGGCGCTTTTTTGCTATTTTGGGCGTTGAATATTTTCTTTCTCGCCGCGGACTACATCATCAACCAGCACGCGCCGTTCTTCCTCGTGCTGCGTTTCGTGATCTTTCGGATCCCGCAGGCGATTCCGATGGCCTTTCCGTTCGGCTGCCTGTTTGCGGCGCTTTTGGCCATGGGCCGCGTCATGGGCGACAACGAGGTGACGGCGATGCGGACCGCCGGCATCTCGGTGATGCGCATCGCCGCGGCGCCGTTGGCCTTTGGGGTCATAATGTTCGCGCTCTGCTACGCCACCAACGAGTGGGTGGCGCCGCCGTCGGTGGAGCTATCGACCCGGACGTTCTATCAGATCGTCTATCACACCGCCGCGCTGCCGGTGGAACCCCAATTTTTCCGCAAAGACCAAGACAGCGGCAACGTGTTCTACGTCACCCAGGTGGCGCCCGACAACAAGACGATGGTCGGCGTTCAGATTTTCAAGCCGGCGCGTTTTGGGCCGTGGAATCAAACGCTGCAGGCGAAGACGGCCACCGTCAACGGAAGTACGCTGGTCCTGCACGACGTGATCGATACCCGTTATAACAACGACGGGTACATGACCAGCCAGCAGCACGTCAACGACATCTCGATCGGCCTCCCGTTAGGCGAAACCGCCGCCCAATTCGTCAGCAACGTCAACAACGATCCTTGGACGATGAGCAGCAAGTCGCTGCGTTCGCAGGTCAACGCACTGCAGTCACAAGGAATCGGCGGGACCGCGCTTGGCAACCTGCAGATCAACTTGGCCGATAAGCTCGCGTGGCCGTTTGCCTGCATCATCAGCGTACTGTTGGCCGTGCCGTTGGCTCTGCGCTTCGGCAAACGCGGACGTACGTTGGGCATCGCCATGGCGATCGTCTTGTTTTTTATCTACTACCTCATGATCTCGGCTGCTGCCGCGTTCGGACGTAACGGAGCAATCAATCCATTCATCGCCGCTTGGGTGCCCAACATCATCATGGGATCGGCCGGCGCGGCGCTGCTCTGGATGGAAGAGCGCTGAGGGCGGTGTCGCTCGGGTCGTACAAGACTCGCGGCGCGGCCGCGATCGCCTGTTTTGCCGTGCTCGCCGCCAGTCCGCTGCTGGCCGCAGCCAACGCGCCGGCCGACGACGCAAATCAGGCCACGGCGTTGATGTTGTTTTCCAAGCAGACCTGCGCGCAGCGAGCGGCTCCCCCGACCTTCGCGGCAGAAGCCGTCGCGCAGGCGACTGTCGAGCCGTCTTCGTCGCCGCAGAGCAGCGCCTCTCCGCCGCCGGGCCAGGCGCCCGGTCCGGTAACGACGCCGGGCTTGCCGGGCGGCCAGCCGGGCGCCGCCAACTCGACCTTTCAACTGCACGCTACTCCGCGTCCGCAGCCCGGCTCGTCGGCACCGGTGACGCCGCCGCCCATCCCGACGCCGACCCCGAGTCCGGTCGCCTCGACCGAGCCGATCTTTTTGATTCGCGGCGGTGAAACGCCGCCGCCGATCGCGCCGGCCGGGGAGTCGACGCCCCAGCCTACGCCGATGCCCACGGGCGAGCCGACCCTCCAGCCCGGATACGTCGCCGTCATCGCCGACAAGGTCACGGGCGGCACCACCAAAGGACAGCCCGGCGATGCCGAAGGCAACGTGCATATCTACTACGCCGACGAAGAAATCGTCGGCGAAAAGGCGCACTTCGACGGCATCCGCACGATCACGATCACCGGGCATCCGTTTCTCATCAATCACATTCACGATTCGGTACTCACCGCCGACGTGATCGTTTTCGACACGATCGAAGAGACCGCCAAACTCGTCAACGGCAACGGCGAAAGCGCCGAAGGCGTCGAGCGAGGTTTCGTGCATTTTCGCGCCAACGACTTGCATACCGAGCCCGACGGAACGGCCCACGGCAGCAATCCGAGCGTGACGACCTGCGAGAATCCCCGCTCCGGATATCACATTACCGGCAAGACGATGGACGTCATTCCCGGCGACAAGATCGTGATCAACAAGGCCATCCTCTGGCTCGGCGCGGCCGCGATCTTCTATCTGCCCCGGCTCGTGATTCCGCTGCGCACGGTCACGGACCAGCGCGCGCGCCCGCAATGGTTTCCGGAGGTCGGGTACGACTCGTACGAGGGGGCGTGGATCAAGATCCAAGTGCCGTTTGGGAAAGACCAATACTACTACGGCTACTATATCTTGAACTATTACACGAAGGCGGGCATCGGCATCGGCTACGTCGGCTTCTACGCCAGCCGGCGCGGTCGCCGGACGGTGAGCATCAACTTCTACGGTATGAACGACCGGCTAGCCGGGGACCGCACGTACAACATCGCCGCGCAAGAACAGGAGAACTTTTCGCAGCACCTGCACGGCAATTTCCAGTTCGGGTATCAATCCAACTACGGCGCGCTTACCGACATTCCGCCGAACGAAACGTTGAGCGCCGCCGTCGTGCATCAGACCCAGAATACGTCGCAGAACTACTCGTACAATCACAGTTCGGTGGGGACGCAGTCGAACAGTAACAGCTTCTCGTTCACCGACACGCGGCAGTTCAATTCGCTGCTCAATCAAACGGTGAGCTTGAACCTTTCGAACAGCTCCTCGAACTTCGGCGAATCGTCGTTCAACTCGACGGCCGAGTTCGACTATCTCCTGCACTACACGACCGCCGGTGCGGACTACCAACTCGAGTACGACAAAACGTTCGCTCAAGATCCGTTCGGAATCGACAAAATCCCGGAGTTTCAGGTGCGTCCGTACGATTTCTTTCAGCACTTCGTCTTTCCGATTTCCGCGCAGCTGACGTTGGGCGAGTACAGCGAGCCGACGACGCAGCTCGCGACCTGGCGCGGCGATGCCGGTTTGGTGTTCGGACCGGCTCTCGCCAAGGTCTTCGGCAGCGATTTTGAAGCGACGGTTA
>DASXDV010000057.1:0-25343 GCA_036490465.1 Candidatus Tumulicola sp. | reverse complement strand
GTTCTTCATAGGCTCCTCTGCGCTATCGCTGGACTAGAAGACCCGCGTTCAAGGAATTCAACGCTTGCCTGCTGAGCTCCTATCGCTCAGGGCGCGGGCAGCGATGCCGCCAGCGCCGACGCCGGATTCTTGAGGGCCTGTGCTCGCGCCAGCGCCGCTTCGTCGAAAGAATTCTGCGACGCGCCGAGCGCACGCGTGTAGGCGGCGAGCAAAGCTGCGGCGGCCGTCGTCGGCACGTCGGGAGCGACGCCGACGCCCTCCCAGTTCGTCTTCGTATACGGATTGAGCGCCCGTCCCGTCGGAATGAAGATCGCGAAATGATCGTCGAGGTGCACGAAGTCGCCCGGATTAGCGCCGCCGCCGGTAACCATTCCGATCAGCGTCGCGCGGTGCAGCGACTTCATGTCGTACGCAAATTGTTCGGCGCACGAAAACGTGTGATCGGAAGTCAGGACGTACAACGGCTTGCCGAGATAGCGCGGTCCAGACACCTTGGCCGAGGAAAACTGCTTGTAGAGCTGCGTCTTGCCGTCTTGAGTCACGAGCAGGCTCGTCAACTCCACTGGCTTGGCATAGAAATAACCCATCAAATAATCCAGCGAGTCGGGATCGCCACCGTGGTTGGCGCGTACGTCGAAAATTAACGCGTCGGTATGCTTGACGAGTGCCATCGCCGCATCGATCGCCGGCTGCGATTCCGGCATCCCGCCGAACTCGTCCAATCGGATGTAGCCGACGTTGCCTAGTAGGACGGCGGCCGCGGCGTATCCGAAGTTGATAAGTTCTTCGGATCGGCGCAGGTGCGCCATCGAAGCCGCAGTCGGTCGTTCGCCGAACATCGGCTCGGCCAACACGGAATACTTCAACCGCAGGTGCTTGTCGTGCGCGACTGCATAGAGATCGGCGTTAACCGCCTCGACGAATGCCGCTCGATCGGCAATCTGCAGATAGGCGGC
Source organism: Candidatus Tumulicola sp. (assembly GCA_036490465.1). Lineage (GTDB taxonomy): Bacteria > Vulcanimicrobiota > Vulcanimicrobiia > Vulcanimicrobiales > Vulcanimicrobiaceae > Tumulicola. The sequence continues at coordinate 24,387 of DASXDV010000057.1, read as the reverse complement.
GCGACGCTGCTCGAGGATCGCGCTCAGCGGCGCGACTTTGGCGGCAAAGACGTAATCGCCAATCGCTTTTTCGGCGCCGGAGATCAGCGCCGCGCGGGTTGCTTCGGTAAAGGCCGGGGCCGGAACGGCGGCGGGATCCGCGGCAGAAGCGAGGATTGGGGCGGCGATAAGCAGCGCAAGCGCGAGCGCGGCGGCCGGGATGCGGATCACGATAGACTCTCCTCCAAGGCACGTTTCCAGGAATTATACGACGGGAAAGGCCCCAGAAACCGTGGAATCTTCTCTAAAATGGACTCAATGGCGGTGAATAATGTCGTCCTGGACCGGATTGACCGCGAAATTCTCAAGGCGCTCGAATGCGATGGCCGGGCCACCGTCGTCGAAATCGCGCGCGGCGTCGGGCTCAGCCAGAACGCGATCGCGGACCGGATTCGGCGCCTCGCGCAGTCCGAAACGATTACCGGATTCACCGCTCGAATTTCGGCGGATCGTCTCGGGCTGGGGCTGCAGGCTTACGTCGACGTAAAGCTCCGCTCCGACCAGGCCGCCGACGACTTCGAACGCGGCCTGGGCGACTTACCGGGCGTCGTGGGCTGCACGTTGACGACCGGCAGTTTCGACTACACCCTGAGAGTGGCGTGCCGCGACCGCAACGACCTCGTTCGCATCGCGGAATACCTGCGCGCGGCGGGCGGCGCGGCCGAAACGTACATCCGTCTGATCCTGCGCGAGCGACACTTTCCGCTGACGGCCTCGCTTTCACCCAGCGGGGGCTTCGCGCGCAGCACGGCGAAGCGGCGCGCCATATGATCCGCACATTCGTATTTCTGGCTTCGCTGGCGATCGCGACCACCGGAGCCGCAACCGCGGCGCCCCCATCGGGAGCGGCGTCGGTCGTCAACTCCTTCTATCAGTGGTACTTTGCGACGGGTCCCTCCGGCAGCTGGACCGACCGCTTTCCACAAGCCAAGGGTTTCTTCGACCCAAGCCTGTATGCATCGCTGAGCAAGATGCTTGCCGAAGAGCGGCGCGAACATGCCGCGGTGCTGGATTTCGATCCGTTCGTCTTCGCCCAGGAACCGGCATCCTCGTTCAGTCTCGGGACGCCGGTCACGAGTGGCGCTTTGGTAAAGGTGCCGGTCACGCTTCACTTCGCGCACGGCGCCGGGCACGTGACTGCGATCGTGCGGCTTGCGGGAACCTGGCAGATCCAGAATATCAGCTACGGGGCGGACGGAAATCTTCGCACGATGCTCGCCCAAGCGATGAAGTGACGCCATGACCGCGGCCGGCATCGTTCGCTCCGTTGCGCTTCCGCTATTGGTCCTGCTGGGAGCGTGCGCCTTCGGCTCCGAGGTTCGCGAGCAGGTGCACCAAGTGGTGCAGACCGGCGCCGCGCCGCTCGTCCGAATCGCTAATGCCGCCGGCTCGATTCGAATCGCGACGAGCGAAGGAACCACGGTCGACGTCAAGGCGACGAAATCGGCGAATAGCGTCGATGCGCTCCACGCGATGAAGGTCGATGTCCACGCGCAAGACGGCGGCGTGTCTATCGCGACGACCTATAGCGGAGGCTTGCAGCAGGGCGGGGTTAGCTACATCGTCACCGTTCCCGCCGGCGCGTCGCTCGACGTTCGCAACGGCGCCGGATCGGTCGACGTCACGGGCGTGCGCGGAAACGTCACGATCGCGACGCAAGCCGGGAGCGTCAGCGCCGACTTGGCTACGATTGCCGCAAAGCGCTCGGTCACGCTTTCCGCCACGACGGGAACCATTCGGCTCGCAATGCGCGCCGACAGCAGTGCCCGCGTGCGCGCTCGCAGCACGATCGGCAGCTTTAGCAGTGACTTTCCGTCGGTCGCCGGCAGCCAGGCCAACGTGGTCGGCACAAACGCCGACGGCACCATCGGCAGCGGCAGCGCCACGATTTCGCTCTCGGCAACGACCGGATCCATCACCCTCGAGCGCATCTAAGCCGCCAGGAATCGCGCGCGACGGGCTGGTACGGGGGGGCGATGACGCGTTTAGGCTTGCTCGCAATCGGAATCGGATTTAGTGCAGTCGCATTTGGCGGATGCGGCGCTTCGACACCGTCGGCGCAGCACGCCGCCGGCGCCATGCAAGCCCGGTTCGGAATGCGATCGCTTGGTTTACCCGATGCGATCCCGACTCCGGCGCTCATCGGCACGATGCCCAATGGATCGCTCGCGTACTTTCCGATCACCGCCAAGGGCGGATCGAAAACGCAGCCGATTGGAAAAGTTCCCGGCATGGTCAGTGCCGAGGCGATGGCGTCCAACGGCGACGAACTAACGATTGTGAATCAGGGACCGCCCGCCGTCTACGTCTACGACCTTTCGACCAAGAAGAAAAAGGTGCTCGCCGATCCGTTCGGCGTGCCGGTCGACGTCGCCATCGACAGGAAAGGGAATCGCTACGTTCTCAACTTCTACGGAGCGAACGTCGGCAACATCGCCATGTACGCCGCGGGTGCCTCGAAGCCCAAAGAGCTGACCTGCCGTTACCTGGCTGACGGCCAAGCCATCGCGCTGGACAACGAGGGCGACATTTTCGTCAACGAGTACCGTGGAAAGTTCATCGGCGTCGTCGAGATTCCCAATGGCGCCAAGGGGCCGCAGCCGCAAGACTGTACGGAGCTCGCCCTGAAGCCGGAAAGCGGCTACGCGGTCGCGATCGGGGTCGATCCGAAAACCGACGACTTAATCGTGGTCGACGATCCCAACGAGTGCGCGGGCAAACACGACGGCCGCATGACGATATATCCGAAGCCCTACAAGAGCAGAACGGGGCACTCCGTCGACCTCAACGGCAACTGCATCATTGCCTTCTTTCGCTTGGATGCGACCTCGAGTACGCTCTTTGCGTTCAACCAAAACGGCCCCGTCGCCGATATCATCCAGCGAAGCTATCCATCCGGAAAAGCACTCGGTTCGTACGAGAACGGCGGCTTTTCCGGGATGACGACGCTTCCCAACACGCTGCCGAATTAAGGGCGCCCTTCGACTTCGCGTGCTGCGCACGCTCCGCTCAGGATGACAGGGGTGTAGAGGATGCTGCGCGTGATGTGCGTCCTTCGACTGCGCGCTTCGCGATCCGCTCAGGATGACAGGGGTATAGACGATGCTGCGCGTGATATGCGCCCTTCGACTGCGCGCTTCGCGCTCCGCTCAGGATGACAGGGGTGTGACGATGCTGCGCGTGATATGCGCCCTTCGACTGCGCGCTTCGCGCTCCGCTCAGGATGACAGGGGTGTAGGCGACGATTGCGCTTGATATGCGCGCTCCGCTCAGGATGACGGGGGTGTAGACGATGCTGCGCGTGATGTGCGTCCTTCGACTGCGCGCTTCGCGCTCCGCTCAGGATGACAGGCGTGTAGAGGATGCTGCGCGTGATGTGCGTCCTTCGACTGCCGCTTCGCGCTCCGCTCAGGATGACAGGGGTGTGACGATGCTGCGCGTGATATGCGTCCTTCGACTGCGCGCTTCGCGCTCCGCTCAGGATTACAGGGGCGTAGAGGCTGCTGCGCGTGATGTGCGTCCTTCGACTGCGCGCTTCGCGCTCCGCTCAGGATGACAGGGGTGTTGGCGACGCTGGCCTTAAGCGGATGCGCGGGCGGCGCCTAGGGTGACGAGGGCGCGCCGACATCGAGGGGGATGCCTTCGAAGGCGGTGGAGAGCACGACGAGCGTTACGATGTGAAGCGCTGCCGGTTCCAGATGGTCGAGCAGATCCTCCAGGTGCTTCACGTCTCGGACCGCCGCCCGCGCGATGAACGAAAACTCGCCGGTCACGCGATAACACTCCAGAATCTCGGATCGCTCGCGCGCCACCTTGACGAAGCGCGCGTCGGGTCCGTTGGGACGCGCCAACACGAAGGCGGTCACTGGAAAGCCGAGCTTCTCGGCCGATAGGCGCGCCGTGAAAGCTTCGATGATGCCGGCCTGCTCGAGCCGTCGAATCCGTTCGGCCACGCTGGTGGCCGACAGGCCGACGCACTTGCCGATCTCCGCAAACGACTCGCGCGCGCGCTCTTGGAGGCTGCGCAGGATCGCGCAATCCACCCGGTCGAGCGCATGAAAGCGAGACGGTTGCGACAAAGATTCCTCCCTATCCGCGGCTGCGATGCCGTTATTCGTCGCTTATCTCCTGTTCCTTCGGTTGCTCGGGATGGTACACTCCAACCGTGATCGACTGTACCCTGGTCACCTGCGAGGAACTTCCGTCACTCGACCCGGACGATCGTCTGTTGGCCGGCGAGTTGCGCCGGCGCGGCGTCAGCGTTGGGATTGCGACCTGGAGCGACCCGCGCGTGGCGTGGGAAGAAACCCGGCTATGCGTCCTGCGGTCGACGTGGGACTACCACTACCGCTACGACGAATTCCTAAGGTGGATCGCCCGGACCGCAAGCGTAACGAGACTGCGCAACGGGCCCGGGCTGGTGGCGTGGAACGCCGACAAGGCGTACCTGCGCGACATGGCGCAGCGCGGCGTCCCGGTCGTGCCGACCGCGTGGCTGGCGCGGGGGGCGCGCTGCGCGCTCGACGAGCTGGCGGCGACGAACGGCTGGCGGCGGATCGTGATCAAGCCCGCCCGCGGTGCGGCCGCCCACGACGTCATGCTGGTTGCGGCCGATCGAACCATGCTCACGCGAGGGCAAGGCCATCTGGACCGGCTGCTGCGCACGCAGGAGGCGCTCGTGCAACCCTATTTGGAATCGGTCGAAACGTACGGCGAACGCGCGCTGATGTTTTTTCGTGGGGAATATTCCCACGCGGTCGTCAAGAAGCCGTTCGACACGGTACTCAAGATTAGCGACGCCCGGTCGACCCTCGTAACCGCAACCGATGACGAAATCGCCGCCGCAACCAGCGCGATCGCGGCGATCCCGGGCGACACCCTCTACGCGCGGGTGGATCTGCTGCGCGACGACGCCGGCGGAGCTTGCGTCAACGAGGTGGAGCTGATCGAGCCGGCGCTCTACGTCGGCGTGCACGACCCGGCGCGCACGCTCTTTGCCGACGCGATCGTGCGGGAGCTCGACGAACCGTCCGCGCCGACGCCGGTGGCGGCCTGCGGAATCGGGTAGCAGCCTCCGCCTTCGCCTGCGATTCGCGTGCGCGCGCGCTTCGAAAGGCAGTATTGCCGCTGCGATGCGGCGCCGTCCGATGCTATACTTGAAGCCATGTACGTACGAAGCTACCTCTTTGGAGTGTCTGCGCTCGCGCTATCGGCGCTTCTGAGCGCCTGCGGCGGCACTTCGAGCTTACAACCCGGCGCCGGCGTGCCCGTAGGCGGGACCGCCGCAAGGACGGCGCGGACGGCGCGCCGGTCCTGGGCCGCGCCCGATGCCAAGAAAGACGATCTTTTGTATATCTCCGATCTCACCGATCAGGTCGTCTCGATGTATTCGTACCCGCAGGGTAAACTCAAGGGGCAAATCACGGGATTCTTCAATCCAGAAGGCCTGTGCGTCGATAAATCCGGGAACGTTTGGGTCGTCAACGACACGAGCGAAGGCGTGCATCAGATAACCGAGTACGCGCACGGCGGCACCAGCCAAATCGCCAACCTCAACGATCCCAACGGGAACGTCAACGGCTGTTCGATCGACCCGACCTCCGGCGACTTGGCCGTCACGAGCTTCTTTGGAGCGACCGGCAATCAGGGCAGTGTCACGATCTATCGCGGGGCCAAAGGCGCTCCCGTCGATTTCGTTGCGCCCAACATTTACTATTATTACTACTGCGGTTACGACGACAAGGGCAACCTCTTCGTCGACGGTCTGGCCACCGGCAGTTCGTTTTCGTTTGCCGAACTTCCGCACGGCAAAACCAAGTTCAAGACCATCGGTCTGAATCAGTCCATTCTCTATCCCGGCGGTGTTCAGTGGGACGGAAAGCATGTGGCGGTCGGCGATCAGTACGGACCGATTTACCAGTTCGCGATCAAGGGGAATAAGGGGACCGAAGTCGGCAGCACGCCGCTCGATCAGGAAAAGCAGATCGTCCAGTTCTGGATTCAAGGCGGCCGGGTGATCGGGCCCAACGAGTTCGGCGCCAACGTGATGTACTGGCACTATCCAGCCGGCGGCGCCCCGACCAAAACGCTCGGAGGTCCCGGCATCGGCGCCACCGTCAGCCTAGCCGCGAAGTAACCTGGGGAGGGACCCCAAGGCTAAGCCGAGAGGTCCCTTTGGGCCTACGCTGCCCGCGCCACGCGGCCTAAAATAGCCGTACGTGGTGCAAAGCATGAACATTCGATTGGTCTGGGTCGCCGCCCTACTCGCAACCAGCGCCTGCGCGTCGCAGGCGATTCCCAACACGCCGGCCGGGCCGAACTCCGCGCTCGCGGATTCCGCCGGCGGCAACTCGTGGGCCAGCCCGGACGCGAAGCGACACGATCTCCTGTACGTTTCCGACTTTGGAAGCGGCAGCGTGTCGGCTTACTCGTATCCGGAGCTGCAGCCGATGGCGACGTTGCACGGGTTGGCTTCGCCCGCGGGCGAATGCAGCGACCGGGCGGGGAACGTCTACATCACCCAACCCAACGTCGGAAGAATTCGCGAATACGCACACGGCGGCACGACCCCGATCGCGATTTTCAAATCTTCACCCGCGCCCACGGCATGTTCGGTCGATCCCGTGAGCGGCAACCTCGCGGTCGCCAATGAATCCTCGAAGGCCGGCCCGAGCGAAGTGACCGTGTACGCCGCCGCCCAGGGCAAGCCCGCGATCTACTCCGCCAAGGGGATGTATCAGCACTATGCGGTCGCGTACGACGGCGCCGGCGACCTGTTCGTCGATGGCGTCAGCCGAAACCTCAAGTTCCGCTTGGCCGAGCTTGCGAAAGGCGCCGGCGGCTTCGAAGCGGTGCTGGCCGACCACCAAGTGCGCGTGCCGGGCAACATCCAATGGGATGGGACGTACCTCGCGGTCGGCGATCAAAGCAAAGGTCAACTTTTTCGCTTCGCGATCGCGGGCGGTCGCGCCACTTTAGCGGGCACCGTCGCGCTGAGCGATGCCTGGGACCCGTGTCAGTTCTGGATTGCGGGCGCGACCGTCATCGGTCCGAACTTCTTAGGCAGTAACGTCTCCATTTGGAACTATCCCGACGGCGGCGCGCCCACCAAGACCATCAGCGGCCTCGACAAACCCTTCGGCGTGACCATCAGCGCGCGGTAATATTGACGACGCCCAACCCGATGGGGGTCTCGGCGGCGTAAGGCGAACGTAGAGAGCGTGGGCGGTTCCAAAGCGAACGGACGCATCGAAATACTCGACGCGATGCCGTACATCGTGTGGACCGCGCGCGATGGCCGCATCGGATGGTTCAATCGCGAATGGTACGCGTACACCGGCAATGCAAAGGCCGCCGGCCCAAAGGCCTCGATCCTCGACCGGCAGTTTGCGGCCGCCCTCTTTCCGGCCGATGCTCAGACCTGCCGCGCGACGCTTGCGGACGGAACGGCGCGCGGCCGCGCGTTCTCGCTGGAACTGCGCCTGCGGCGCGCCGACGGCGTCGCCCGGTGGTTTCGCGCTCACCTCTCGCCGCTCGATAGGGACGGTGGCTGGCTAGCGGTCTGCACCGACATCGACGATCATAAACGACAAGGACAGCGCTTCGCCTTCATTGCGCGAGCGGGTGAAGCCTTGGCCGAGTCGCTCGACTTGCAGGCGACCCTCGAGCGGATGCTCGGGATTATCGTTCCGGAGTTCGGCGATTGGGCGGCGATCGATCTCTTCGACCAAAACGGCCGGCTCAAAACTGCCGCGGCGATCGCGGCGAATCCTCGCAAAGCATCGCTCGTCAAGCGGCTGGTCGGGCGATACAATCACAATCCCGACGCCGAACCCGCCATTGCCGCCGCCCTGCAAAAGGATCAGCCGTTGATCCTGGCCGGCATTACCGAAGAAACGATCGCGAAGGTGGGCGCGCCCGAGCTGCTCGACGTCCTTCGCAAACTCGCGCCCCGATCTGCGGTCACGGTTCCGCTGCGCACCCGTGCCGAGACGATCGGTTCGCTGGTTGCCTTCTGGTCCGAGACGCAGCGCGAATACACCGAAGACGACCTGCCGTTATTTCAAGCGCTCACGCGCCGCGCGGCCATTTCGATCGAGAACGCGCGTCTCTACGAGCGCGAGCGCGAGATCGCGACCGAGTTCCAACGCGCCGCTCTGCCGATCTCGCTGCCGCACGTCGCCGGCGCCCGCTTCGACTGCATTTACGTGCCGGCCAGCAATCGGGAACGGCTGGGCGGGGATTGGTACGACGCGCTGCGCTTGAGCGACGGCCGGATCGTGGTCTCGATCGGCGACGTCGCCGGCAGCGGCTTGGGCGCAGCGGTGATCATGGCGTCCATGCGTCAGGTGATTCGCGGCGTCGCGCAAGTGTACGCCGATCCGATTGCGATGCTGGATGCGGCCGATCGCACTCTCAAGACCGAGCATCCAGACACGTTCGTGACCGCCTTCGTCGGCGTATTCGACCCGGTCACCCGAACCCTCACCTACGCCTCGGCGGGGCATCCGCCGCCGCTGCTGCGCGAAGGCAACGGAACCGTCACTTCCCTGGCCGCCGGCGCGCTGCCGCTGGGCTTGCGCGTGCGCGGCGAAACGGCCGCAACCATCGCCCTTCCCGAATCGGCATTTCTCGCGCTTTACACCGACGGGCTGATCGAAGCCGGGCACGACATCATCCGCGGGCAGAAGCGGCTGGCAACGGCCGTCGCCCGCCGCGACGTGGTCGACAGCCCGAACCCCGCCGAAGCGCTGTACCGCGCGGTGCTCGACGGCAACGCGCACGACGACGTCGTGGTGCTCACCCTGCGTCTCGAGCCGGTACTCGCCAACGTACCCGACGCCGGCTTCACTCGCCGTTGGGCCTTCGATACGAGCGACGGCGACACGGCCCGCAAGGCGCGGCACGCGTTCGTCGCATCGCTGCGCGATCGCGGCGTGCGTTCCGACGAGCTCGGTACCGCCGAACTGATCTTCGGCGAGCTCCTGGGCAACGTCGTGCGATACGCACCGGGTCCGATCGAAATCATGTTCGACTGGCACGACAACCCGCCGGTGCTGCACGTGCTCGATCGCGGGCCGGGGTTCAGACTCGCCGCGCGCTTGCCGTCGGATCTGCTCAGCGAGCGCGGTCGAGGCCTTTACATCGTCTCCACGCTGGCCGAAGACTTTAACGTGACCGAGCGGTTCGACGGCGGATCGCACGCCCGCGCCGTTCTCGGCTCGCACTAAAAAACGGGCGGGTGCCGCGCCCCGCCGAAACGGGCAGCCATGAATAGTATGTACAGCGCACCGTCGCTCGTGCTGCTGGTCCTGGTCGGGCTGGCCGTGGCCTTCTTGCCGATTTGGTTCCTATGGCGTATCATCGACCGCGTCGGTCTGGTCGGTCCGATGGCGCTGTTGTGCTTCATTCCCGGCGGCTATCTCGTCGTTTTAGGGGTGCTCGCTTTCTCAAACTGGCCGAACCTATCCGACGCCCCGCGCGCGATTCCGCCGCAGTGGACACCGGGTCAGTAGGTGACCGGTTCGATCGGGGTCGGACGCCCCGATTCCATCGGCAATTGTTGGATTTGTCCGTTCGCGGCGGCCAGCGCTTTGCGGACGTCGACGCTTCGCAGTGTCTGATCGTCGAACGTGCGGAAATAGAACTGGAGGTTCTGCAAGTCGACGACGCTGGTCCAAAGGGTGTACTCGTCGACGGTTTTTCCTTGAACGACGTCGCGCACGGCACCGACCGGAATATCGAAGTTATTCAAGATGTGAAACGATTGCGCGACCGCATCGGCCGCGGTGGCGCTCGGGACGGCCGACTCCTCGTAAGCAACGGCGCGCACGAAGCGCGACGGCGGCGTGAAGTCGCCGGGCAGACCGTAGAATCCGGAGCCCTGGCCGAAACCCGACACCTGGTACCCGCTGAGATCGAGCGGGTGCCGGATCATCGGCGACAATCCGACGTAGTTGTTCAGATTCGTCAGATGCCAATCGAACGTCGGTGCATTGGTCAGCACGCCGATCGGGTCGTCGTAGATCCGTAACCGGCCTGCGACCGGCTCGATAACGACCGCCGCTCCGGTCTTGTCGACCACCCGGAAATGGACCGGCGGCGCCATCCCCATCTGCGCGAGCTGCGTCGGCGCCAGCACCACGCGATCGTAGGCGGCCTTCAGCTCGGCGACGGTCGCAAAGTTGCCCAGAATCCATTCACTGTACTGGTAACCGGCCATCGCTTGAGACGCGTTGGCGGGCGTAACGCCGGTGTAACCGGCATAACCCGGAAAAAAGAACTCGCCCACGTAGAGTCCCTGGTCGTTGAGACCGTCGATGACGACCGGCAGCCCGAACGCGTTGGCTCCGATCACCCCATATTTTGTCGTATAGGCGATCCCGGTCGCGCCATTGGGCAGGCTCCCGGTTAGCTTCGTGCCTGCCGGAATGACCACGACCTTCGACTGCAGATCCATTCCGAACTCGAGCGTGCGCGAAACGATCACCGCTCCGTCTTTTGCAGTAATTCGAATGCCGGTGCAAGCCAGCGCGGCCGTGCCGGCAGCGCATGCGAGCGCCAATACCACCGCCGAAATACGTACAACCACACCCATCTCCTATCCTAACTTTATCGTGCTTTGCTGACCGTCACGCCCAACGGAACGTACGCTCCGGTAATCGTTTTGACCGCCGAACCACCGGCGGGATATTTCCAAACGCCCACGTCGGCCGCGCCGGAATCCGCACCGAGCACTTTCCCGCCCTGGATCCAAAACTGGAAAACGGCACTCGCGCCGCCGAGCGACGTCGCGCCGGCAAGCTTGCCCTTCTTCGCCGTCATCGCGAACCGGTAAATCGTGTTCGTGCTTTGATCGCCGATCGCGAGGTTCGTACCGTCCCACTGCACGCCGCCGCCGCTGCCGATCGGCTGATTCAGGTCAACCGGCGTCAACGCGGTCGCGCCCCGGCGCAACTCGACGAGCGAAAATGCGCTGGCTCCGGTCAACCCGTCGGCGAAGAGATTGCCCTTATCGTCGTAACCGCATAGCAGGTACTGCGAGGTGCTGGGATCGGTATAATTGCCGGTCGGACGACCCTTGGCGTGCTTGTAGATCACGACGTTGCCCGGTTGGCTGGAATAGGTCGCAAAATTCGTCACCGCGAGATTGCCGGTTTGCGGATCCACCGAGCACCCCACCGGAAAATAGCCGTCATCCTTGAGGGTCGCGATCGGACTCGTACCGCCGTGAGCGTACTCGAGCACGTTGCTCGCGCCGGTGTTGGTTACGAACACGTTTCCTTGGCCGTCGACGCACTCGCCGGCCGGATCCTCCAGGCCGGTTATCGCTCCTTCGGCTTTCCCTTGCGGATAAGAAAACACGTACGCGTCGCCGGTCACCGTATCGGAGACGTAGAGCAAGTCGCTGCGCTTCGCGGCGGCCTCGATCCACGAGTGCGCGCGATCGGATTGCCGCGCGATCGCTCGAGCCAGCGGCGGCACGGCCGTCGCCGCACCGGCCCGCGGTTGCGACGCGCCGTTACAGGCCGCCAATGCGGCGACTGCCAAGCACAGACCGGCGACGTGCGCGGCGATGCGCGAAGGCGTCATGACGAGCTCCTCAATCATGGCAAGCAAGCGGACCAAGCGCTTTCCGCGGGGCGCGAGTGCGGCCCTGCCGGCGGAAGGTTCCCACCGACCGAGCGTTACAACGCCTACTTTAGAGATGAAGTATATTAGCGTCGCGCTGGTCGCGATGGTGCTCGCGATGTTGCTGGTGAGCGCGCCGGCCGCGGCGGGCACGACCGGATCCCTGAGCGGCATCGTTACCGAACAGCCCGGGGCAAAGCCGGTGGCGGGAGCATTGGTGACCGTTTCGAGCCCCTCGCAACGCGACACCGTCGTGACCGACGCGAGCGGCCGCTTCGCCTTCGTCTCGCTGGCGCCCGACGAGTACTCGGTCTCGGTGCAAAAAACCGGCTACGACTCGATCTCGTATCCGGGCGTTGCGGTGCTGGCCGATGCGCGCCGCACGGTCCCGCTGGTTTTGCGACGGACGCTGCGTACGATCGCCAACGTGCAATCGCGGGGCGGCTCGGATCTCGTTCGCCCCGGCACGACCGCCGACGTCTACTCGATCGACGCGGCGCAACAGGCGCGAGTGGCCGTGCTCGGCGGAGGAGGCAATCTCAACAGCGCGTATTCGGCGATTTCGAGCGTTCCGGGCGCCTACGTCCCAGCTAACCAGTCGGGTTCGCAGCAGAGCGTGTACGTGCGCGGCGGCGACTACTATGAAGTCGGCTACGAGTTCGACGGCATTCCGGTAAATCAAGCCTTCGATAACTACACGACCAGCTCGCTATCGTCGCTGGGTCAACTCGAGCTGCAGGTTTACACCGGCGCTACACCGGCGAATGCCGAGGCTCAAGGATTGGCGGGATTCGTCAATCAGGTCATCAAGACCGGCACCTTTCCCGGCTACGCATCGATCACGCCGTCGATCGGCACGCCGGTCTACTACCATTCCCTCAACGCCGAAGCCGGCGGCGCCACGCCCGACCGCCGCTTCTCCTACTACGTCGGCATCGGCGGTTTCGACCAGGGCGCGCGTTACGTGGATCAGTTTAACGGCGCGTCGGTCTCCGACGAGTTTGGGATTCCGCTGGGCGTCTGCCCGCACGGAGGCCCGCACGCTCCGGTGCCATCCTCGTGCTATACGGACGGGGCGCGCAACGTCGGGGTGGCCGGATCTCCGGGCTGGATTCTCGGGCCGATGGGCTTCAGTTACGAACCGGCGGTGCAAGCGGTCCGGACGTCGATCGTGAACCTGCACTTTGCGATACCGCATCCGCACGGCTCGCTCCACGACGACGTGCAAGTCCTGTGGGACAACGACCAGCTCTTCACCACCCTCTACAGTTCGCTCAACGACGAGGGCGTGAACAACTATCGCGCCTCGGCGGTGGCGTCCGGCTACAACACCTTTCCCCCGGTTTATTACGACTGGTACGGATACGACGGTCCGACCGGCGGCTTACTGCCCGCGGACTACGCGTCGCGCGTGAAACCCTACCTCTTCCCCTCCTCGGCACCGCATCCGGTCGGTGCCGGCGTAATTCCCGATTACCTCAATCAGCGCGACCGCAACTATAGCGGCCAATCGATCTTCAAGCTGCAGTACCAACACAACTTCAGCCCGTCGGCGTTCTTACGCGTGTACGGCTATACGTACTACTCCGACGTAATCGATACCGGCGCGATGGATTCGATTCAGCCGTACGCGTACTACGACTCCGGCGACTACGAGATCGTTTCGCATACGCGCGGAGCCAGCGCGACCTTTACCGACCAGTGGAACGCTCAGAACCTGCTCGAAGCGCAGTTCTCGTACACCACTTCGGTCGGCCAGCACAACTACAACGAGCAAATGTTCGGGTACAGCGACCAGTTCGCGGTGCTGGTCAATCCCAATGCGATCGACAGCGGCACGTGCTATCTCGCGCCGGCGTCGGGCGGCGGAGCGGCTACCCCGACGACCTGCAGCAACTTCTTGGGCGACGGCATCACCTACGGGCGCTATCGCCGTGAAGCGACCTTTGCATCGATGGCGGCGGTCTACGCGGGGAATCTGCCGCCCAATCCCAACGCGATGACGTGCGGCGGCGGGAAGTGCGCGTACTTCGTCGTCGAAAATGGGCCCTGGGGCGAGCACGACGCGGCCATTCCGGTGTTTACGGGCTACTCGATCTCCGATCAGTGGAATCCCAGCGATCGGCTGAACTTTAGCCTCGGCGTCCGGCTCGACCGGTACGTCTTTACCGGTGACGATACCAACGCCGGCCCGGCGCGCGATTTCTGGTTCGCCGCCTTCAACGCCGACACGTGTTACGATACGCAGACCCAGACGCTGATCGACCGAACGGCACTGCTGCCGGTAAATGCCTGGAGCACCAACGCACAGATGCCGTGCGCGGCGTTCGGCAAACAGTTCGTCAACGCCGACATGCAGAACGCCTCGAGTCAGCAGTACGTCTACAACCTGTGGCAGCCTCGCTTCGGCGCCACGTACACGCTCAATCCCGATACCGTGCTGCGCGCCAGCTACGGACGATACAACGAACAGCCCAGCAGCTCGTACGAGCAGTACGACACGCTCGAGGCGAACTCGCCCAATCAGCTCGCGCAATTCTATCCGCTCGGTTTCACGACGCCGGGACACGCGGTCGCGCCCTCGATCTCGTACAACAGCGACTTCTCGATCGAGCAGCACCTGCACGGCACGGACATGTCGTACAAGCTAACGCCGTTTCTCCGACAGACGCAGGCCCAAGTCGAGAACTTCTACATCAATCCCATCACCGAGCTGATCGGCGGCCTCAACGCCGGCTATCAAACGTCGCGCGGGTTCGAGTTCCAATTCGACAAGGGCGACTTCAACCGCGACGGCCTGTCGGCGGAGTTGTCGTTTGCCTACACGTACGCGACCGTGCGTTACAGCCCGCTGCAGAACGGGACGACGGTGCTTTCGCCGATCAACGGCGCGATCGCCGCATACAACGCGTTCACTCGCGCCTGCGCGCCGGGCGGGAGCTCGGCCGGCAAGACGCAGTTCGGATCGCCGCTGTGCGGCAGCGCGCCCCCGGGCGAAACGGCCGCGGCATGCTACCTTTCCGGCGGCACGCCCGCGCCGTGCCGCGCGCGCGGCGCGTACGCAAACCCGTATTGGAACTCGCCGGTTTTCTCGCTATTCGATCCAAACGCCCAGTACGTTCCGTACGACGTTTTCCCAGGACCGGTCGGCTCGGGAGTCAACGCGTTCGACCATCCCTACGTCGCGACGTTGCTGCTCAACTACAAGCACGGGCGGTTTGCGATCACTCCCTCGGTTCAGGTCCAGGCGGGCAACCGGTACGGCGCGCCGCTAACGACCCTGGGTATCGATCCGGCAGCCGGCTGCGCTCCGCTGCACGGGCGACCGGCGGCGGGCGACCCGCGTTATCCGTACGGCGCGCCCGGCGGGTCGGCATTCGACGCGACCGCGTGCCGCTCGCCGAGCGCGATCAACATTCCCGATCCTTACACCGGCGGCTTCGACGCGATCGGCGCATTTCGCGAACCGGCGCAGCTGCTCGGCAATCTGCAGATCAGCTATCAAGCCGCGCCCAATCTCGCGGTCACCCTGACGCTCGCGAGCGTCGTGCAGACCTGCTTCGGCGGTCAACAGACGAACTTTACCTACTATTGGAGCCGCGGCACGTGCTCGTACGGCGGTCTCGCGAGCAGTCTCGCACCCGTGGGCAATGCGTATAATCCCGGACAGAACGTGCAAACGTTTTTGCGCTATCCGTACGAACCGTTCTTCGGCTCGGCCGATGCGTTCAGTCAACCGTTCAACGCGTTTGTTTCGCTGCATTTAAAGGTGTGAGCGCCCTTCGACTGCGCGCCGAACTTGTTCGGCGCTCCGCTCAGGATGACAATGGCGTAAGCGCGGCCCCTGCGGGCGCGCGGGCGGCCCGCTCTGTTCTTCGACTGCGCGCCGAACTTTGTTCGGCGCTCCGCTCAGGATGACAATGGCGTAAGCGCGGGCCTGCGGGCGCGCGGGCTGTGCCGAGATGACAAAGGGGGACGGGGTATTACCTTGGGTTTAGTAGGCCGGTTTGTAGGAGGGCGTTGAAGCGGCGGGGGTCGATGGCGTCGGGGCGGTTGAAATTGAAACCGCGCGTTTGCGCGATCCACCAGGCGGCGCCGCGTAACGGTTCCCGAATTGCCGTGTGGCGGCCGTGCGCGCACTCCGGCGCGAGATCGCGTCGAACGGGACGGCGGCAAAGATTGCCCGGCAGCACGGCCGTATAGCCTCGCGCGACGTCCGGTTCGCGGGTGAAGACGTCGTCCATCGCGGGCGCGTTGGCATCGTACATTCCAAGGGGGGGCACATCGAGAAACGCCTCGATCGTGCGCAGCACGGACATCGTGGTGTAAGGCGTATGTACGACGGCGCCCCGGCGCGTATACGCCGAGATCGCGAAGGCCGGCGAGCGATGCGAGTCGACGTGGTCGGGGCCGTCCTGGGCATCGTCCTCCACGACGAAGATCGCCGTGTCTTTCCAATAGGGCGAATGCGAGACCGCCTGCACGAGTAAGCCGAGCGCGTAGTCGTCGTCGGCCATTTGCAAATAGGGCGTGTTCAGACCGCCGGCGTTGGTCGCGAACTGGCCGAAATGGTCCATCATCAGACAGACCGCTTCGAAGGCCGGCAGATCGCCGCGGCGCACGTAACCGTCGAACTCGCGCTTCCATTCCTCGTAACGAAAGCGATCGGGCGTGTTGAGATCCCAACCGCGGTAGTAGACGTCGGTGAACGGCGCGAGGGACTGGCGCGACGACGGGGCCTGCGGTGCGTGCGCGGCGTAGGCGTGCCGGACGATCGGAATATAGTGCGGCGCTCCGATCGCGTAGAAACTCGGATCGGTGTACAGTCCGTACTGCCGAACGCTCTTGCCGGCGCGCAGCACTGCATCCCAGAGATACCCGGTAGCGGCGATATCTTTCGAACCCGGGAGGGTCGTCGAATCGCCGCTGGGATCGAGCAGCGTGGTGGCGCGGGCGTGGAACGGATCGCGCGAACCGCCGCGCGCCGGCAGTGCGAGGTTCAGTCCCCGGTTGAGGCCGTTCCAATCGAAACTGAACGCGTCGCTCGCGTAGGAAATCGGCGCGGCGCGCATGGTGTACTCGTTGGCGCGGCCTTGCAGCGTCCAGTTCCAGCCGTCCGCGCTCACGTCGCCGCTGGCGAAGAAACGATCGAGGGTTACGAACTGCTCGGCCAGTTCGTGATGGTTCGGCGCGACCGCATACGGAAACGAGGTCAGCCGCGGATCGCCATCCGACCCATTGTGCAAATCGCCGAGGACTTGATCGTAGGTGCGGTTCTCCTTCATCACGAGGATGACGTGCCGGATGCGGGACCGCAGAAACGCCATGTCCGGATTAGGGCCGCGCATCCCGAAGCCGTTGTTCGCATCTTCGATCGCGCTCAGGCGCGACAGCCCGCCGGACGACGGTAACGGAATCTGCAGCAAATCCGCCTTTTCCAGATCGAGCACGTACTCGTCGATGTGGCGCGGATTGCCGGCCGGGCTGCCGACGTAACCGACGACCGCATCGAAGTTGGGATTCGGACCGCTGGGCGACTTCGCATCGGCAACGAATAGGGCGTTCGCGCGGCGCACGAGCGCGGTTGGATACCAGCCGGTGGGAATGCGCCCGATCACACTACCGGACTTGAGGTCGACGATCGCGACGGCATTCTCGCCGCCCAGACTCACGAGCAGCGTGTCGCCGCGCGCGCCCAGCGCCAGGGCGTTGGGATTCGCGCCACGCAGCGGATCTGCAGGGCGGTCGAGCCCGATCCGGCGCACCAAGCGATCGCGCTGCGTGTCGATTTCGTCGATCTCGTCGAGATCGCCGTTGGCCACGTAGAGGCGCGCGTGCGGCGGATCGAGTTGCAGCGCGTTGGGCTCTCCGCCGACGCGAACGTACGTCACCGAGCCCGCCGGTCGCACGACCGCGACGTCGCCGTCACGCAGCGCGCTCGCATACGCCTTCTGCAGCGATCCATCGCGGGCCGGAAGAATTGCCACGCCGAATGGATACTCGCCCTGGGCGATACGGCCGCCGGGCCGCGCGAAGCGCACCTGTCGCACGACTCGCCGCGCGCGCAGGTCGACCAACGAGAGCGAGTCGTTCTGCATGTTTGCGATCGCGAGCGTGCGGCCGTCGGCGCTGACCGCCAGGCCCGCGGCCAACGCACCGAAATCGAGCCCGAGCAGCTTTCCACGGCGGCCGGCGGCCGTGCGCGCGAGAATTCCGCCGTCGTGACCGAGGGCGATTTCGGGCGGATCGAGCACGAAGCCGCCGCGCCCGCGCTCGTACACGAGGACGCGATCGTCTGTCCCACCCGACACGTAGAAACGCCGGCCGTCCGGCGACCACGCCAAACCATAGAACGCATTCGGAATCGCAATCCGCTGCGCGAGACGCGGCAGTCCTTCGCCGACCTGGTAAACGAAGACCCACTGCGTTCCCGCGGTGGTCGCGCCGGTCGGACGACCGGTGCGCGGATCGGGAACCGGAAAACGGATCGGGCGCCCAGCCGGCGTGAAGTACTGATAGTCGTACCCGCTGGTAAGCAGCAGCAGCGTGCGTGCGTCGGGCGCAAGCGCCACGGAAATCGCGCCGCCCGCATCGGCGCTGCCGTCGGCGCGCAACCCCGTGACCAGGCGCGTCGCCGTCGATCCCGGCGCGGCCAGAGGGGTGATGCGCTGCCCGGTCGGTAACGTCACTGCCGGCGGCGGACTCGCGCACGCTGCAAGAACGAGCGCAAGGCCCGCGAGCGCGCCGGGATGACGGTTCACGGGTGCTTGCGTTCAACGACGGGGAGAGACGCTCATGCCCACGGCTTTCGTACGCTTCGAACTCGAGCGGCTGCTCTCGACGTGGGAGAACCGCGTCGAGTACAACTTATCGGAGAGCGGCGTGCAGCCGCTGAGCGCGACCGAACTGCTCGGCAATGCAGCGGCACTCGACGAACTCGGCGCCATGCCGCTGAACTATCCGCATTCGAGCGGATCGGCGATCCTGCGCGAACGGATTGCAGCCTTGTATCCGGGCGCGGGGCCGGAAAACGTGCTCGTCACGGTCGGCGCGATTCAAGCCAACTTTACGGCGCTGGCCGCATTAACGCAGCCCGGCGACGCGGTCGCCGTGATGCAACCGAATTACCAGCAGCTCTGGGGACTCGCGCAGAACCTCGACCGGCGGTTGTCGACCTTCGGGCTCACGCGCGAACTCGACTGGCGGCTCGATACCGCCTCGCTCGAACGCGCCGTTACGCCGGCAACAACGTTGGTGGCGATCGTCAATCCCAACAACCCCACCGGTCGCATTCTCACCGCCGGCGAACGCGCCGCGATCGTCGCGGCGGCGGCGAGCGCCGGCGCGTGGCTGCTGGCCGACGAAGTATACGCGGGCACCGAACATGCCGGCCACGCGATGACGCCGACGTTTTACGGCGAGTACGAACGCGTGCTCGCGGTCAACAGCACGTCGAAGGCATATGGATTGCCGGGCCTGCGGATCGGCTGGATAGTCGGCCCGGCCGATACGATCGAGCGGCTGTGGGCGTGGCAAGACTACGTGACCATCTCGACGACGATGCTCGGCAACGCGCTGGCCGCGCACGCGCTATCGCCCGAGGTTCGCCCGCGACTTGTCGCCCGCGCCCGCGACTACGTTCGGCGTGGATTCGAAAACGTGGTCCGCTGGGCGGCCGGCCGCGACGACGTCGAACTGCTCGCACCCGAGGCGGCCGCAGTTTGCCTGGTCAGCTATCGTCAGTCGATCGACTCGAGCGCGCTCGCGATGCGCCTGATCGAAGAGCAGAGCACGCTGATCGCGCCCGGCGATTGTTTCGGCATCGGACGCTGTCTCCGCGTAAGTTTCGGCTTGTCCGACGACTACGTGAACGAAGGGCTGCGCCGGATCGGCGCCGTCCTCGACCGCCTTTCGGCGTGAAGCCGCCGCGCCTGTTCTCCAAAGCGGAGATCGTAGCAGCGCTTGCGCGGATTGCGCCGGAGGACGTGATCGAAGCGATGCGCCAAGGCTTCGAAGCGTATTCCAGCGGCAAGGCGCAGGTCGCGCCGGTGACCCATTTGCCGTTTGCCGATCCGCCGGGCGACGTGCACGTCAAGTGCGGCTACATCACCGGCGGCGAGTTCTTCGTCATCAAGCTCGCGAGCGGCTTCTATCAAAATGGCGACCTCGGGCTGCCGGCATCCAGCGGCGCAATGCTGCTGGCGAGCACGCAGAACGGATTTCCCGCGGCCCTGCTGGTAGACGAAGCCTATCTTACCGATGTGCGCACCGCGGCGGCCGGCGCGCTGGCGGCCGCGCTGCTCGCGCCTAAATTCGTGGAAGCGATCGGCATCGTCGGGACCGGCGCGCAAGCGCACCTCCAGTTGGCGTGGCTCGAGCACGTGACGGCTTGCCGAACGGCGTTCGTGTGGGGCCGCGACCCCGCCAAAGCGCGGGCGTTCGCAGTGGACGGATTCACGGTGACGCCGGTGTCGACCCTCGACGAGGTGCTGGCGCGCTGCAATCTGGTCGTAACCGCAACGTCGGCCACCGAGCCGCTCGTGCGCGCCGAGCGCGTCCGGACCGGGACGCACGTCACCGCGGTGGGCGCCGACATGGAGGGCAAACAAGAACTCGACGCGCGGCTCTTCGCGCGGGCCGACGTCTGCGCCGTCGACAGCCGCTCGCAATGTCTCGATCACGGGGAAGCGGGCTATGCCGTACGCGCGGGAATCGTCGCGCCGGAGCGTTTCGTCGAACTGGGCGAACTCGCGACGACCGGGCGCGGCCGCACCTCCGAGGCGCAAATCACGGTGGCCGATCTCACCGGCGTCGCCGTACAGGACATCGCGATCGCGCAACTCGTCTACGCGCAGTTGCTCCGCTAATTCTCGGCTACGGCGGTTGGACGACGTCGAAACTATCGAGCTGAATCTTTTTCAACGCTGCGTCGTCGGCGGGCGTCCAGCGCGGACTTCCGTTGACGTCATTCACGAACGGGATCGTGTTGCAGCAGCCGGTATCGAAGAGATACGCTCCATAGTGCTTGAGCGCTTCGGCCACGATCCGGGCTTCGAGTGGAAACGCCGAATTGTCGAACGAGGCTCTGAGACGAATGTGCGCGCCGTAGGGCATCGCGTAAGATGCTTCGCCGGGCGGCCCATCGTAGCGCAATCGGTCGGTGCAGTGCGTCTGGGCGGCGGGACTAACGCACGCCGCGAGCGACAAGGAATGCTGGACTGCGTCCCATCCTAGCGCGTGTCGAACGACGCCGGCCCGCAGCTCCTCGGGGCGAATGGCCAGCAGCGCGAGCGGGATGCAGGTTGCCGTCGAACACGCTCCCCGGCTTGGGCGAACGAACGGCTTGGTCAAATCCACGAACTCACCACTGATCGCCGATAACGTGTGCGTGCGGGCGTCGGCGACCGTCCCGTAGGTTTCGTACAAATGGCAGATATCGGTTCTTAGGACCATTGCGTGCGCGTCGCTGAACGGCTCGACGTAGAACGGCGGCGAGAACTTCCAGGCCTCGGGCGACTTCGGAACATGATCGGGACTCAACGGGCGCACGACGTGCAGCGGGGTCGAGCTATTGGCTTGATTGACGTATTCACTGGTTGGATTTGCGGCCGCCGTAAAGAAGCCGCCGCCACGAGCATCCACGGTAGCCTTGATATTCGCAGCACTGTTAGGCGAAAGCGGCGCGTGCGTCACATCGGTCGTCCACACGTCGCCGGAGGGGTACGGGCATCCAAGAAATTTTTCGCCGGCCGGCGGAGAGTTTCCCGCGAACACATCGGGCTGCGCCGGAAGCGGCGAAGCCGGTTGGGTGCCATTACACGCGACGAGTTGCGCAAGCAATACAAGCGCCGCGAGATCGTATCGTCGGAAACCCATCGTCAGGCCCGCTATTATAGCACCCGGTTCTGAATGGGCGCCGTGCTAGCGTTTAGTTCTCGATACACAGCCTTAATAGTCGGCCTCGGTTAGGGTGGGGGTACGATTTTCAAGGCTTCGCCGAAGGTGATCCGCATGTAGCGCTGCTGTGAGGACGAGCACGGTGCCCGCTCCCAAGATCGAATCTCCCACTTGCCGTTATTTTGCCGATAGACCCATGCTAGGAAAACGGCGTCGGCGTGGTGCTCGAACTGAAACGTGAGAAACTTCCCGCCAAACTCACCGCGCTCATCGGCCAGTAAGATAACGGGTCGTCGCAGGAGCGCCGGAGGTACTTCGGCGACGGACCTTCGCGCGAGTGCCGACTCGAGGCCGCGAACCTCCGGTGCGGAGTAACTTCCAATCAAAACCTTTCGCTGTGCCGCCGTAAAGTGGATTGGACTCGGACTTGCCAGATTCGCGCCCGGAGGCGTACACGACAGCTCGCCGGCCTGCGCCCGCGCCGCCGGACATAACGCGAGGGCAAGCACGTAAAGACATCGCCTTAGTGGGGGCATCGCCTGAAGCATCGCACGGCTTCCCGCCAACCATCCGGCGGCCGCAAGGCGCCTACGGCGCCGAGCTGACCGTAATGCCGTAAGGGGCATCGGTGCTCTTTGCGAACCGACCGAGCAACGCTCCCGCGGGGTATGCGTAGATGTGAATGGCATTCCCGCCCGACTGAGGAGCCCAGATCTTGCCGTCCCCCTCCCAGAACTGGTAGATAGAGCCCGATCCGCGTAGTTTCGTAGTGTCGATTGCTTTCGCTTCGAGTCCCGTAATCTTGAAGCGATAGATTCCCGAGTGGCCCGTCTCTCGAAGCGCCGAATCACCCACCAACAAGTCGCTCTGGTCCCATTGCATCGCACCGGGTCCCAATATCCTAGCGCCATTGATTGTAACGGTCTTAAAGCTCTTACTGCCGGGAGACAGTATGTCGAGCCGTCCCGAGAAATAAAAACGACTGAAGCCATCCACGTAGAGGCTGCCATCGTCGGCATACACGCAGTATGCGGCGCTATCGATATCAGAAATGAAGTATTGCTTCGGTTTGCCCAACCCGTGCGGATAGACCACTACGTTGCCGGGCGAACCGTCGAGTCCCGACGCGTTGGTTACCGCGAGATTGCCGCTCGCGGGATCGACCGCACAGCCCTGCGGGCTGCCGAACCGGTCTGTGACCGTAGCGACGCGACCGGTGCCCCCATGTGCGTACTCGTAGATCTTGCTATTTTGAACGTTTATGACGAACACGCTGCCGTCGGCTGCGACGCATTCAGCGGCCGGCCCGGCAAAGCCGGTGAGCCGGAATGCGAACTTGGCGTTGCCGTCCTGGTAGTCGTAGACCGAGACGGTATCGTCACCTGCGTTCGAGACGTAGAGTAGGCTCGAGGAGCTCGATCCGCGGCTACGCACGGCGGAAACGGCGGTGCCGCCTCCTGCCTGCGGCGTCATGCGATCGCCACATCCGGCCGCGAGCATCGCAGACGCTATCAACGTCGCCGCCAGGAACGGTTTCACGTCTAGAGCCTCTCCGGGGGCTCGCTGAGCGTAACCGCGGTGGGACGCCCGAGCCCCTTCGTAATCACGGAAACGAGCGCTCCCGATGGGTATGCAAAAATCGGCAGGTACTCGTCTCCGTCTGGAGCGATCACGCGATCGCCCTGCAGGACGAAGTTCGAAACATCGCCGGAATGCTGCAGCCGGATGGTCCTTTTATGCATAGCGACTTTGCCGTCAACTGCAAACTCGTACAGCACCGATCGGTACGGACCGGCGTACTGCGTGCTCCCGATGACGAGATACCGGCCCCGCCACTGCATCCCGCCGAACGTCGTGAGCGATACGCCCTTTATTTCAAGGTCGACCAGGTTACTACCACCGCTCGGTAACTCTATCAGGTATGGGCTTTCGGAACGCGACAGAGCGAAAACGAACAGGTCGCCTTTGTCATCGTAGGCGCACGCTTCCAATCGCCAGATGCGCTTTTCTCCGTATCGCTTCGGCAACGCGCTTCCCGGTGTGAAAACGAGAACGCTGGCGGACTTGTAGTGACCATCGTAGCTGTTGACGACCGCGAGATTCCCCGTCACCGGGTCGGCGGCACAGCCAATCGGCGGCCCAATCTTATCGTCGAACGTCTCTAACGGCGACGTAGCCCCGTGGGCGTACTCGACGATCTGGCGCCCCGACTCGTCGACGACGAAAACATTGCCGCCTGCATCGGCGCACAGATCGGATGAATACTCAATTCCAGCAATCTGCGCAAACGGCTTGGCGCGTCCGTTCCGGTACGCATACATGAGCAGGCGGTCGCTGTCGACGACGTAAAGGAGCTCCTCCACGGCCACGTCGCGTTCGTTATGGCTGGACACGGTCGGTGTGATGGGCGGTTCCGAGCGCGCTTCGCCCGCACAAGCACACAGCGAGCCGGCCATGATTGCAGCGACGGCAAAAGAGCAGAGTTCCCAAGCCTTACGGGCAACGCCCGTCCTCAATTGCTCCCGCTTTCCAACGTACCTACATAATATCGTTTGCCCTTTTGATTAAAAATGCGGCCGCCAACTTCGAGCCTTCCATTGAGAAGGCCGCCAATGGCGTAGTAGCCGGATACGATTTTCGACTCGATCGTATAGTACGCGATCTTGCCGTTCATGGATACCGATCCGACGTTCGTTTGCCCCGAAGCGTCGAGAAACCAAAGCGACTTGTTTGGACCGGGAACGAGCTGGATTGGGAAGTGTGGATAATCGAGCGGATGTTGCGTGATATGCCCTTGCGGGGTAATGCTCGCAATGGCCT
>DASXDV010000052.1:0-24926 GCA_036490465.1 Candidatus Tumulicola sp. | reverse complement strand
GGCAAAAGCAGCGCGAGGATGTGTACGATCGCCACCGCAAACGTGAATACGAACCAGATGATGAAGTATACGGCCCACATGACGATGGATTGAGCGGCCGACCACTTCACAAACTTGTTGGTCCCACCCCCGACCAACATCACGATGCCGCCTACGATGCCCAGCAGATACGCCAGACCCGCAGCGACGTTCGGTTGAAGGCCAAATGGGGCATCCGTAGGAGGTTGGGTAACCGACATTGCAACGCCCTTTCGTCCGGAAGTCACAGCAATGGTGCCGCACGTTAGCTACGCGAGGGGGCGGCCCCTCCTAACCCCGCGAACCGCCGCATCGTGCGCTCGCGGGTTATAGTCTATCTCGGCCTTGTGTACGTCGCCGTCGCCTGGGGCCTCAACATCGTCCTGATCAAGCGCGCTATCGGGTTTCTCGACCCGCTGGCCTTCACCGCACTGCGCTTCATTGCGATGACGCCGCTCGCGTTCGGCCTCGTTTACGCGACCGGGGAACGGGTCCGCCTGCAGCGCCGCGATCTGGTGCTTCTGATCGTCTGCGCCGCATGCGGCTACGGGTTCTACCAATATCTTTGGGTCATCGGTTTGGCGAACACGAGTGCCTTTGCATCGTCACTCTTGGGCGCCACCGCGCCGATCTTCACCCTTTTGATCGTGGCCCTTCTGGGTCAGGAGCGAGTTCACACCGGCCGGTGGATCGGCGCGGGAATTGCCCTGTTCGGCATCGCCGTCTTCGAGGGGGCGTTCGCCGGCCATGCGAGCTTTCGGATCGGCGACGCCCTCACGCTGCTCTCGTCGATTTCATTTGCGGGCTACAACGTGGTCACCGCACGGCTCGTCGGGCGCTACTCGCCGGTGGTGCTGGTTGCGATCACGATTACGATGGGGATGCTGATGATACTGCCGGCCGGCGTTCCGCGTCTGTTCCACGCGCCGTTGACGCACCTCGGCTGGGCCGTCTGGGGTCCGTTTGCGTTCGCGGTCGTTTTCCCGATCGTCCTCACTTGGCCGGTCTGGAATTACGGAATCTCGCAAATCGGAGCGGCGCGAGCCGGGCTGTTCGGGTTTCTCGTTCCAGTCGTTGCCGGAGCCGCCAGCGTGCTAATTCTCGGTTCGCAATTCGCGCCGCATCAGGTCATCGGGGCGGTCGTGTGCATCGGCGGAATGGTGCTCGCCGTCGTCTTCGGCCGGCTTTCCACGACCGCCATTTGGGCCGAGCGATCGATACCGCTGGAAAGGTAGCGCTTTCGGCCCTGCAAAACGTCGCGGCGTGAGGCACCGGCAAGGGTGGTACGCGCTCCTGATCGCGCCATTTGCAGGGACGCTATTTCCCTGGATCTATAACCGTCAGACGCCCGAACTTTTCGGACTGCCCTTCTTCTATTGGTACCAGCTCGGCTGGGTGGTCGTCACCGCGGCGCTGCTCGGCCTGGTCGTATATCTTACGCGAGGGCGGGACGACGTCTAGCGCGTTCGTTCTCGTCTCGCTGGTCGCAGCCGTGACCATCGTAGGGTTCCTGGCGGCCCGCTGGGGCAATCCCAATTTGGCCAGCATCGACGAGTGGGCTTTGGGAGGACGCCGTTTCGGCACGATCGTCTCTTGGTTTCTGCTCGGGGGCGATCTCTACACCGCCTACACCTTCGTGGCCGTGCCCGCGCTGATCTACGGAGTCGGAGCGCTCGGATTCTTCGCGGTGCCGTATGCCACCATTGCCTATCCGATTGCGCTCGTCGTCTTGGTACGCTTTTGGGGCGTCGCGCGCAAGCGCGGTTACGTAACGGCGGCCGATTTCGTTCGCGAACGATTCGACGACCGGCCGCTCGAGGTCGCCGTGGCCCTGACCGGCGTCGTGGCAGCAATGCCCTACATCGCACTGCAGCTGGTCGGCATGAAGGCGGTCTTCGCGCAGCTCGGTGGAATGTTCGCCGCCTACGGCGGCCTGCCGGCGTTGACGGTCTCCTTTGCCCTGCTCGCCGCCTACACGTATACCAGCGGCCTACGCGCGCCCGCCTCGATTGCGTTCGTCAAGGACACGCTGATCTACGTCACCGTCATCGCCGCGGTGGTCGTGATCCCGGCGAAACTGGGCGGCTGGGCGAATATCTTCCACGCGTCGGCCGCGCAGCTGGCAATCCGTCCGAAGCCTTCGTCGATCCTGCTCGCGCCGCCGCAATACTTCACCTACGCCACGATGGCGTTCGGCTCCGCGCTTTCACTCTTTATTTACCCCCACTCGATTACGAGCGTGCTGGCCGCGCGTAGTAAGGAGGTGCTTCGGCGAAATGCGGCGCTGCTGCCGATCTACTCCTTGCTGCTCGGTTTACTCGCGCTGCTCGGATACTGCGCCATCGCTGCGGGGATAAAAGTCCAGCCCGCAAACAGCAGCAGCGTGGTGCCGCTGCTGTTCGCGCGCTTCTTTCCCGCTTGGTTCGCGGGTGTCGCGGGAGCCGCCGTAGCGATCGGCGCGCTCGTCCCGGCCGCGATCATGTGCATTGGAGCGGCCAATCTCTGTGCCAGCAACGTATTTTCGGAGTTCTCCGCCGCGCGCAAACCGGTCGGAACGAGGTTCGTCCGGCTTCTGACGCTGGCCACCTGCGCCGGTGCGCTGCTGTTCATCTTCTTCGTGCCGGTCCCGTATGCGATCGACTTCCAACTCCTCGGAGGTGCCCTGATGCTGCAAACGTTTCCCGCCTTCGTGCTCGGGCTGTGGACGCGGTGGTTCCATCCGCGTGCCCTGCTGGCCGGCTGGGCGGCGGGCCTGCTCGCGAGCTGCGCGATGGCCTACGCCGGTGGATTCGGACCGAACTTCACGGTTCGCGAGTTCGGCGGCTCCGTCACCGGCTTCATCGCGCTCTACGCGCTGATCGCGAACCTCGCCGTCGCCGCCGCGCTGACGGTCGTCTTTCGCAAGCTCAGTGCATCGGCCGGCGCCGATCGTACGACCGCTGGAGACTACGCATGAGCGAAGCCGTCAATCCCGCCGGCTGGCCGCGTCCGAGCGGATATGCCAACGGCATCCTTGCCGAGGGGCGGTTCTTGGCAATTTCCGGTCAGATTGGCTGGAACGAACGCGGCGAACTCGTCTCCGGCGATTTTCTAGAACAAGCCGGTCAGGCGCTGAAAAACGTCGTCGAAGTACTGCGCGCCGCCGGCGGCCGGCCCGAAGACCTGGTTCGGCTCACCTGGTACGTCGTCGACAAGCAACAGTATCGAGCCGCACTGCGCGCGCTCGGGCGTACCTATCGCGAAATCCTCGGGGAAAACTATCCCGCGATGACCCTCGTGCAAGTCGCCGATCTGCTCGAGGAAGGCGCGTTGGTCGAAGTTGAAGCGACCGCGATTTTGGCTCAGGAGCGCAGTTTGTAGCGCTGGACTTTGCCGGTTTGCGTCCGGGGAAGCTCGGGCACGAACTCGACTTCCCGCGGCGCCTTGAACGGGGCGATCCGCGCTTGGCAAAACGCCTGCAGCTCGCGCGCTTTGGCGTCGTCCGCTACGACCGACGGTGCGAGCACGATGAATGCCTTGACGACGTTGGTCTCCTTCTCCGGGTCGGGTTTCGCCACGACGGCGGCTTCATGCACGTCGGGGTGCGCCAGCAGCACTTCCTCGACTTCGGGTCCCGAGATGTTGTAGCCCGCGGAAACGATCATATCGTCGGTGCGAGCGACGTACCAAAAGTAACCGTCATCGTCCATGCGATAGGCGTCGCCCGGGTAGTTCCAACCGGCCCGAACGTAGCTGCGTTGCCGGTCGTCATCGAGGTATTTGCATCCGGTGGGACCCTTGACGGCCAGCCGTCCGACGGTGCCGTTTGGAACTCGACGCCCGTCGTCGTCGTGGACTTCGGCCACGTACCCCGCAACGGCTTGGCCGGTCGCGCCCGCGCGCACGCTGACCGCCGGCGAACCCACGAAGATGTGCAGCATTTCCGTGCTGCCGATCCCGTCGAGAATTTTTAGGCCGGTGCGTTCGTACCACGCTTCCCAGACGGCCTTGGGCAACGGCTCGCCGGCCGAAACGCACGTTCGCAGCGTCGACAAATCGTAGCCCGAAACTTTCGCACACATGGCTCGATACGCGATCGGCGCGGTGAAAAGCGTCGTCACCCCATACTCCGCAACTGCCTGCAGAAGGTCGTCGGGTCGAGCCCGCTCGAGCAGCAGCGTAGCGGCCCCGTCAAACAGTGGGAAGAGCAGATGTCCGCCCAAACCGAAGGTAAACCCCAACGGCGCGCTGCCGCAGAACAAGTCGTCGCGCTGCGGCCGCAGGACCGTAGCGCCGTAGGACTGGCAGGTCGCGATCAGATCGCGATGGTAGTGCATCGCCGCCTTGGGTTTACCGGTCGTGCCGGAGGTGAAGGCCACGATCGCGACGTCTTCGGCCGCAGTGCGAACGTTCGCGAACGTCGCGGGCACCGAAGCCATCGCCATTTCGAGATTCCCCGGGTGGGCCGTGCCGAAATAGACGGTCGAGAAATCCGCGACGCCGTCACTCGCACCGGCTAGTTCTTCGCTGAGGCGGCGGTCGCACAACGCTAGCCGCACTTGCGCCTTCTCGATCATGAAACGCAGCTCGGCGCAGCGGTAGAGCGGCATCGTGGTCACCGCCACGCCCCCCGCCTTAAGCACCGCCAGCCAGCAGGCGGCCAACATCGGCGTGTTCGGAGCCCGCAGCAGGACGCGGTTGCCGGGCTGTAGCGAGTGATCGCGGACGAGGACGTTGGCGATGCGATTGGCGGCGGCGAACAGATCGCCGTACGTCCACACGAGGCCCGGCGCGACGATGCACCGCCGCGCGTCCTCGCCGGCTTCGATCCGCCGGTCGAGCAACCACGCCGCGGCATTGAGCTCGTGCGGATACTGCATCCCAGGCAAGTCGAAGCGCACTTCGGGCAGCGCGTCGGGGGATGGAAGGTGCTCCCGTGCAAACCGGTCGACGTGACCGCTCCGTCCCACCCTCATCGCTCCTCCCCTTCCAGCGTTTTTCGCGCGACGATCAACTGCTGGATCTCGCTGGCGCCTTCATAGATCCGCAACGCACGAACGTCGCGGTATAGCCGCTCGACGACTTCCCCGCGCGACACGCCCCTGCCGCCCAAGAGTTGGACGGCCCGATCGCAGACTCGTCCGGCCGCTTCGGTCGCAAACCACTTGGCCATGGCGGCTTCACGGGTCACGCGCGCGGCCCCGGCATCCTTGACAAAGGCCGCGCGATACACCAGTAAGGCACTGGCATCGACGTCGGTCGCCATCGCCGCGATGGCGGCTTGCGTGAGTTGCAGCGCCGCCAACGGCGCGCCGAACAAGCGGCGCGACTTCGCGTGGGTTACCGACTCGGCGAGCGCGCGCCGGGCAAAGCCTAGCGCGGCCGCTCCAACCGTCGTGCGAAAAACGTCCAAGGTTGCCATCGCCACCTTGAAGCCGTCGCCTTCCTCGCCGATCCGCCGATCGGCCGGCACGACGACGTCGTCGAGCCGCACGCCGCCGAGCGGATGGGGCGAGATCGTCTCGACGTTGCCGTCTGCCCAAAGCCCTGGCGTCGCGGCATCCACCGCAAACGCCGTCAGCCCGCGCGCGCCTTCGCCGCCCGTTCGCGCGAAAATCACGTAGAGGTCCGCGATGCCGGCGTTGGAGATCCACGCCTTTTCCCCGGAGATCACATATCCGTCGCCCTCTTTGCGCGCGCGCGTCGCGATCGCCGCAACGTCGGAACCAGCCTCGCGTTCGGACAACGCGAAAGCGGGGATGCAGCGTCCCTCGGACACGGCCGGCAAAAAGCGCCGGCGCAGTGCATCGCTTCCGAAAAGCGCGATTGCGCCGCTGCCCAAGCCCTGCATCGCAAACGCAAAGTCGGCGAGCGCGCTTCGAAAGGCTAGTCGCTCGCGCGCGAGCGCGATCGTTCGCACGTCCAGGGCGTCGCGCAGCCCGCCGTACGCCCCCGGGACGCAAGCGCGCAAGATCCCGGCCCGGGCGAGCGCGGTTACCCAGGCGCGGCAAGCATCCGCCGCCGACCGCTCGTCGTCGAGCGCGCCGGCTTGGTCGAGCGCGCTCTCGACCTCGGACGCGAACGCCCGATGCCCGTCGTCGAAAAAAGGCAACTGCAAGTCGCGCGCGGCGGGGTCGTGCATCAGTCGCCTTGGAACTCGGGCACGCGCTTGGCAACGAACGCTTCGTACGCGCGCCGGAAATCGTTGCTTTCCATACACGCCGCCTGCGCGCGCGCCTCGGCGTCGATCGCCGCATCCAGCGGCGTCGACCATTGCGCGTGCAGCATCCGTTTGGTCATTGCGTGCGCGAGCGTCGGGCCGGCAGCGATGTCGCGGGCGGCGTCGCGCACGCGCGTTCCGAGCTGCGCCGGATCGCAAAGCTCGTTGTAAAAACCCCATTCGTACGCCTGCGTTCCTAAGAGATCGCGCCCGGTGTAGAGCAGTTCGGCGGCCCGGCCCAAGCCGACGATCCGCGGCAGGATCGCACACGCGCCCATATCGCATCCGCCCAACCCGACGCGGACGAACAAAAACGCGATCTTCGAGCGCGCCGTACCGTACCGCAGATCCGACGCCATCGCGAGAATCGCCCCCGCCCCCGCGCAGGTTCCATCGACCGCGGCGAGGATCGGCTGCGGACAGGCGCGCATCGCTTTGACGAGATCGCCGGTCATTTGGGTGAACTCCAGCAGTTCGGCGGACGACCGCCGCGTGAGCGGTCCGATGATTTCGCGAACGTCCCCGCCGGAACAGAAGTTGCCGCCGGCGCCCGTCAACACGACCGCCCGCACGTCGCGATCGCCGTTCAATCCCGCAAACCAGTCGCGCAGTTCCGCATAGAGCTCGAAGGTCAGCGGATTGCGGCGCTGCGGGCCGTCGAGCGTTACCGTGGCAACCCGGTCGATGATCTCGTAGCGCGCTTTCGTCATCCGCGGTCGCTCTCAGCGAAGCTCGAACGGCAGGTCTTGCTCGTACTCGCGGCCTCCGCTGTTGCGCGCGATAACCCGCAAGCGATAAGCCCGAATGAAAATCGGCGGAGCATCGAGGACGTTCAGGGCGAAGCCGAAACGACCGGACCCGGCGCGGGGGACGTCGATCGAGAACAAGTTGGTACGAACTTCGACGCTGGCGACGCTCGTACCGGTGACGAACTCGCCGGTCCAACGTTGGCCGCGGCGCACGTCGAGCGACGAGAAGTGCATCTTGAGGATCGCCGGAGCGGCTTGATTAGGTTCGACTCGCGGCGTCGGAAGTGCGACGGAAGCGCCGATCGCCGCATCGGCCGGAATTTCCGGCGGACGCCGCCCGCAAGATGCCGACGCACATGCGATCGCCGCACAGAGCCCGAGGACGACGGACCGATGGTACGCCGAATGCATTGCAACCTTGGTCGGCACCGATGCCGCCCTTTTCCTGCCGGGAAGGCCGCCGCACCGTAATTGCGTAACGCCCCCGACATGCTCCGGCAGGCGGTTCCCCGCAGCCTCGCGCTCGATTATGCGGTCGGCCTGTGCGGCGTTTGGATTTCGAGCGGGTTCTTTTGGGACGCGTGGGCGCACGGTCACGTTCCCGTCGAGTCGTTTTTTACGCCATACCACGCCGTATTCTATTCCGGAATGCTCGTCATGCTGCTCGCGATCGGCGGCTCCGCACTGCGCAACCGGCGGCGCGGCTATGCCTGGCGCGATTCGGTTCCGGAAACCTACCGCTTAGCGCTGATCGGCGTGCCGATCTTTTTGGGAGCGGGCGCCGGCGATTTGCTCTGGCATCGACTGCTCGGCCTCGAAGAAGGCGTCGACGCACTGCTGAGCCCGACCCATCAGTTTATCGGTCTAGGCATATTTTTTTTGGCGAGCGGGCCGATTCGCAGCGCGATCGCCGACCCCCAACGCCGCTTCGGTCTCGCGTACCAGCTCCCGCTGGTTTTCGGGTTGGGAACCTGGCTTACGCTGGCGCACTTCGGCACCGCGTACGCACTCGACCCTGCCGGTGCGCGCGTCTCCTCGCCTCCGCCGATCGTGCCGTTTACGCCCGATTACCTCACCGCCCTCTCGATCGGTTACTACAAAATCTCGCTGGGAATGCTCGTCGTGATCCTTCAGAGCACGCTGATGGCGGGATTCGCATTGTGGTGGATCGCGCGCATTCGCCCGTTTCCCGGGGCTTTGACGATCTTCTATTTGATCGGTAACGTATCGGCCGCCGCCGCTTTCACCAACGATTCGGCGCTGCTGGCCATCACGATCGCCCAGTCGCTGACGACCGGCATCGTCGCAGACGTGCTCGTCGCGCGCTTCGACCCGCAGCCGGACCGCACCAAAGCGTTTCGCTGGCTTGCGGCAGTCGTTCCGATGACGTTTCTGGGCGTCTACCTCGTTGGATGCGTGGCAACCGGCGGTTTGTGGTGGGACTGGAATATCTCGCTAGGCGCCTGGATCTGGTCGGGCGTCTGCGGCTTTGCTTTGAGCTTGTTGGTCACGGCCCGCCGGACGGCATGATTGGGGCCGCACTCGCGGCCGCGGCAGTGCTCCTTCATGCCGCCGCCGCCTCGCGCTACGGCTACTTTCGGGACGAACTCTACTTTATCGCGTGTTCCAAGCATCTTACCTGGGGTTACGTCGATCAGCCGCCCTTGGTCGCGCTTGCCGCCTGGCTATCGGCGCCGGCCGACTATCATTTGCTCGCGCTGCGCGCTTTGCCGATTTTCGCGGCCGCGCTCACGACCTATCTGGCGGCCAACTTAGCGCGCGAGTTAGGAGGAGGCCGGTTCGCGCAGTCGCTGGCCGGTGCCGCTACACTGCTCACGCCCGCCTATCTGCTGCTGGGCAACACGTTGACGACGACGTCCTTCGAACCGCTCTCGTGGACGCTCGCGACGTACGCCGCGGTGCGCATCGTTCGCGCGGGGGGCGGACTGTGGTGGACCGCGCTCGCCGGTTCGGTCGCCTTCGCGGCCTACGGAAAATACTCGATCGTACTTCAAGTAGCGGGGCTCGCGCTCGGCTTGCTCGTCACGCGGCAACGGCGCGCGTTGGCTTCGTGGTGGCCTGCGTACGCCGCCGTTCTGACGCTGATTCTTCTCGGGCCGAACCTGGCATGGCAAGGCGCCCACGGCTGGCCGATCTTTACCGTCTTACAGGGCGACGCCGCCCACCGTCCGGGGCTGCGCAACGGCATCGTGCTCGAATCCGCCGACTTGGCACGCAACGCGGTGGCCTTTCTGATCGAGCAACTCGTCTACACCAACCCGCTGGCGGTACCGGTCTGGCTGATGGGAATTCTTGCGCCGTTTCGGATCGGCGCGCTGCGCGATCTGCGCTTCGTCTCAATCGCGTACGCATTTGTTTTCGCGGTCGCCGTCGTGCTGGGCGCGAAGGGGTACTACGTCGTCGGAACATACGCCGCACTGTTTGCGATCGGCGCCGTCGCCGTCGAACGCTGGGCCAGACCGCTGCGGGCCGCGACGTTCGCGGCCCTCGCTGGGGTTGGAATCGCCGCCTTACCGCTCTCGCTCCCGCTGATTTCTCCAAGCGGCCTGATCGCCTATTCCCGCATTGCCGGACTGACCGGACGCGGGGGAACGCCGCCGCACCTCATTCAACCGATCTTCGCCGAGGAATTCGGATGGGAGCGACTCGCTCGCGACGTGTCCGCGGTGTATTACGCGCTTCCGGCTCGGACGCGCGCCGCTACGGCCGTCTACGCCGACACCTACGGCGATGCGGCCGCGCTGGACTTCTTCGGCCCGCGCTACGGTCTGCCACCGGCCATCTCGAGTCAGAATGCCTATTATTTGTGGGGTACGCGGGGTTACGACGGCCGCGTGCTGATCGCGGTGGGCGCAACCCATATCGACCGGCTCCGCCGCTATTACCGAAGCGTATCGCTGGTGCGCACCTCGAACGAGCCGCTGAAGTGGGTCGTCGAAGGGCCCGCTCCGATCTACCTGTGTCGCGATCCGGTTGCGCCGCTTCTCCAAATCTGGCCTCGACTGCGATGGTACGGCGCTTGATCGGCGCTGCGGCGGCGCTGACGGGCACTAGTGGCGTGCGTGACGAGCGAACGCGGTTTCACGTTGCTGGAAACGATTGCCACGTTGGCCATCGCCGCGATTTTGCTAACCGCCGGCGGCATCTGGATGCTCGGGCGCCATCCCGGCGTACTCGCGCAAGGGACCGACGATTACGACGCCGCACTCGCGGTCGCGCGGACGCTAGCCGTCACCAGCGGACGCGGAGCAACGCTCGTTTTCGTTCCGCGCCGGTCGCGCGGGGGCAACATTCCCGGATTCAATCTACGGGTCTATAGCGGGCGTCCCGAGCCGGGCGCTTCCGTCACTGCGACGACGGCAATGTCCCTGACCTCCCCGGCGTCGGTCTCCGAAAGAACCCTCGGAAGTCCGCCGTTTGCGCTCTTTTTCGGTGCATCCGGGCACGTCAGCGGCGCGCCGGCCTATCCGCGCGTCGACGCCGCAGGCGTTGCTCAATTTGCAGAAATCGAGCGCGAACCGGCCTGCCCGAGCGGCGGCTTCATCCTAGCGTTCGCGGCACCGCCGCTCGCCCGGCAAACGCGGACGCTCGCGTGCGCCGCGACCGCGCCCGGCATACCCGGACCGCCGAATCCGTCACCGCCACCGAACCTTCCAACGGTCACGCCCAACGCCGTGCTGTATCATTGGCCGGCCGACGCGACCCAAACGCTGACCGCAACGGAGTGGGGCTACACGCATTGGTTTGCGGCGGTCGGCGGATTCGCTTGCGGGGCCGGCGTCGCGGGATTTCCCAACGTGTTGCCGTCGCCCTATACGCCGGCAAACACTCCGGCCGAAGCCGCCGCCACGCCTTCACCCCCCGCGGGAATGCCCTACTCGTTTCCCAACTCGTTCGGCGGCGGCACCAACGACGCGCCCGCAGCGTTTCCGCTCGACCCCAGCGGTGAAGGAACCTGCGGGGCCCTCCTTGCCGACGCGTACGGACAAACGGCGCGAGCCGGAGTTCGGGTTATGGGCTGGCTGACCGCGACATACGGCGGCAGTTCGTACGCGCATCGAACGAAGCCATCGCTCAAACTTCCGTCGACGGCCTTTCCGCAGAAGGGGGCCAGCGTGACGCTTCGCATGGCGAAAACGTATGACGACGAACCGCTGCGTCCGCAAGTCGCGTTCGACGCGGCCTGCTCTCCGTACGTGACGTTTTCCGCGCAACCCCGAACGACGCCGCCGATTCCCTCGAAAGTGCCGGCTACGGCAAGTCTCGTTTTGACGCTGATTGCGATGCCGGATTCGCCGATCGCCTGCGGCGGAGCAGTGTACGATCAGTATCCGGGGTCGCTGCCGGGCGAAGGCGTTCCGTTTAATGCGACTCTCGGGTCGACGCCGTGTCCGAACGCCGGCAATGCGTGGGCCGGACCGCTCGATCGCATCTGCTACGATCTGTATTCCATCGAGACCGGAATGACCCAAACCGGCGGCTGGACCGAAGCGAGCGACGTCGGATTCTACGTCGCGCACGGGACGCCGGGGAGCGCGTTGTACCGCTGGATCGTTGGCGACGGCACCTGTTCCATGCAGAACCTGATCGGCACCGACTTCGCGCAATGGGGCGTGTTGCTTGGCAACGGCGACGCAACCCCTCCGCCGGTGGGCACGCCGGCGCCGATCGCGAATCCCGCCGGCTTCGGGCTGGACTACGTGCCGGACACTGCCGCCGTGACGACCGCGCCCCAACCCCGGCCTACAACGCCGCCGCCGTGGCTCTGCAAGCCCCTGCCGGCACCATCGCCACCGCCCTAATGCGCTTGCGTCACCCGCCGCGCTCGCCTGGAATTACGACGGCCTCTCCGGTGCGCGTACCGGCAATCAGTTCGAGCGCAACCGCTGCGACCTCCGCGACCGTTGCGATGCGCCCCTGCGGGTTCGAGCGTGCGAGCCGGGAGCGGGCCGCCGCTTCATCGCCTCCCGTGACGCGCGCGACGTTGGCGACCGCCTTGGCTAGCATGTCCGTTTCGGTGTAACCCGGGCAGAGCGCGTTGACGGTTATTCCAGTTCCATCGAGTTCGGCGGCGATCGCTCGCGTGAACCCGACGACGCCGTGTTTGCTCGCGCAATAGGCCGCCAGGTATGCGCCGCCTTCGAGGCCGGCGGTGCTGGCCACGTTGACGATCCTCCCCCATTTCGCGGCGAGCATGTCGCCGAGTACCGCGCGCGTGCAGAAGAACGTGCCCGTGAGATTCGTCGCCAGGGTGCGTTCCCAGATGCTCGACGTGGTACGCGTCAACGGCGCCGATTCGGCGATCCCGGCGTTGTTCACGAGGATCTCAATCGGGCCGTAGACGTTGCGACAGGCGCTCAGCGCCGCGATGACCTGTTCTTCGACGGTCACGTCGGCCGCCGCGCGAAAGAAGCCTTCGGCGGCTGGAGCCTCCGTCGCCGAACGGCTCACGATGCTGACGCGCGCGTGATGCTTGGAAAGCAGCGACGCGATCGCGCGCCCGATGCCGCGAGCGCCGCCGGTGACGACGGCGTGCTTGCCCGCGAGGTTCGGCAAATCAGCCTGCATTGGCGGCTTGTTCTTGCGCGCGAGCAATGAGACGTTCGAGTTGCTGCTTTCCGGGGAGATATTGAACCGGCCACGACGGTTCGGAGTACCCGAGCGTCGCGGCGGCGTGCAGAGTCCAGAACGGGTCGGCAAGATGCGGACGTCCGAGGGCTACGAGATCGGCACGCCCGGCCGCAAGGATGGCGTTGACTTGGTCGGCATCGGTTACGTTACCGACCGCCATCGTTGCGATTCCGATTTCGTTGCGGATCTTATCGGCGTACGGCGTCTGGAACATCCGGCCGTAAACCGGTTTCGCAGCCGGCGAGGTCTGACCGGTGGAGACGTCGATCAGGTCGGCGCCGGCCTCTTTGAAGGCGCGAGCAATCTCGACGGCGTCGTCGCCCGAGATACCGCCGTCGACCCAATCGGTTGCCGAGATGCGGACCGAGATCGGGCGTTCGCTCGGCCAGACGGCGCGCACCGCGGCGAAGACTTCCAGCGGGTAGCGCAATCGGTTCTCGAGGGTGCCCCCATACGCGTCGGTTCTCGCGTTGAGCAGTGGCGTGATGAAGGACGACAGCAGGTAGCCGTGCGCGCAGTGCAACTCCAGCATGTCGAAGCCCGCCTCACGCCCCATCTCGGCGGCCCGAGCGAAAGCGACCCGGATTTCGTCCATTTCGGCGAGAGTCAGTTCGCGCGGAACCTGATTGAGCGGGGCGTACGCGATCGGCGAGGGACCTACGACCGGCCAGTTCTTCTCCTCGAGTGGCTCGTCCATGCCTTCCCACATCAATTTGGTGGAACCCTTGGGTCCGGAGTGACCGAGCTGCAGGCAGATTTTCGCCTCGGAAGACGCGTGCACGAAGTCGACGATCCGTTTCCAAGCCGGGACGTGTTCGGGCAAATACATGCCGGTGCAGCCAGGCGAAATCCGGCCGTCGCGCGTGACGCAGGTCATCTCGGTGAAAATCAGTCCCGCCCCGCCGAGCGCGCGCGAACCAAGGTGCACCAGATGGAAATCTCCGGGCACGCCGTCGACCGCGCTGTACATATCCATGGGAGACACGACAACGCGGTTGCGCAGCACCATGCCGCGCAAACGAACGGGCGTGAACATGGGCGGGATGGGCGGTCCGCCTGCGAACCATCGCTCGATTCGCTCGACGTACGTTGTATCGCGCAGGCGCAGGTTTTCGTGACCGATCCGCTGGCTGCGAGTCAGCAAACTATAGGCGAACTGTTCGGGGGGCAGAGTTGCGTAGCGAGCCACGTTTTCGAACCATTCGGTCGAGTTTCGCGCGGCATTCTGAAGCTTGAGAACTTCGAGCTTGCGCACGGCCTCGTATTCCGTCAGCGCCGGTTCCAACGCGCCCTGCGAGCGGACGAGTGCGTCCGCCAAGCCGATTGCATCTTCCATCGCCAGCTTGGTCCCCGAACCGACCGAAAAGTGGGCCGTGTGAGCCGCGTCGCCTATCAGCACGACGTTCTCGTGAGTCCATCGTTCGTTCCCGACTCGCGTAAAGTTCAACCAATCGCGGCCGCGCAGGTGCGCGCTATTGGTCACCAGGGCGTGCCCCTTTAAATAGGGCGCGAAGAGCTTCTCGCAAAACGCAATCGTCTGTCCGGAATCGGCCCGGTCGAGTCCATGAGCGAGCCACGTCTCTTCCCGGCACTCGACGATGAAGGTGCTCGAGTCCCGGTCGAAGCGATAGGCGTGAGCGGTGAACCAGCCGTGCTCCGAAGGCTCGAATATAAACGTGAACGCATCGAGCGGGAGCGTCGTTCCCAGCCACACGAAGCGGCACAGCCGGCGGTCGAGATTCGGCCCGAACGTCGAGGCGTATGCCGCGCGCACGCGGCTGTTGGCGCCATCGGCGCCGACCAGCAGGTCGCAATCCCGGAATGCCGCGACGTCCTCGACGTCGGTCTGAAAATGCAACTCGACCCCGAGTTCCGCCGCCCGCCCTTGCAGGATCGCGAGCAGTTGCTTACGCGCGATGCCGCAGAATCCGTGCCCCCCGGAGGTAATCGTGTGGCCCCGGAAGTGCACGTCGATATCATCCCAGTGAGCGAAAGCGGACGTGATTGCCCGATGCGTGGGCTCGTCCGCACGGCGCAAGTTGTCCAGCGTGGCATCCGAAAAAACGACGCCCCAGCCGAACGTGTCGGCCGGGCGGTTGCGCTCCAGCACCTTCACGGGCCAATCGGGAAAGTAACGCTTGAGCAGGATGGAGAGGTAGAGACCGGCGGGGCCGCCGCCGATACAGGTAACGCGCATCGGTTTAGCGTTTTCGAGCGATCAGAATCCCGTCGCAGGTCGCTAACAGCGAAACGTCGACCCTTTCGTCTTTTCCGGCCTTGACGTTAAGCGCGTGGAGCGCGGCCGTATCGGCATCGTCGATTCGAGCGGCGGCGACCGCGCCTCCCCACAACACGTTGTCGACCAGAATCAGTCCGCCCGGACGCACGAGACGCAGCGCGGCCTCGTAGTATGCGTCGACGTTCGCCTTGTCGGCGTCGATGAAGGCTAGGTCGAACGGGTCGGCACCCGTATCGACGAGCGCTGCCAGGGTCTCGAGCGCGGGCGCCAGCCGCAAGTCGATCTTGCCGGCGACGCCGGCACGTTGCCAGTAGCGGCGAGCCACCGCCGTGTATTCCTCGCTGACGTCGCAAGCGACGACGCGTCCGTCGGCGGGAAGCGCTAAGGCGACGGCCAGCGCGCTATAGCCCGTAAAGACGCCCACTTCGAGATATCGGCGAGCCCCGATGAGGCGCACGAGCAATTGCATCAAAGCGCCTTGTTCGGGGCCGATTTCCATCGCCGCATTGCTGCGGCGCGAGGTCTCTTCCCGCAGATCCGCCAGCACCCGATCCTCGCGAACGGTATTGGCAATAATATATTCCTGCACCGCCGGATCGATGAACGCGCTCTTTCCAGTCACGAGGCTACTCCTAAGTCGGCGGCGATTGCGGCTGCTGCCCGCTTTCCGGGAAACCCGCTGACGCACCCGCCCGGATGCGCACCCGAACCACATAAGTAGAGACCCTCAACCGGCGTTCGAGTCGCGAACCGGTCCTGGTAAATTTGCCCCGGCAGCAGCTCGCCGTGAAAGATGTGGCCGCCGATCAGCCCAAACCGCGCTTCGAGGTCGGGAGGAGCCAAGACTTGGCGGTGCTCGATGGCCGACGGAACGTTCGGTGCAAACCGGGAGAGCATGGCCACGATCCGATCGGCGGCTCGCTCGCGGGCGGCGTCCGACCAGCCATCCTTTCGATCGTAGGGAAAATATTGTGCGAAGACCGACAAGATATGTTTGCCGGGCGGTGCGAGCGACGGCTCCGTCGGCGTCTGCAGGAAGCACTCGACGAGCGGTTCGCGGCTTTCGCCGTTGGCCGCCGCATCTTGGTAGGCCGTCTGCAGGTAATCGATCGTCGGTGCGACGTGAATGGTCGCGCGATGGTGCGGGCCCGCGTCCTTTCCCGGCCGCGCCGTAAAGTTCGGCAGCTCGCCCAGCGCGAGATTGAGCTTCAACGAAGCCCCCGTCGTCCGCCAACCTTGGACGCGCGCGCGAAACTCGCGATCGAGCGCCGCCGGCTCGAGTAAGTCGAGAAACGTCGTGCGCGGGTGGGCGTTGGACGCAATCGCGCGCGCCGAGATTTCCCGACCGTCCGACAACACGACCGCGATTGCCCGGTTTGCGTCGGTCGCGATGCGGTCGACGGTCGCGTCGACCGTAAGGATCGCTCCGTAGGCGCGCGCGGCGCCGGCGAGCGCCTGCGAGATCGCGCCCATCCCGCCGCGCACGTACGCCCACGCACCTTGAACGCCCAGCACGCGGCCCGCCAGATGATGGGCGAGTACGTAACCGGTTCCGGGATCGCGCGGACCCAAGTTCGTGCCGATCAGACCGTCGTTGACGAGTTCGGCCTGCAGCACCGGGGTGCGAACGTGGCCTTCCACTAACTCGGCAGCCGAACCCAGAAGCAGCGCTCGCGTCGGTCCGTCGAATTTTCCAAATTCCGGATCGGCATCCGAGAAGCTGTCGAACAGCGCGCGTCCCGCCCGCTCGACGCGCTCGCCGTAGGCTTCGAAGCCGGCCACGTCGCGCGCGTCGAAGGCGCCGATTTCGCGCGCGTTGGCGGCGGCATCGCTACCGAGCAGCAGCGATCGCCCATCTTCCAACGGAGTGAACGCGTATGGATCCTTCCGATACAGATCCAATCCGCGCGCGTGCAATCCCAACTCTTCGACCAGCCACGGATCGAGCAGGCTGCAGACGTACGATGCCGCCGAAAGCGTATAGCCGGGCCACGCGTCGGCGTCGCTGACGGCCGCGCCGCCGAGCGCCGGCGAGCGCTCGAAGACGGCCACGGACCGCCCCGCCTTCGCCAGCAGCGCGGCGCAAGCGAGACCGTTGTGACCGCCGCCGATCACGATCGCGTCGTAGGATTCCATCGAGGGTCTATACTACCTAACTCCGGTGGTTTCTTTGCGAGTCTTGCTTGCAGCGATACCCGTCGCCGCGCTCACCTTTTGCGTACCACTCGTGAATCGCGTCGAACCTCGCCTATTCGGCTTGCCGTTCGTCCTGGTCTGGATCGTCGCTTGGGTTTTCTTGACGCCGGGCTTTCTCTGGACGGTCGGACGCTTGGAGCGGCGCTGGTGAGCGGTCCCGCCGTCGCGTTATCGATCGTCGCGATCGTCATCGTCGGTACGCTCGGGCTTGCGCTCTACGGCGTGCGTCACATCAAGATGGATCCGCAGCAGTTCATCGTCGGCGGCCGATCTTTCGGAACCCTGTTCCTCTGGGTGCTGCTGGCGGGGGAAATCTATACGAGCTTCACGTTCATCGGGGCGGCTGGCTGGGCGTACGGCCAGGGTGCGCCGGCGTACTACATTCTTGCGTACGGCAGCTGCGCATACGTCATCGGCTACTTTCTACTGCCGGCGATCTGGCGGGTGGCCAAAGAGCGCTCGCTGCTGACGGGCCCGGATTTTTTTGCCGATCGTTATGGAAGCCAGGCGCTCGGCGTCGGCGTCGCGGCCGTTCAGTTTCTCGTCATCGTGCCGTACGTCGCGCTGCAGCTTAGCGGGCTGCAACTCTTGCTGCGCATCGCCGGGTATCGGACGGTCGACGCAACCGCAGCAGTCAGCATCGCGTTTTTGCTGATCGCGCTTTTCGTGTTTACGGCGGGATTGCGCGGGATGGCCTGGGCCAGCATCGTCAAAGACGCGCTGGTGCTCGGCGCCGTAGCCTTCGCGGGAATCGTGA
The DNA here is from genome assembly GCA_036490465.1 of Candidatus Tumulicola sp. Taxonomy (GTDB): domain Bacteria; phylum Vulcanimicrobiota; class Vulcanimicrobiia; order Vulcanimicrobiales; family Vulcanimicrobiaceae; genus Tumulicola. The sequence continues at coordinate 7,116 of DASXDV010000052.1, read as the reverse complement.
TTCCGATTCAGTTCTTCGGCTCGTGGTCGAGGGCGGTCGACCAAGTATTGCGCGTGCATCCTCACTTTCTCACGCTGGTACCGGGTACCGGTGGCCACGGCACCGTCTGGTACGTATCGACCGTGCTCCTCTCGGCCATCGGCTTCTTCATGTCGCCCCAAGGCATGAGCGCCATTTACAGTTCGCGATCCGAGGGGACCCTGCGCCGCAACGCGATGCTCTTGCCGTTCTACGGCATCGCGCTGGTGCTGATGTTCTTCGCCGGCCTGGCCGCACTCCTGATCGTTCCCGGCCTTAAGGGAACCGACGTCGATCAGTCATTTCTGCTAGTCGTGCAGCGCTACTATCCGCCCTGGGTGATGGGATTCGTCGCGGCCGCCGGTTCGCTGGCCGCTCTGATTCCCGCGAGCGCCCTGCTCCTCGGCGCTGCGAGCATCTTCGCCAAGAACGTCCTGGGCGCGTTCGGGATAGCCACCGGGGATGCGGCGCGGATGCTCGCGACGCGGATTCTCGTGATCGTCGTTGCGCTGTTAGCGCTCGTCTTTTGGATCGGCGAACAAAAGACGCTCGTCGAACTGATCCTCATCTACTACAACGGGGTCACGCAGTTCGCTCCCGGGGTCGTGGCGGCGTTCGTCTGGCGACGCGCCACCGCTTGGGGCGTTGCGACCGGCATTCTCGCAGGCTTGTTCGCAGCCTACTGGTTGACGCACGCCGCAACCGCCCCGTGGGGGCTCAACGCCGGCCTGGTCGCGCTATTCGCCAACGTCGTCGTGATGACGGCCGTTTCGTTGCTAACGCCCGCGCGAACCGCGGCCGCGGCGGTCAGCTAAAGCTCGGCCGAGCCTGGAAGCAGTCGCGGCAGTAGACCGGCTTGTCGCCGCGCGGATTAAACGGGACCTCCGCCACGCCCCCGCACTGACTGCACGTCGCCGTGAACATCTCCCGCGGACGGCCGCCCCCCATGCGGTCGCCGCCGCCGCCGGGGCTGCTGCCGCGCATGGCTTTGCGGGCCTGCCGGCAGTCCGGGCACCGATTCGGTTTGTTTTGGAAGCCTTTTTGTTCGTAAAAGCGCTGCTCGCCCGAACTGAACACGAATTCGCGCCCGCAATCGACACAAATGAGCGTTTCATCTACGTACACGACAACGAAACTCCTTAAGGAAAAAGACGAAAGGTCTGCCCGCTTCTGCGACCTTTGGCGCAGGAGTCCCTTCCCCCAGCCATCCGGGAAGCGCGCCCACCGCGCGGCGAATCGTCTAGTCATGCACGACACCATTACCGTCCCCGCAGCCGTGGCGGCCGACGTCGTTGGAATTCGACGCGATTTGCACGCACATCCGGAGACCGCATTCGCCGAGCACCGAACGGCCGCAATCGTCGCCGAGCGACTCTCCGGGCTCGGATACGACGTGCACCCGGGCATCGGGCGGACCGGCGTGGTCGGCGTTCTCCGGGGAGCGCAGCCGGGCCGTACGATCATGCTGCGAGCCGATATGGACGCACTGCCGATCGCCGAGGAAAACGCGCATGCGTTTCGTTCGCAAATCCCCGGGGCGATGCACGCATGCGGCCACGACGCCCACGTCGCCATCCTCCTGGGGGCGGCCGCATTGATCGCCCAGCGGCGCAGCGAGCTAGCCGGAACCCTCTGCCTGGTGTTCCAGCCCGCCGAGGAGGGCGCCGGCGGAGCCCGCGAGATGATCGAGGACGGCCTCTTCGAGCGCTTTCCGATCGAACGGGCATACGGACTTCACGTTTCGTCGAAATATCCGACCGGCGTTTTGGGATTCTGCGAGGGTCCGATGTACGCGTCGAGCGATTCGATCGAGATCGAAGTGCTCGGCGTGGGAGGTCACGGATCGGCGCCGCACGATGCCGTCGATCCGATCTACGCGTCGGCCGCTTTTATTACGGCGCTCCAACAAGTCGTCTCGCGCCAGATCGACGCGCTCGAGCCGGCGGTCGTTACGATCGGCGCCATACACGGCGGCACGATTCACAACGTCATCCCACGCACGTGCCGGATGTTGGGGACGGTCCGGGCCTTTTCCGAGGACGTTCGCGAGCGCATGTCCGAGCGCATCGAACGCGTCCTGCGGGCTTGCTGCGACGCCGCGGGAGCCCGATACGAGTTTTCCTATTTCGATCGCTATCCGGTCACCTCGAACGACCCTGTTCAGACGCGCTACGCGCGCGACCTCGCGCGCACCGCGTTCGGCGACGAGCGAGTCGTAACCGCGAGCCGACTCATGGGAGCTGAGGATTTTTCCCTCTACGCCGAACGCATGCCCGCGTGCTTCTATACACTCGGGTGTCAAGGCGGTCCCGACACGGCTCATCCTCATCACTCGAGTTCTTTCGATCTTGACGAGGACTGCTTGCCGACCGGGGTCGCCATGATGACCGCGCTTGCGTTGGACGCTCCGCGACATGCCCCGTGATGCCGCGACCGCCGGCGATATTCCAGACGTCGTCGCGCCCAAGGCGCTGGCCGATTACTTCGAGGTGATGACCCGCGCGGTTTTTCAGGCCGGCGTCCGCTGGAAGCAAATCGCCGACGAGTGGCCCGCCTATCGGCGAGCGTTTGCCGATTTCGATCCGGCGCGGGTCGCAGCGTACGACGACCTCGACGTCGAGCGCGTGCTCGCGACCCCTGGGATTTTAGGCATGCGCCGCAAGGCTGCCGCTACCGTCGCGAACGCGCGCGTCCTTTTGGAGATCGACGCAGACTCCGGCGGATTCGCCGCCTACCTTCGATCGTTCGATTCGTACGATGCGCTGGCGAAGGATTTCAAGAAGCGCTTTGCTTTTATGGGTGCAATGAACGTTTGGTATTTTCTCTTCAGAACTGGCGAACCCGTCCCGCGCTTCGAGGCGTGGGTCGAGACGATTCCGGGCGACCACCCACGGATGCGCGAAATGGTCGAGCGCGCCCGGGCAGCCGGAACGTCGCCCGAGCGCTAACCGCCGCGTCGACGTTACAAAAGCTGCGGCCGTGGTGTTTGGGTGATATGAGCCTGCCTGCGCCCGTCACGAAGCGGTGATCGCCGTTTCGACGGCCTCGGCCGAACTGCCGTTCGAGATCGTTTTCGCCCGAGAGTACCCGGCCGTCGTACGGATCGCGTATCGCGTCCTCGGCGACCGTGCCGATGCCGAAGACGTCGCCCAGGATCTCTTCGTTCGGTTTGTCGGGCGCAGATTACCCGACGCACCCGTCCTACATCTCGCGGCGGTACGCCGAGCGCTCAACCTTCTGCGGTCTCGGCGCAGGCAAACGTTGCGCGAAATGGCGGAGTGCCGTTCGCGCGCGGTCTTGGACAAGAGCGAGGGGCGCTCGGACGACCCCTTTTACGCTTTAAATCGAGCCACGCGTCAATCGCTCGTCAGGAGTACGCTGTCGCGCTTGGCACGCAGAGACGCGGAGATCCTGGCGCTGCGCTACAGCGGCGCGAGCTATCGCGACATCGCTCAAACGCTGCGGATCGAGTCCACCCACGTCGGAACTCGCATCGCGCGCGCGGAACGAGCATTCAGATCGGAGATCGAACGTGCTACGAAACGATGAGCCCACCACGGCAGATGCGCGCCTCACGCGATCCATGTTCGGAGTCGAGGACGTCGACGTCGACCTTCGGTCGGCGTATCGCATCGTCCAATTGCGCGCGAGCCTGCGCCTTCGCAACCGCCGGCGCGTCGCTGCCGGGCTCGCGACGGCGGCAGCGATTACCGCCGTTGCGTTCTTTACGCCATTAGGCGGGTACGCGAGCCAATTACTTACCGTCTTCGAGCCGCGCGAGTTCGTTCCGCTTGCACTCACCTCCGCCGATCGGAACCAGCTCCGACTTGCGCCCGAGCTCGTCGATCTCGGAACGTTGCGATGGTCGCGGCCGATGACGCCGCGTTCGATGTCTCTGGCAAAACTCTCGGGCCTGACGGGATTCCACCCGCGGCTTCCGGCCGATGCACGATTGCTGCCCTCGGGCGGCGTCCGCTATTCTTGGTTGCCCGCGGGAACGCTTTCGTTCACCTTTAGCGCCGCCAAGGCGTCCGCCTACGAGCGGCGCGTTCACCGGCATCTTCCGGACATGCCTCCCGGGCTCGACGGATCGACGGTGCAAGTCACGTCGGGTCCGGGGATGGTAGCGGCGTACGGTACGAGGCCGAACGAGAATCGCGTTACGATCGTCGAAACTCGCCGGCCGCGCGTCACGACCACCGGCGTATCGCTCGATCGACTCGAACGCTACCTGTTTTCGCTGCCCGGCCTTCCCCTCGACGTCGTCAAGCAATTGCGGGCAATTTCGGATCCGTCGACCATGCTGCCGGTTTCGTTTCAAATCGATCGGACGACCGCCGAGCCGGTCGCAGTCGACGGAACCCAGGGGCTGGCAATTGGAGACCAAACCGGACTCGGCGCCGGAGTCCTTTGGCATAAAGCCGGCGTCCTCTACGCCCTCGGCGGAACGATCGAGGCCAGCAAAGCCCTGGAACTGGCCGATGGTCTCAGATAGCCTGGCGATTGAAACCCGTTCTCTGGCGAAAGCCTACGGTCGAACCCTCGCCGTCGTCGACCTTACGCTGAAAATCGAGCGGGGAGCCGTTTTCGGTTTTCTCGGTCCCAATGGCGCGGGGAAGACGAGCGCCGTTAAGATGCTGCTGGGGCTGATTTCCCCAAGCTCGGGCGACGGCGCGCTGCTCGGCATACCGATCGGCGATCCGCGCTCGCGCGCCCGGATCGGCTACCTTCCCGAACTGTTTCGCTATCCGGAATGGCTCACCGCGCGCGAAGTCTTGGAGATTCACGCAAAGCTCGTTCCGGTCGACTACCGGCTGCGCCGGCGCGAGATCGACCGCGTATTGGCGCTCGTCGGCCTCGACCAACGCTCGAGCGATCGAGTCGGCAGTTACTCCAAGGGCATGCAGCAACGGCTCGGACTCGCGGTTGCTTTGCTGGGACAACCGGAAGTCGTGTTCCTCGACGAACCCACTTCCGCCCTCGATCCCGTGGGACGCCGCGATGTTCGCGAAATTCTCAAAGCACTTGGCGAATCCCACTCCCGCACTTTCGGGCGAGGTCGAGTCGGGCGTCCTCCTTCCCATTCTCGCGCGTCGCATATCCCGCACGAGCGTCGTCGTGGGAAAGGCGCTCGGCTTGGCCGCCGTCCTCGGTCTGTACGGCGGAATCGCGGGATTGTTGGAGGCGTTGGTCGTCCGGGTCGCGACCGGATACGTGCCGCCGCACCCGCTCGCGGCGATCGTCGCGCTTTGCATGCTCTCCCTAGTGATCCTCACGTTTACCCTCGCTCTGAGCGCACGGCTCCCGGCGCTCGCGAGCAGCATCGTCTCGGTCACGTGCTTTGGCGTCGCGTGGATCGTCGGCATCGTGGCCGCTTTCGGCGCGCCATACCATAACGAGGCGCTCGTGCGAATCGGCGTCGTTTCCCAGCTGCTGTTTCCTTCGGATGCGATGTGGCGCGTCGCAGCCTATCAGCTCGAACCTGCGGCACTCATCCATCACGGCGGTCCGTTCGGCCCACTCGGGCCGTTTTCGGTAACTTCGCCGCCGCCGACGGCAACGATCGTGTGGACGATCGGATGGGTGGCCGCGGCACTATTCCTAGCAACGCGAAGCTTCGAATCGCGAGACATCTGACTAAGGATGCGGTCGCGGGGGACGGGGGCCGCGGCGCGTAACAATGTAGCAAGCCCGTGGGTCCACGGGTTGGAGGGTTCATGCGCACCACATCGTCCCAAGCGATGGTTGCCGCCGGTATCGCCGTGCTGCTGTTTACGGCGTGCTCGAGTCCCGAGGCGCCCGCGCCCGCGTTATCGGCGACTCAGACGTTCGACGCTGCCGGCGTCGTCGGCGCATCGCATCGGCACACGACGTCCCCGAACGCGGTCTCAGGAATCTTCCGAAAAATCCACCCGGGCCCGGCGGAGCTTGCCGTTTCAGACTTTGGAACCAACTCCGTCGAGATCCTCAACAAGTCGTTCCAGCCGGTCGCTGCAATTACGCAAAAGATTCGCTCGGCCGACGGCATTCACTACGATGCCAAGGGAAATCTCTACGTCGCAAACTCTACCGGACCGTTCGTTACCGAGTACAACCCGAGCCGCAAGCTGATCTTCACCTATTCAGCCGGATTGAGCGCTGCCGTCGACGTCACCGTCGATGCCTCCGGAAACGTGTTCGTCGCCGATTTCGGCCCGAACGTTCCCAGCGTGGTCGTCGAATACGCCCAGCGGCGCAAACCTCCGACGGCCACCTGCTCCACGGGGTTAGCCAACGACGGCATCGCGGTCGATCCCAACGGCAACGTCTTCGTTTCCGGCTTCGACGTCAACGCCCACATCGGCAGATTGCTGGAGTATCGAGGCGGCCTTGCGGGATGTCAGGCGATGACCTTGGCGCCGACCATGGCAACTGCGGGCGGACTGCAGTTTGACGCCCATCGTAACTTGCTCGCCTGCGATCAGGACGCCGGCGTGGACGTAATTCCGCGCCCGTATACGGTAATCGCGCGGACGATCGCTTCGCTCTGTTTTCACGAGGTGCTCAACAAGCGCCAAAACCGGCTCTATATTGCCGAACCAAACACCAACGACGTTTTGGTCGACACGTACCCCGCCGGCACGACGCTCGAGAAACTGGGTTCCGCGAACGGCCTGACGGAACCGGGCGGCGTGGCAGCGTTTCCCAATGCGCCTTAAGAGCTGCGCGCTGGCGCTGGTTTTCGTGACGGTTCTGTTTACGCCGCGTGCGGCTGCCCCACAGACGGCCGGGCGGGAACCGGCGCTGGCCGAACTCGGCATCGAGCTGCCCGCCATCGGCGGCTGGAAGTGGTTCACGATTACGAAAGGACGCTATTTTAGTCCGGCGGTATTGGCGGACATCCGCGATAACCTGCACGCAACCTACGTACGAACCGGCTGGATTCCCAATCAGTTCGCCTTTGAAAAAATCCGCTGGTATCGCGAGGACCAGGCGATGGATGCGATCTGTAATGCGGGTCTCAAAGCGATGATTATCGTGCCGGGACCCGCGTCAGATTCCAAGGGAGAGCAGAATCTGGTCGATAACGTTCACGAGTTCTTCGCACGCTATATGCAG
>DASXDV010000026.1:0-8652 GCA_036490465.1 Candidatus Tumulicola sp. | reverse complement strand
ACCGAGGACTGGATCACCGAACGACCCTACATAAGCGAGGAATCTATGCAGCTTGCAATTCGCAACGCACCGAGCTATACTGCGAGCGCGTAAGCAACGCTGCGTGTTGGCTCAAAGTACACACGCGAATGGACGCGCCCGATCGTGGCGGCACAGAGGGTCATTAAGGACTGAGTATCCGAGGCGCAACCAGGGAGTCCCGCCTTTCGGAGCGGTTCACGAGCTAGGTTAATCATATTGCTTCCTTTTTGGGCAGACGGGTGCATTAAAAAACAGCCCGGCATAAGCACCGGCCTGTAGGTTCATTTGACGGTAGGAGGCACGAGTTAGGGCGAAGTTTTCAGGCCGCGAGGCCCTGCTTCAAACTGACCCAATACCGAAAGGTGGGGGTACCACCCATACTGCGGTTCTCCAGGCTCCTTTACGATGTTTGCACGGTCCGCCGCCTTGGCGGCTCGGTGCGTTCTTAAAGGAGCTCGCTTTTTCATGCGATTCGCGACGAAGGTCACGGTCACGCTGACCCTGCTGGGGGCACCCTTGCTCTTTGCAGCGGGCTGCGCGCCGGTAGGATCGGGCAACTCGCCGATGCCCGCAGCGGCAGCCCCTCTTTCAGTGGTGCAGCCCGCGATGGCTCAAACAGCGAACTGGGAGCGCGCCGCTACAATGCTAGCTTGGCCTCAATTCGGCTACGATCCCGGTCACAGCGGCTACAACCCGCTCGAAAAAACTCTCAAAACCGGCAACGTGTCGGCCCTTCAAACGGCTTGGGATAATTCGTCGATCATCCAACCCAGAGGCATTGTTGTGTCAGGTCCTACCGTCTATATCGCCGACCAAGATCAAGCCACTGGTTCCGTGTTCGCGCTCAGCGCGGCTAACGGTAAACAACGATGGGCGACCAACGTCGGCCTGAGCGGCTCGTGGGGCAGCTTCGAAGGCGTCCCGGCGGTGTCGGGCAACGTGGTGCTTACGCCCTGCAGTAACCAGTCGGCCAGCAATTTCAGGACCGGCCTCTGCGGCTTGAAAGCAAAAAGCGGGAAGATAATCTGGTCGGACCTTTGCTCGACCTCAGCCGGCGGCTGCGGCGGCCTTCCCAACCACGGTACGTCGCCAACCGTTTACAATGGGCTTGCGTACTTTCAAATGACGAACAGTCCCAACGAACAGCCCGACATTTACGGCGTCGACCCCCAGAGCGGTAACGTGGTTTGGGATGTGGGCGGCTCCTATCTGTTCCATTGTCCCGACGCAGGCGGCCCAATCAATCCGTTACCCGCGGCCGACGGACACGTGTTCGCAGTACTCCCATGCCAGACGAAGGGTACGCAGATCGTTACGAAGATCTGCGCGCTTTCGGCGAGCTCCGGAGCGGCGGCGTGGTGCACCGTGTCGCAGAGCGCTTATGTCGACCGCCTGGTGGAGGGCGAAGGCAAGGTCTTTGCGTCGGAAGATATCGGCTCGGGTACGAGTATCGTGGCCATGAACGAGAAAACCGGTAACGTTTTATGGAAATCGACGAGCCTGCCGCACAACGTCGGCGGAATAGCCGTCGCAGATCATCGGGTATTCGTCAACTACTACTTTACGCTCTATGCCTTATCCGTCCAGACCGGCAAATCGCTGTGGACGCAGACGCAGGACACGGCGGCCGGCACGGCGTCGGTCGCAAACGGAGTCGTCTACACGAACACGTTCGGCGGTAACAACGGCGACCACGCGATCGCCGCGTTGAACGAAAAAACAGGCGCAATTATCTGGGCGAGCTCTGCCGGCAACGGTGCGTCGCCGGCCACCCCGGTTATCGTCAATGGAACCGTATATGCCGGGTGCTACACGGTGTGTGCATTCACCCTAAAAGCCAAGCGGTAGGGCGTTAAGGCCAGCGAACGGAAAGCGGCGGACGAAGAACCAGCAGCCACGTAAATAAGGGAAGCAACGGCGGGGCCCAGTCCTTGGACCCCCCGCCATTGCGCTTCGTGACCGGCATGCGCGACCGCGGTTGTTGCTCGGAATTCCGAACCTTGGCCCGCATGCGTTTTCCTTTCGTAAGAGCGAGGTGGTTTTATTATTCCCGCGCGACGCGCAAACCTAACACGCGGGTAGAGGGGTTCGCGCTCGCTTTCTTGCTTTACCGTCGTCGGTAGCGCGAAATATTGTCGGCCTCGCTTAGTAGCCCGTCTTGCATTAGAGATCGCCGCACGCGACGTAGTGGCCAAGGTTTGAGGCGCTTAGGTGAACGTTGATCGCGTACTGACCCTTCTTGAGTTCGGCGAGGGTGAGTCCCTTAATGGTCGTCGTCGAGACGCCGCTTGCGACGTTCGTCAACGGTTTCCACGGCGTTGGATTCAGCTTCGCGCAGGTGCCTTCGTGAATGTGCGCCGGCTCCGACGCACCCGCGGGTTCGTTTTTCAGTTGAACTTTTACCTTCAGCCCGTCGGGCGTATCGTTCAAGAAGGCCTGACCGTCTTGTTTTGAGCCGTTCTCCGCGCTCAGATTGATGGTCATCGCGTGCGCGGACATGGCGTTATTGACATGATTTATCGTGTTTGGCGCGCCCAGGACGCTCGCCGTGAGGCGAGACAGAAGATCAACGATAATGGCAGTGCTTTCATGGTTCCTCCAAAACGGCGATCGTTGCTCACCGGATCGTTCCCAGCAAGGCAACCGACTAATCGATTGACGTCGAACTGCGTGCTTTCCGCCGGGCCGACCTTCGCCGCGCAGTGAATGGCGAGGACAGCGATGAAGCTCCCCCGATCGGTCTAAGCGCAGGGGAGTAACGCATGAAGACGACTGATTTGGTGAAATATGCCGGCGCCCTGGCTGCTCTTGCGTTGGGCTCCGCGTGCTCCAGCGGCTCGGCGATCGCGCCGTCAAAGGCGGTGCTCGATGGAGAATACCTAAACCGGACGACCTCCGTGAATGGCCGGTTGGTGACGTTGGCGCGTCCGAATCTGAGCGGTCTGCCCCGGTATCCGGCGACCGTTCCCGACCGGACTGCGCGCTCGAAGGCGAAGTTCTTCGAGTACATCATCAACGTTTATGGAAGCTACGCCAGCATCTTCGACTATCCGAAGAGCACCAAACAGATCGGTACGATCGACGACGTCGGCGGTCAAGGGTGCACGAACGTGCTCCACGGCTATGGAAAGAGTACCTTTTGGATCGTCGCCGGCAGCGACCAGATTACGGAATACCGAGTTCCGCAGACGCCGATTAAGACGCTTTCGATTCCCGGCGGCAGCATGCCGTCGAGTTGTGCCATGAATAAGGACGGCGATCTCGCAGTCGGAATATTGTTCGGGTCTGCCGGAGGCAACGTCGTTATCTACAAGAACGCCGGCGGCCGGGGCACCTTTATCAAAACGCCGCTGGCCAGAGAGTTTTTCGACGGCTACGATAACAAGGGGAATCTCTTTCTCGACGGTTTTACCAATGCCTCAGCCTTCGAGCTCGTCGAGATTCCAAAGGGGAGCAATCGGGCGCGGGCGATCGCGACGAGCAACACGGTGCAGTTTCCCGGCTCGGTGCAGTGGGATGGCACGCACCTGACCATCTTCGATCAGTTTCCGAACAAACTGTATCGGTACGACATCGAAGGAACGAAGGCCGTCTTGAAGGGTACGGTATCGTTCTTTGGTTCCACCGACTGCGCGCAGACCTGGATCGCCAATGACGTCGTCTATTGCGCGGACGCTGGTAACGATAATGGCGAGGTTTTCAATTACCCGGCCGGCGGCGCACCGATTGCGGTGTTCACCGGAAAGTTTGACGAGCCGCTCGGCACGGTGGCCGTCAAGCGATAAAGTGCCGGTGCGAATGCAGGGAGCGGGGTGACAAGCAGGTAGCACGAAGTCCAAACCCAGGGCGACGGAGACTCGTTGCCGTTGGAGCTTAACGCATGCACGCCGAAAAATCGCCCTTCCGCGTCGAGCGGCTGGGAGTCATCATGAGCCCGGATCCGGCGCGGCCCGAAGAGATCGAAGGCGTGCTCAACCCGGGAGTCGCGCGCGGGCGAGACGGGGAGCTCTATCTGTTTCCGCGGACGGTCGGCAAAGATAACTATTCGCGGATCGGGATCGCGCGCGTTCTCTTTAATGACGACGGCGATCCGGTAGGGGTCGAACGCCTAGGTTACGCGCTGGAGCCACAGGAACCGTATGAGTTGCGGCCGGAGCAGGGGACGGGCGGATGCGAGGATCCGCGCGTTACCTTTATCGCCCAACTCGATCTGTACGTGATGGCGTACGTCGCTTGGGGACCACAAGGACCGCGGATCGCGGTCGCAGTCTCGAAGGATTGTTTATCCTGGGAACGTCTCGGTCCGGTTACGTACGAGTTCGATGAAGAGCTTGGCGTCGATTTTAACGCTTACGACGATAAAGACGGTGCCTACGGCCCCTATCTTTTCATCCGTCGGGATGGCGCGCGCTGTATCGGCCTCATGCATCGTCCCGCGTATACGACCTTGGAAGCGGCGCCGGCCGGCGTCAAGAAGCCGACACCAAGCATTTGGATCTCCTATTGCGACGCCGAGCGGGTTTTGAGCGACGTTCGCGCGCTGACTCACGTCAGCGGTCACGTGCTCGGGATCGATCCCGAAAGCTCGTGGGAGGAGCTTCGCATCGGCGGCGGGACGCCGCCAATTCAGACGCACCTCGGAAAGATGGCAATCTATCACGGCGTTTCCGGAACCTTGGCTACCGCACCCGGAGAACGGAACGTCGTCAGTTACACCGCCGGGGTCGTGTTCTTCGACACAGGACCGGATGGCGGCTTGCGGTATCGCTCACGGACTCCGATTCTCATCCCGGAAACGGCCGACGAGACGGCGGGAATCGTAGACAACGTGGTGTTTCCAACGGGACTGGACGATCGCGGAAACGGCGTCATCGACATTTATTACGGTATGGCCGACCACTATATCGGAGCCGCGCGCATGTGGTTGCCCGAGACGCTACCCGTAGAGCCTCCCGGAACCCCATAGCGGCCCTGCAACCCTACCGCTCGTCGCCGGTTCCTGTTTGGCACTACGACAGGGAGATATTATGACGTTCTTAACGCAGTTGGGCAAACCGACATGCCGAAATATTTGATTCACGCGACGTACACGGCCGAGGGCGCCAAAGGCATTCTCAAAAGCGGCGGGACGGCGCGGCGCGAGGCCGTCGAAAAACTGCTCGCGTCGGTGAACGGAAGGTTGGAAGCCTTCTACTTTACCTTTGGCGACGCCGACGCGATCTTACTGATCGATCTCCCCGATCAATTCGCGGCCTCGGCGATCGGCCTCGCAGTGGCAGCGTCGGGGGCGATCCGGAGCCGATCGACCGTCTTGATCCCTCCCGAAGAGGTCGACGAGGCGGTTAAACGCGAGATCCATTTTCATCCGCCGGGCGAATAGCTAAGCCCAGTTGACGACCTGGCATTTAACCTCTGACGAGTTCGACCGCGTGGTCGGTGAAGCGTTGGAATCGCTTCCAAAGCGCTTCGCCGATCTGGTCGAGAACGTCGCGATCGCGATCGAAGACGAGCCGACGCCCGAAGATCTCACGACCATCGAGGACGATCGCCACTCGGAATTGCTCGGCATCTATCGCGGAGTGGCCCTCACGCGAAGGACGCACGACCAACCGTTGATGCCCGATGAGATCGTGATCTTTCGCGGCCCGATTAATCGCGTCACGCGCAAGCGCTCGGAAGCCGTCGAGCAAGTGCGCGAAACCGTCGTGCACGAGCTCGGCCATTACTTCGGGCTGCGCGACGACGAGATGCCGCACGCGTAGCTAGATCGTCAGATCGAAAATCGTTCCGCAGCCGGTGCCGCCGCAACCGGTGCCGCCGCCCTCGTTGGTCGTACCATAGAGCTTCTGCTTTACGGCCAAGAGCGGGCCTTGCGGATCGAGCCCGTCGGTACCGCCGGCAAAGCTGTAGAGGATGCTTTCCTTGCCCTTTAGCGTGACTTTGAAGACCGAGCCGTTGCCCGTCAGACCGCCGCCGATCGTGGTTCCGTACAGCGCGCCGTTTACGGCGATCAAGTCCGCGCCCGGACCGTTACCGTCGGGATTGTCTTGGAACGTGTAGAGGACGTGCAGCGTTCCGGACGTGCTCACCTGGAACACCGTGCCGGAGTTTTTCGCGCCGCCGTCTTCGGTCGTGCCGTACAGCATTCCGTTCAACGCCGTCAGCCCGTTGGGATTGGCCCCGTCGGCAGCATCGCCGAAACGATAGAGGACGCGTTCTTTACCGGCGAGACTCACTTGGTAGATCGTCCCACAGCCTCGACTGCCGCAGCCCGAGCCGCCGAACAGCGTCGCGCCGTACAACTTCCCGTTTAGTGCCGTTACGCCCGAGTACAACCCGGCGCCATCACTGCCGCCGGCGAAACGGTACATCACGTGCTCCTTGCCCGACGGGTTAATCTCGTAAACCGTACCGCAGCCGCTGCCGCCGCAGCCGGTGCCGCCGCCGCTTAAGGTGGTGCCGTACAGCTTGCCGTTTACGGCGATCAATCCGGCCTCCGGTCCCGAGCCGTCGGTGCCGCCGGCAAAGCTGTGCAGCACGCGCTCTTTGCCGGAAAGCGTCAGTTTGAACACCGTGCCAAGGCCGGAAGCGCCCGCGGAACCGGTCGTGCCGTACAGCGCGCCGTTGAGTTCGACCAAACTATCCCACGGCCACGAGCCGTCGCCGGCATCGTTAAAGTTCCCCTTGAAATTGTACGACACGGTTTCCGCACCGCCCGGGCTCATGGAAAACACGGTTCCGCATCCCAAATAGCACTCGTTCGAGCCGCAGCTCGCGGAGCAGTAGTTGCTCGAACCGTTGAGCGTCGTACCGTAGAGCGTGCCGTTAACGAGCGTCAGCCCAGCACGCGGGCTCGCGCCATCCGGCGTCCCCTTAAACGCATACAACAGTTTGTATTTTCCGCCGGCGTCCGCCTGGCGCCCGGCGGCGACCGACTGCCTCGCCGATGTAGGCGTCGGCGGAGCGACGTTCCCGGATCCCGCACACGCTGCAATCGAGGCGATGCCCCCGGCAGCGACGATCGCAAGCATTACGCGCTTCATTTCTGCTCCTTGAGTTTGCGGTAGCGACCAATCAATGCGTTCGTCGAACTGTCGTGATTGAGCGGCAGGTTTCGGGCCGCGTCCAGCTCGGGAATGATCCGCTGCGCGAGCACCTTACCGAGTTCGACGCCCCACTGGTCGAACGAGTCGATATTCCAGACGACGCCTTGCGTGAAGACGTTGTGTTCGTAGAGCGCCACGAGCTTGCCCAGTGCGGCGGGCGTGAAGGTTTGCAGCAAGATCGTGCTGGATGGGCGGTTTCCCTCGAAAACGCGATGCGGTACGAGCCAATCGGGCGAACCTTCGGCTTTTACTTCCGCCGCGGTCTTGCCGAATGCGAGTGCTTCGCCTTGCGCAAAAACGTTGGCGAGCAGCATGTCGTGGTGAAGGCCGAGCGGATTGAGCGCCTCGACGAACCCGATAAAGTCGCACGGAATGAGGCGCGTTCCCTGATGGATCAGTTGGTAAAACGAGTGCTGCCCGTTGGTGCCGGGCTCGCCCCAGTAGATCGGGCCGGTGTCGTGGGCGACGCGCGTTCCCTCGAGCGTGACGTGCTTCCCATTGCTCTCCATCGTCAGTTGCTGGAGGTAGGCGGGAAACCGTTTCAGGTATTGCTCGTAGGGCAGCACGGCCACCGTCTGCGCGCCGAAGAAATCGTTGTACCACACCGAGAGCAAGCCCATGAGCGCGGGAAGATTGCTTGCGAAGGGTGCGGTGCGGAAATGTTCGTCTATTTCGTGAAATCCGCCCAGCATTTCTTCAAAACGCTCCGGTCCGATCGCCAGCATCGTCGAAAGCCCGATTGCCGAGTCCATCGAGTAACGGCCGCCGACCCAGTCCCAGAACTCGAACATATTCGCGGTGTCGATACCGAACTTCGCAACCTCGGCCGCATTGGTCGATACGGCCACGAAGTGCTTGGCGACGGCCGCTTCGTCACCGCCGAGGCCGGCGAGGGCCCACTCCCGGGCGGTATGGGCGTTGGTCATCGTTTCGAGCGTGGTGAACGTTTTCGACGAAATGACGAAGAGCGTTTGGGTCGGATTGAGATCGCGAACGGCCTCGGCGAAGTCGGTTCCGTCAATGTTCGAAACGAACCGAAAGGTCATATCGCGAGCGCTGTAGTGCTTCAGCGCTTCGTACGCCATGACCGGACCGAGATCGGATCCGCCGATCCCGACGTTGATCACGTTGACGATGCGCTCCCCGGTGTGTCCCTTCCAATCACCGCTGCGGAGGCGGTTCGAGAAGGCGGCCATCTTGTCGAGCACGGCATGCACGTCGGGCACGACGTTGTGGCCGTCCAAGACGATCGATGCGCCGCGCGGCGCGCGAAGAGCGACGTGGAGCACGGCCCTCCGCTCGGAAACGTTGATTCGGTCGCCGCGGAACATCGCGTCGATTCGGTCGCGCAAGCCGCTTGCGCCGGCAAGGTCGACCAAGAGGCGCAGGGTATCGTCGGTAATGCGGTGCTTCGAGTAGTCGAGGTAGACGCCGGCCGCTTCAACCGTCATCCGCTGGCCGCGCGTCGGGTCGGCCGCGAACAGTTCGCGCAAATGCCGCCCGCTTATTTCCTTCTGGTGGGCCG
>DASXDV010000190.1:0-7535 GCA_036490465.1 Candidatus Tumulicola sp. | reverse complement strand
CCGTTTTGGAGCCAATCGCTGTAATACGAGTAGCCGTAGACGCGCAAGAAGGCGGTCGAACCGAAGTTCTTCGTGTATTGTAGTTTCACGATTTCCTGATTGTTCCAGATCGTGTCGCTTGCCGAGACTGGGATGTTGCAGTTACTGCCTGGAACTTCTCCGAACGCACACTGACTGAACGCTCCTTTGCGGTTGGTGCTATTGGGGAAGTAGTAGGTCCCGACGGCTCCGAGAGCGTTCAACTGACCGGCCGAAAACGTGCGGCCGCCTAGCGCCTGATCGTTAAGGAGGTAGCCGTCGAGATATTGCGGTTGCCCCAGACCGATGTTGTTGGCGCACTGCGCACCGGTGATGCCGCCGCCACAGTTGGCCGTCGACGTGATGTCGTTGGTGGCGTCGTAGAATTCGTTGTGCAAGGATTCGCTATCCCACAGCAGTTGCACGTCGTCGCGACCCGCATCGTAACGATGGGGAATGCCGAAGTGGAAATTCGCCACCACGTCCCGGGCCGAGGCGTTCGCTAAGTCTGCGTAGTTGAACGGCCCCATGAAGTAGTATGTCCCGGTCGCGTAGCTGATGTTCGGCGCAGCCACCAGGGGTGCTCCGACCCAGTCGTCGTAGGTGGCACCATTCTGACTGTCGACGTAGGTGAAGGCCTGATTGTACCCGGCGACGCCGACGTAGTACGAGAACAAACGGTCGGGCGTCGACCCGCCCGTTTCGGCCATCGCTCGGTGGTAGTACTGCGGCGTGCCGATTCCCAGCTCTGCAGTAGCGTAGCCGGGATACGTGCCGGTCTTGATAACTTGGTTGATGTAGCCCGCAAGGCCTTGGCCTTCCGAGTTAGCCGGGTTGGCGCCGGTGTATACCTGGACTTCCGAGTTGCCTAGCGACGACGCCGAGCTGGACGGATAGTTGTCGAACGAACGGTTAACGGGTACGCCGTCGAACTCGTAACCGACTTGGTCGTAGTCGCCGCCGCGGATCGAGACGGTTTGGAAGTACCCGGTTTGGTTGGCCGGGACGTACGCGCCTGGGACGCTCGCGACGGCCGAATAGGCCGAGTTGAGCGATCCGCCGCCGCCGAGTGCGGAGGCGGCCTTTTGCGCGGCCGCATTGATGGAGTAGACGTCGGCCGTCGTGCCGGATTTCACCAGACTCCCGGCACCTGTGGCCGAAACGTGGGCGATCGTCTTGAGCGACTTAACAAGACGCACCGTCACCTGTTGAACGGTGTCGGCAAAGACGACTTGTCCGGGTACGCTCAGTGTTTGGTAGTTCGACTTGATCGCGGTCACCGTGTACGTATCCGGCGGTAACGTCAGAAACGTAAAGCGGCCGACGGCGTCCGTCGTTCCCGTAGCGGTTTGTGAGGGGCTCGAAACTGTGACTTGGGCGCCGGCAATTGGCGCAGAAGTGTCGGCGTCGACGATGCTGCCGCTGAGAGCGCCCGTCGTACTTGCCAGTGCCCATGTTTCCTGGCAAGCAAATGCGACGAGCAAACACAGAGCAGTGCCGACGTGCCGAATGGGGTATCGTGTCACTCTAGTATTCCTCCGAAGCGATGCGAAAGATGATCGTTCGCATCTGCATATGCTGAAGAAACCGCTTACATGGATGCAAGCGCGCACCTTCAGCGTTCACGGTTTTCGAATTTGATACTTTTTTAGGATACTAAAGTGCAATTGAGATTTGTTTTATATTCACCCAGGGTCTCGCGTTGTAAGGGATTCGGTGGCGCCGCTCCCCACAAAATCTCCACGAGGGCCATCTGGTAGCGCAACACCGTTTTCGGGATCTGCTAAAACGCGAACCCGTCGGTAAACGCATCGCTCGTGAAGCGGTGCATCTAATGACCGTCGACTTACTCGGAGACGTCTACATTTCCAATAGCGTGAGTTCGGGAGCGACCCCGGGAGCGTCGTCGTCTACCCGCCGGGAGGTACGTCGCCCGCGCGAACGGTTAACCGACGGGTTCGCGATCCGAGATGATATCCGTCAGTCCTCGATGGCCTTGTGGCCGCTAGTGGGGCTGCGTATTCGAAGTGGACGTCGTGTCGCTCTTTTGCTGGCCGCTGCCATTGGCCGGCTGCGTCACGGTCGTGCTCGAGCTTGTTGACGTCATGCTCCAGGGATGCCAGTAGAATAATACGACCAGCAACGCCCCGACGATAATCGCAGCGATGATGATCGAAGCTACCGGACCGGCCGAACTCTCTTTTACTACAACGTTGCGTTGATCGCTCATGGGGAATACCTCCGAGCGCCCTTTTTTCCCGGAACGTCTCCCATTCAATCGTGGGCCGTTTACGCCGTCACGCCGGCGAACACGCGATACCTCGTAAAAATGCATCCGAATGCGCGTCGGCGCGAGCACGTCGTCGCAATCGCACAAAAATCGAACCTGCGATGAAGGCCGCCGCAGTTTGGCGTTCCAGCCACACAAACGGACGTCGGGATTTCGACTAAGCCGGCGTGTGCCGAGATGCTGCAGGCTATCAAGGGCCTGCTTAGCGGTTGAGAAAATCTTGCTTTGGGAATAACTCGGCGATGAAGCTACTAAACCTTTTCTTGTCCGCCGCTCTGCTCGTTCTGGCCCTCGCAAAGCCAGCGTACGCGCAAACGGCGCCGACGCCTCCGTACGTCGACACAGCGTGCGGGACTTGGCAGGGCGATACTTGGACACCGAATGGGACCTGCACCGGGGTCGTAAAGCGTCATGCGAAGATCGAAGGAACGATCACGATCGTCAAGGGCCACCTCGTAACCGTTCAGCAGAGTACGGGGACGGTTGTAATCGATGATACGCCTGCGTTGAATAATCAGTTCACCGGAAAAGTAGCGGTCGGCCGCAGAATAGTGGCGCACGGTTACTGGAACGGAAACAACTTCTACGCGACGATCATTACCACCGCGGATCCGACCTCATCCTAAGGCGTCTATAAGGACATGATGCCGACGCGGCCTCATTCCAGCTGCAACGAGTTTTTGCGGCTGGAATGAGCACGCGACCGGCTCGGCGCCAAATCGACTTTTACTTAATCGGAATGTTGGTCAGCGGTCCTAGCCCGCCGATCTGCTCGATCGTTTCGCCCTGGGTAACGGACCAGTGGTGAAGGCCGGTCGGAACCGCAATGAACGAACCCGTCGGATAGGCCTTCGCCTTGCTTTTATCGACGGTATCGCCGGTGCCAAAGAGTACCGTTCCTTGGATTACCGTGATGTATTCGGGATGGGAATGGTAGTGCGGTTTGTTGACGTAGCCGTCGGGCATTTTTACCCGGATGACGGACGTGCCGGTCTTGGTCGGATTGCCGGTTAGGATTGCCAGCGAAGTGCCCTTGTTGACGCCAGTTCCGGCGACCCAGTGCATTGCCGAGGGACTAAGTGTGACCGCGGCCGGACCGGCGGACGCGGCGGCAACGAGACCCGCCGACAGAATTGCGCCGAGCAGGACTCCTGAAGAGAGTTTCATTCGGACCCTTTCCCAACTGGAAAATCGGCTTTTCCCGGCTTCGGCGGAGTTCGCCGCGGTGTCGAGCCTACCTCGTTGCAAGCGCCGAGCGACGTTACGGATCGATCGTAACGTACGCGCGTTCGCCGGTAGCGCGATTCCAGCGCACTTCGGTCAGCTTGCCGCTAACGGGGTCTTTGAAGCGTTCGCCGGTCGCTTCCCAATTGACACCTTTGCCTGCAGTCGGAAACCGGTAGCGAAGTTCGAACAAGGTGCCGAGCAGAATGAGGATGCCGAAAATGCCCAGCTCTAGAGCAGCGGGCCAAGCGGGCCGTGCCAACCGCGCGATGAGCACGGCACCTACGAGGCAACCTACCCCCAGCGCGATGACCGTCGCGCGCAGCATTCAGGACGCCCCGGCAGGTTCGAGGGTGACGGCGGTTCCGTAGGCGACGATCTCGCTCATCGTTTGCCCCAGTTCCGAGGAGTCGAAGCGCATGGCGATCACGGCATCGGCGCCCATGACGGTCGCGTTTTGCACCATTCGATCGGTCGCGTGACGGCGTGCCTCTTCGAGCATCTCGGTGTATTCGGTGATCTCGCCGCCGGCGATCGAGCGTAGGCTCGCCATAATATTCCCGCCCAGTCCGCGGCTGCGAACGACGACTCCGAAAACCTGCCCGAGCGTCTTCGTCACCCGGTATCCCGCCACATCGGGTGTGGTAGCTACAATCACAAAGGCCTCCCGTTCCGCTCAGGGCGTCGACCTAGTATGCGTACCGCGCCGTCACGGAAAAGTCCCACCCGGGCGCCCGCGCTCCCGGGCTTCCCAGGATTCACGCACGAAACATGGTGGCCCGCGCCGAGTCGAAGCGAGCCGGACGGAACTCCGTTAGATTCGATCTTACCAGTCTTACGATGCGGCGCTACGTTCCCGCGAACAGCTTCTGGCACAACGCCGCCAGTCGAAGTGCGACAGGTTGTGCGACGCTATCGGGAATCGCGTCGTTGGTATCGTAGTCCTGCAGCCCGACGATCTCGCCGGTCCCCCGCGCGGCAATCGAGCCGTGCTTTCCGCTCACCGAACAGAAGACGTCTCCGCGTATCGCCGTCACCCACACGTCGCCGGCACTGCGTACGGCTTTGTCGCCTATGTTGCCCAGAGGAATACCGGGCTTACCGTCCTGCATGGCGCCGGCATCGTAGAACCGCTGAGCCTGAGATCCGGTCACGGTCGTGATGTCGATCGCCGACCTCCCGTCCGCGGTGTCGTAACTGCAGCCGGCCGCCTGTCCCGCAAACTCCTGCTTACGCACGTCGGTTATGGGGTGCAAGAAAAACGGTGCGACGTCGGCTTTCGAGAGCTTAACGCACGGGTCATAGTTGTTGCCGCCGAGCGTGTCGCTCGAAGCTGCCGTCGCCCCCGATTGCGCTTCAGCCGTCGCTGCGGTCGCGGACCGAGCATCCTCAGAATGCGTCGATCCCGACGAACAAGCGGCGAGTGCGATGACGATGCCGGCACCGGCCAGAATGTAAAGCCGCGGTTTCATTGTGAGAGCCTCCTGCGAATTTGAATCCGAGACGTCGCCCGACTTCGAGAATACGCCTGGCGCGTGCGCGCCGCGTGCGACCTGCGCGCCGAGGCCGGCGCCCAGCTATCTGCGACTGGATTCGAGTCCAGTCGGGGCTTTGCGTTCGGCGCCATCGATCCCGGTGCACGTAGCCTGCCGCTCAACACTACGGGCTGGCGACGCTAATTGCCGCTCCTAGCGGTTGACTTTGACCGTCGGCTGTTTTCAGCGCCGCTCCCGCCGACGGGTACGTATATACGCCGGTTGCACTGCTGCAAAAATCGGGAAGAACAACTCGCTTGCGATTTTCGGTTATCGAGAACTGTCCTCCGCACGTGGCGCCCGTGCTCACGGTGCCGAGAATGGCCGTCCCGTCGGTCTGATAAATGTTGCCGGAGCCGGCGTCACCGACGTCGATATAACGTCCGTCCCATTGGATGCCGCCCGGCGCGGAGACGGCCCCGCCGCTGAGCGTAATTTCCGAGATTGCGGACGCACCCGCCGGCAACTCAGCAAAAAGGAAATCGTTCGACCCCGTCGTGCCGTCTATATAGAGATTGCTTTTATTATCGTAGCCTACGTAGGCAATCTTGGAAAAGTCAAAATTCAGGTACGTTGCGTGATTCTCTTGCCCGTTGAAAAAGACGGTGAGGCCGTCGTATCCTGCTACCGCCAAGTCGCCGCTTTTCGGATTAACCGCGCACCCGGTCGTCACGCCCGGATCCCCGCTATAATTACCTGTGCGCAGCGTGTTGATCGGCTGCGTGCCGCCGTGGGCGAACTCCGTTACGGTTTCGTCATTGCTCAGAACCCACACGTAGCCGCGCCGGTCGCTGCAAACTCCTTCGACAGCAGCGAACCCGGTCAGTATTCCGGCTCCCGCGAGCTGCGGGTACGTATAGACCAGCACCGCATTTTCGCCGGCGTCGGCTACGTACAAGAGGCGTCCTTTCGCCGCGGCTCGATCGACCCGCGATTTGACGCCGCTCGGGATGCGTCTGACGCTTGCCGAGGGCTTGCGCCCTGCCGCGGTAACGCCGGGCGCCGCCGGAAGGGCTCCCGGTTGAAAACCGTGGCCGGTGCATCCGCCGGACGCAAGAATGACCAAAATCAAGCCAGTCACGGGTACGAATACGACAGGTTTCATGTCCTAGGGTTCCTCTTAGAAGTTAGCGCCGGGAGAGCCGTTATGCTCGCATCCGTACTATGACGGTGGGTCGTGCCGTTGGCGTGCGGGGCGTTTGCTCTCCATCGCCCCGAGCGCGTCGCTCCGGTCATCGGAGGTGGCCCAGCGGACGGTCGACTGCGAAAACCAGGCGGTGATAGGCCGCCCCGGTCGCATTTCGATCCCGGTCGACGGGTTGTCAGAGGGGTTGCACGCCGACATCGACAGGCACGTGCAAAGCCGTCACAATCGGCCAATCGAAGTGGATTGTCGTGCCAACGCCGTTGGCCGGCCCTTCGTAATTCCCCCCGCACACGTTGACAGGTCCCCCGCCAGCCGCTAGGGTTTTTAGGGTCACCCGCGTGGCGCCATCGTCTATCGGTTAGGACATCGCCCTTTCAAGGCGGAAAGACGGGTTCAATTCCCGTTGGCGCTACCAGAAATCTCCTTATCCTGTACGGGGTTTTCGTGCATTTGGCGGCCGTGAGTGCCTCAATTCTAACGGCCGTCTAACGGAATTTTGCAGAAGGTCTTCAGGTCACGATCTTTCCGAACGCCTCCGCCGCCTCGGCATCACGGTCGCGGTAGACCGTGATGTAGCGATCATACGTGATGCTGATGTCGCTGTGGCCCAGCCGCTTCGAGATAACCTCGATCGGCACGCCGGCTTTGGCAAGCAACGAGGCGTGTGTGTCGCGGAGATCGTGGAAACGGATGCGCCGCACCGGGCAGCGTTTCATGAAGTTCCGGAACGCGGAGCTGAACAGCCAAGACGAGATCGGTGTGCCGTCTGGCTTGGCGAAGATGAGATCCTCGTCGTGATAAGCCGGACGTACGGCGATCCTCTCAGCAGCCTGCACCGCGCGATGGGATTCGAGAATCACGAGCAGATGCGACGAAACACAAACCGTGCGCATCCTGTCGTTCTTTGGCCGTTTGTAGATAAGCCCGCCCCGCTTCGTCGAGCTCAGCGATCGGCTGATTGTGACGAACCGCTGACGAAGATCGACGTCTTGCCAACGCATTGCCATGATTTCGCCGAGACGGGCTCCTGTGTAGAGTGCAAATGCCACGGCAGGATAAAAGGCGCTCTGCGCCGTCAAGTAGTGCCGCGCCGTGCACCGATGGGTTGGGTATTTCGCCTCCTGTAGCAACTGCTGCGCCTCGGCTTCGGTGAGTACCGTCGATTCGGGTTTTACCGCCTTCGGCAGATCGTCCGCATCGAGCGATGCGGCTGGACTGCGAAGGATCACTTCCCATCTGACGGCGCGCCGTAGCACGTTACGCAGCAGTTCCGCAGCATGATGGACCGTACGTCCGCTGACTGGCCGCTTCGACCATCGAG
>DASXDV010000169.1:0-28080 GCA_036490465.1 Candidatus Tumulicola sp. | reverse complement strand
CGAAGACGACCAACTCCTACGCGATGCTGCCTCGTTGAACACAATCCCAGGCATCCTACTCCACGGCCGTTACGATGTTAGCAGCCCGCTGCAAACCGCCTGGCAACTGCATAGCCGGTGGCCAGGGAGCGAGTTACATGTGGTGGCCGATGCGGGTCACGGGGGCGGCTCCCTATCCGAGCACGTTGTCGCGGCTCTGAATCAGTTTAGGACAACTCCGACTTGATTCTCGAGAGAATCTCGCAACCCGGAACGAAGTCGCCAAGGGGGAAGATGACGATCCGTCGCAACCAGGTCTTGGTCAATGGAGCGCTCCACGAAGGGTCGCCGGAGATGGAACCCCGTCCGAGCGCCTCGTTGCGTTCCGCCCAGTGCGCCGAGCTACGGAGGTATGTGTGCACCAAGAGACTCGAACGGCAGCAAAGGCGAGGCCGTCGAAACTGAGCGGATAGATGTTGCACGTGTCCAGCGGTAGAATGGAGTCTCGCGCGTCTTCTCGATGCGCGACTTGCTGACGCGGACGGGCTTCCCCGCAAGCTGGATTCTCAAGGATTGGATCAGCCTTGGTTGCGGCTTGCTGGCGGTATTGTCGACGCTCGTCGCGTTGTGGTTAGAGCATCTCGCGGACGAGCGCCTCGAATTGGCCTCCTTACCTGAGCCACCGTACGATCCGATGAAACCGGAAGAGGCCGACGCGCTGCAGGAGCGTCTTGCGGAAGAACGTGCCCTTCGTCGTGCGACGGCGTCAAAGGGAAGGATGTTTGGTCGATTGCGCAACGCAGCGTACACGCTGGCGGTTCTCGCGGCGTTTGTTGCCGCTGAACCGTGGCTCGCGATCCTGGCGCTTCTCGCGATAGCCAGCGTCTCGACCTACGCTTCCGTAGAGCTTCGTCGAGAGCCTCGTTCAACCGCAGCGCGACTTGACATACTGCGTCTCTACAGGGAGGCGCGTACTCACTCGACGAGTGGTCCCTACATGCTGGACATAACGATCTATTCGGACATCGATCGGGTCTTCTCCATGTGTGATCGTGAGCTGGACGCGTTTGCTCAGGAAATGCGCTTGGCCGTCATTGAGATTCGGAACAAGCATCGCGCGTATATCGCGGAAAACCAAAGCCAGCACGGCGCACCGCCGGGCGGCGCGTAGCTAAACAGACTTGGCCATCTTGCCAGGGGGGCTTTCCGCGACTTGCATGGCGCCGCCCGACGCCGTTGTATATCGTTGTTGGTCCATTGTAGCCGTGGCGCGTCGCGTCTTCGCTACAGATCCGATTCGTTGTTGGGTTCTCTCATGTCGCCTGGGCACATCTCGTCTTTTCTATTTCTCGGGCGTGCGCCGCAGTGTTCGCGACCCACGCGATTGCTTGCTTTTTGTTCGTCAATTCGTGACGCATCTCAATCATGCGTAAAATGATCTAATTCGCCATCATCCTGGCGGACCACATGAACGTCGATTCCATCCCGTCGTGTACTGCTCTACTTCGCTGTTGTATATTTCCTTCGCTAGCTCGTACGCTTCGTTGAAGGACTGGTGACCTCTGATGGTGGCCGTAGCCGCGCCGACCGCAAACGCTTCTCCGCTGCGCTCTCTACTGATCGAAAAAAACACGTCGATCGCGGCTGCGTAGGAAACGATTCTCGCCAACTCAGTTATGCCACGCTCTCCGTCGGAGAAGCAATTGATTGCTCGCGAGACCATCGAGGACATGGAGTTCGAGGAACCTCATGTTGGCTTGATAAATGTTGGCGCCAACGCCATGATTCCGAGTGCGTGGATTTTTCGGTGTCGCGCGGCTTGATGGCGATGCGGTGCGGAATAGGGCCGACGCTGGAAAATCGCATCTGCCCGGAGTCGGGAGTAACGACCGGCATTTCGACCCGGTATTCGCTCGAGAATCGCCCCTTGTCGTCGATGATTTGAGTGTTCTGGTCGGAAAGCACGCCAATGGCGAACTGCATGAAGGCCGCCACTCGCTCGGAAAGTAGACGCACGGACTCCGTTGCTCCATCGAAACTCCCGAAGAAGCCGATTAGAACAGGCACGTTCTTGTGCTTTTTTCAAACTCTTGGTTTTGCGTTCGATTTCGCCCGAGCGTAGAGGCTCCGCGAAACGCGCCACGCTTTGCGAAAATGGGGAAAGAATCTCCTTCTCCAGGCGCTCGTTTCCCAGCGTCCCCAGGACGGCGTCGCCGAATGCGATGGTCGCTCCGTCAACCATGTTGAATCCGAAGATTGGCCGATATGCTCGAAGCATCTTGCAGTTGCCCGCGAGTTCGGAGAGCAACTTATCGACGGCATCCTCGGCCGTTTCGGTCTCCATGTAGGCGACCGCGATGCGGTTGGCGAGGGCTTCGAAGGGATAGGCTGCGTTCCATGCGTCGACCGTTTGTAGCAGGTCGACCACGTCGCTTAGAATGCAGAAGCCTTCGAGATTCAAGTCCAAGCTTTTCCGTCCGCGCCTTGTCCATGACCATGTTGAGATGTCATCGCGCGTATGCTGGCACTCTCCAATCCGCTCTATCATTGGCATA
Organism: Candidatus Tumulicola sp.; assembly: GCA_036490465.1. Taxonomy (GTDB): domain Bacteria; phylum Vulcanimicrobiota; class Vulcanimicrobiia; order Vulcanimicrobiales; family Vulcanimicrobiaceae; genus Tumulicola. The sequence continues at coordinate 25,546 of DASXDV010000169.1, read as the reverse complement.
AGTCGCGTGCGCTGCTTTTTACTTAAGGCGCCGGCCATAAATTGAACCTATCCTCTCGAGCGCGCGGCGATCGACGCACGCCAATCATGGCAACGCTACGTCACACCCCACGATCGAACCATGCGCGAAGCGGGTGGCGGCGCGACGGAATGTAGTTGGCGAGCCGCGCCAAGTCGAGCAGGGCCTGCGTGACCATGCTTGGGTCCGCCGTCGACGACCACGCCAACATCATGTCCAAGGTCGTCTCGCGGCGTAGCCGCTCGCAGGAAGCCACGCGGATCGCCGCGGTGTCGTCGCTGAAGATGGGAAGGTTGCGAACGGATGCGACGGCCAGCGCTTCCGCCTCACCGTCGTTCACGCTGAGCGCGAAACGAACCGCGAGGGCTTTTTCCCTATCGTCGAGTTCGGTTTTCACGAACGCAACTCCACAATTGCTTAGCAACGTGGCGTCGACGGTCACGCGTTTGCTCGTGTCCTGCGCGTCGCGGATGTAGAGAGCCTCGGAACGAACTCTGGGGACCGTGACGAGTCTACGTCCCGCGAGGATGGCGTTCGGGTGACCCGTAGCCAGAATGTTCAGCAGCGAGCACGCGTCGCATACGACGTCCCTCAGTTTTGGACTCCGATCGGCGTGTCGAGCCCGGGTTGGGAATCCTCATCTTGCTCGCCGGCTTCGGGGACGCGCTGGAGTATTTCTCGGGCGCTGAGGCGATCGGTGCGAAGATACGCCGCGACGTCGCCTTCCGATATCTGACCTCTTGCATAGAGGGTCGCGACGAGGAAGACGTACCGGAAGGGAAGTCGATCTATCGCCCGCCGCTCGAACCCGAGAATGCTCTCGGCCTCCAGCGGCTTGAGGCCACGCGCGACGAGCAATTCGTAGGTGCCGCGCGAGACTCGCCCGATTTCTTCAAGGCGTTGCGTCAGCGCCTGGAACGACACGTCGAAGAATTGTGCCAGCATGAGCAGATGCGCAACGCGCATCTTTCCTCCGGCGTCACTGAGCATTTCGGAGAAGCGCCGAGAAAGACCGGTCGCCGGCATCAGGAATCTGGCGGCGAACGCGTCGGCGAACGCCTCGCTCCGGCTTCGTCGTCCTCCTTCGAACGGACGAGTGACCTCGGCTTCGAATCGATCTGAAAGATAGTGCGCGTATTCGTGACAGAGGGTCCATCGGATGCGTCGGGCGTCGTGCGCAGCGTTGAAGCCGATGAGGGGGCCGTACTCGTTGCTGTAGATGAAGAGTCCGGATATCTTCGTCTTCCTGAGCTCGTCGAGTCCGAAAACCCGCAACCCGGCGTCCTCTTCTAAAACGACGCGAAGATCGGGAAGCGGCCCATCGCCCAGGCCGAGCCGTAGCCGCTCGGTGGCCGCGAGTTCCTCGGCCGCTCGCTCGACGTTTTGCGCGCGGTCGAGCGAGAACACGGGCGCCTCGCGTCTGACGATCTTGTCGACCGCATGCTCTTCGAGTCGGAGGTATCTTCTGCCGAAGTCTTCGAGCGCTTCGACAGCAGGTTGCGCGTCGTCGGCTCCCCGCATCGAACGGAAGCGGACGGAGATGACCTCGTCCGGAGCGCCCAGGCTCAGAAGGTCGCGCATGGATACGCCGAGCGCTTCGGCCGCGCCGTGGATCTGCAGATCCGACGGCAGACGTTGTCCCGACTCGAACGCGATGAGGGTCGGTCGCGAGATTCCGATGGCGCGCGCAAGCGCGTCCTGCGTCAAGCCGGCGTGCTTGCGCGCGTGGGCGAGATTCGCCCCGAGGACGGCTGGGTCGATGGCGATGTCAGATGGCATAGGCGAGTTGTCGGAGGACTTCCATTTCAATAGCGTGGTCGGTCAAGAGATCGATCGTTGCGATCCGTTCCTGCGCCTTGGACGCCGGATCCGGCCCGATCAACGAATTGCGCAGCGTGGGCTGCGCGCGAAGAAGCGCCGGCCAAACATCGCGCTGAGCGAGCGCGTCGCGAATGCCCGCCGCCTGCCGCCAGAAGACGTCCGCAGGATCGTAGTCGGGTCCTTTCGGCGCCTTGGCGGTGTAGGTCGTATCGAATCGGGAGAGCCGAACGACGTGCAGCGCGATCTTGCGGAAGATGCACGAACCGCAAACGCCGCAGTCCGGATTCGCGTCGAATCGTTGCGGCGCATCGCATGAGGAGGTGACCTTGATGATGTGACGCGCGTCGGGCGGAATCTCGCCGATTAGCTGCGCCTTGGTTTTGAAGCGGTTGGGATAGACGATTCGCGCTCCTCCCGCAAGCAGATCGGAGATGTCGCCCCACAACGCGAGATTCGCTGGATGCAGCACCTGGGACGACTGATGGATCATCTGCAGCGGATGATACGGGAGATTGAGTATCCCCATGCCGGGTTCGGAAACGATGAGCCGCTTTGCGCCGTAGGCGGCGGCCACGGTCAGGCCGGCGCCGATCGCCAGCATCGTGCGCGAGCGCTGGCTGTCCTCTTGCCGTCGAGGCGGGTCTTCCAGATGAAGATCGATTGGATGGGTCAGGACTCGCCGCGGATACCGTTCCGAAAGATAGCGCGCGATCTTGGCTATGCGATCGCCCTTTCGAGTGTTGGTGACGAGCGAAACGAACGCGCAACGTTCTCCGGGAAAAGCGAAGGGAGCGAAGGATCCCGCGAAGCTGTCGAGACCGTCGCTGAGCAACGCGACGGACGTGAGCTGCTCGTGCTGGAAGTGAAACGGGCGCTGGCGGCTATCAGCGTGCATCGACGACCGAGGACGTTCAGACAGGACGATGTCGACAACGTCTCCGGTAGATTGCCGGATCAATTGTTCCAAGAGCGGCTTGGCTATCAGCCATGCTTCGACGTTTCTGACAGGGAAGTTCAAGAGGAAGTCTCTGCGCCACCGCGGCAACGGTCGCTTCGCCAGTCTGTCGGCGGCGTAGAACGAGAGCAGGAATTCGAAGAGTTCCGTCAGATGCGGAGCCTCGGCGTACTCGCTGAGCGGGAACATCTCGCTCGTGCCGTAGACCAGGCGTCGGGGAGTCGACTCCAGGTCGACGGTCACCTCAAGAGCGTCGCCGTCCACGCGCGACTCGACGCGCGTCGTCGTGATCACTCAGTCACGACCTCGAATTGGAGTATTTCGCGCTGGTCTTTCACGACGAGCGTCGGAGGCTTCGTCGCGTTGGCGAAGCCGCATCTTCCCGCCACCTTGGCGAGGAGAGCGATCTTGATTTCCGCTTCGAGTCGGGCGAAGGCTCGCTGCGCCGCAACGTCGTCCTTGTAGTCCTTCTGCAGTTCCAGACGCCGCCGCGTCGTTTCGACGGCGCGAGCGCAGAGGTCGTCGAGGAGCGCCTCATGGGAAGCGCGCGTTTCGCACGCGCGGCGAGCCGCCGCGGCGAAGTGTTCTCCAGCGAGCGAATCGGCGAGTTGCTCGACTCGCGCGAGCAGCTCTTCGATCGAAAAGAAGTATCCTTGGGGACCCACGGCGGGAGTGACCTGAGCGAGCAGATCCTCGACGTGGATTTCCTTTCGCATTTGCGCGTCGATGTAATCCGAGGCGATCCGAATGGCGGTCTCGTCGTCGGGCGCGCACAAGGCGGCTCGCACCTTGAGAAATCCTTCGCCCAGAGACTTGCCGTAGAGGTCCTTGTCGGTCACCTAGACAGCATACGTCCGCGAGGTTTACAAAGTCAACGTTTCATTCGAATATCGTGCTTTATGCTAGAACATTGTTAGCTATAGGGCTGCAAGACGCATCTCCGAGCGCGCGTCAATCGGGAACAGCCCCAGGGCACCCTTCAGAACGATGGGGCGTGCCAGCGGGCGCACGTCGTCGAGGAGAAAGCACCATGGGCCGACCGCCCACCGCCGCTGGGCGTCGGGAACGTCGGCCACCAGTACGCAGTCTACGAGGGTCGCTCGCCCGATGAGCGCTCCGAGGTATGCGGTGGGGCGGGGGGCCGGCACGCTCAGAATCGCGACTTCCAGATCGCCGAGCGCCTCGTAGTCCACCTGCAGGCCGGCGTGGATCAGGACCTCTCCTCGATATGAGGTGTGCCACCGACGGTTTTCGATGCGCTTGCCGGCGTAGAGAATCGCCCAAGCCCACGGTTGTCGGATGGAAAGGGCACGTGGCGTCGCGATTCTTGGGTCGCCGAGGCCCGTTTCGTCGAAGGATTTCATATTGGTATGAAGTATACAGGTATGAATCATACTTGTAAAGATCGTACCGATATGAGCCGCATGTCGACGAATCCGCCCGCGCTCGAGGCATGGCGACGTTCCAATCTGAAGGCGGGAGCGCAGCAATATGTCGCGTTGGTTCGTGCGTTCTTGAACAAGCGCAAAACCGAGGGTATCCAGGATATTACGGAAGACGAAATAGTTTCGTATTGTCTTGCCGCCGCTTCGAAGGGCATGCGGGAGAAAATCGTACGAGCGCTCACGCAGTTCTTTGCATTTCAATTCCGATCCGGCGCAATTCCGAAGAACCAGGCGCTGGACTTAAAAGATCGGATTAAGGAAATCACCGAGAACGAAACGCTCTTACGGGACTTGATGGATGCGGGAATGACGAAAACGTCGGCGCGCGCACTTCGGTGGCGCGATGTGGCGGCGGTGGTGTTCCGGACGACTTTGCGATCGAAGCGAACGCCTCCAAAGAACTCGCCGATCATGCTGGAGTTGAGTCGACGCTTTCTCCTCAAGATGAAATACATGAAACTGCAGGACGTAGACTACTTCCTCGATCGACGCCTTTGCTGACGCGTGCTCAATAGCGCGTCGCGGCACGTCCTTCTTTGTCCGCCTAATGCCGCTTCGGTTTTCGAGAGCCCTCTTGCGCCGAGCGCTTCCGCCGCACAATCCAGCCGCTCGATGGCACGTTCGGATTCCGTCTGAGCTTGGCGCTCTCGGCCAGGGGCGCCGCAAATCCCGTTCCTACCGGTCAGGGTGCGGAGAGCGCCCTTCCTCCCGGTGGGCGACATCCTCCCCGGGGCCACGCCCGATGGGCAACGAGTTGTCCGCCAATCAAAGCACACCGGCTGTGGCTTGTTTGGCTAAATCGCGACGCATTCGTCGAGCTGCACGATTCGATTCAGAACGAACGCTTCCAGCGTAGCACCGGTTCTATAGTTGATCAAACTCCTCTGCGACGTGAGCGCCCCGGCTTCCGTCGAACCTCTGGATTTGCTTTGGAGAGCTTAGACGAGCGCCGATCCTCCCTCACGTTCTTGCGAATAGAATGATGCCGCCGACGCACGACAGATAGGCGAAGTCCACCTCGGGCGGAGTCAGGACGAACGGCGTCGTCATGCCGTGCCCAAAGCAGTGATTTCGCAGGGCATTGATGCGTTCGAGAATCGCGATGATGTCCGGGGTGAAGTAGTTGCGAGTGCGCAATTCGTTGGTGCAGTTTCCGAACGTTGCGGATGGCAAGCCCAACGTGATCTTCGCGATAGCTTCCATCGCATCGAACATGTTCGAACACGCGTCACGGTCGCGACGAGGGCGCGCATCGTAAGCCTCGCGGGCCGCCTTGTAGAGATCGAGTGCCGAAGTGTAAGCGCGATCGCGCAGACTTTCGAGCCCTTCGATGATCTGCGCCTGTGCTGCCGCTGGCAGGACGCGGTGCAGAAGTCCATCCGGTCCGAGATCCCAGGCCGAGCCGTAAGCAGCGAGTATCAGGTTGACATTTTCGCGATACGCGGCCTCCACTCCGACGCGCTGGAATTCGGGATATAGTCTGACTATCAGATCGTAGACTCGTTTCCAGTCGACAGCGCCGAGATCACGACCTATCCTTTGGCGTCGCCCGCTGGGCGGATTTCCGGCTCCGGACATCCGAGAGATTGCTCGATGATGAAATAGAGGTCGTCGTCCGCCGAGAGGCCTCGCTGTTGACTCAGCGGCGAAGTCGTGCCGTCTGCGACGAGATAGATGGCGTCGACGAGTTCTTGACGTAGGCCCTCCGGCGCGTCTTGAACGTCTCGCGCTACGGGAACGCGACCCTCCCCGGACGTGAAACCTCTAATCGGAGCCATACCAACCCGTTTGCGATGTCACGATGCGAATCATTTGGCGCACGAACGGTCCGGGTCCGCCGACCAGTAAGTCGAACGCCAAAACCGCGATGGTGAGACAGCCGGCTGGCGTTAGGGAAATTAGCTGTACAGTGCGGTGCGGCTGTGTACAATGGCACTGACGGACCATCTCGAATTTTAGGGTCTAGCCTTTTGGACGTGCGTTTCCGAGCGTGGACGCTGCGATGGCTTGGAAGGCTTTTCGTGGGGTACTGCAGATCCGGGGCGGCGCCGCCACACCCCCGGCGTCGCTCCGACCAAATGATGATCCTGCGGGTAGCACTGTTCGGCAAGCGGACCCGCTGCCGTCATTTCGTGCGGGCCGAACGGAAAGTCAGGATCGGAAGGGCCTGGGCTAACACGTCTGTCGTCGATATCGGCCCCCAGTACCGAGAGTCCCAACTCCGGACGTTGTCGGCGTACAACCAGACCTCGCCACGGCGAAGCCGGTAAGTAGCGGAGCGCCAAAGTGTGAGGCGACGTCCATCGAAATCAACTGACAAAAGCCCGCTGTGAGGGAGTATCTGGCCATTTACGGCCACGCCGGTGGCGGAGACGACAACTTCATCCCCCTCGCATGCAACAATCTGCTTCAGAAGCGGCTCAGCATCCGTTGGGCAGACGCCCCTTCCAAGGTAGCCGCGGCGCCTTCCGAGTTCGGCAGCCTCATTCGGCGCACACGCTTCTACCAGCATGCCGCGACCGATCGCGCCTTTGGCGATGGGCATCAGGCGGTAGATCCCAAGCGGCATGCTTGGCGTTAAATTGAAGCGTAGATCTGCCACACGAACACACCAGGCGGTCAAGACCGCTGTGGCGATGGCTACCGCCACCGGGAGAACACGAGTCGATCGCGCCTTTGACGAGAATCTCGCAATCGCTGCAGCCTCAAGGATCGCCAGCGCCATCGCTGTGAGCAGGAGCAACAGGGGTTGGCTCACCCTTCTGCGCCTAGAAGAGCACGACGCGCAACGTCGCGGTAATGAGAATCGGCGCGCGAAACGGCGCTGTCAGGCCGAAGGACGCAAGCGATGTTCCGGACCTCTTAAGCCGAACACGCACTGGTAGCGGTGATCGGGTTCTGCGTCCCCACGCCATCCGTGGCTCTGGGACATCATCTTGACGCGTTACGGCTGCTGCAAGGACGAGGTTGCTGTAATGCATCCCTGCATTGAGCTGGCCGCTGTTGTACATGCCGATGGCGTGCCGCACAGCCACCTGGCCATTGCCGTAGTAGTGTTCTGCGAGCACGTGGTCGCTGGCAACGATTCTCGCTCCGATATTCAGATTGGTGCAGGCATCGAAGATCGAGTGGATATCAACGCCAAATCGGGCGAAGTTGACGCTATCGATCTGGGCAACTCCGAGGTCGATGGAGTGCCCAGCCTTCAGTAATCGCTGCGCTAGCGTTTCGGCGCTCGCGCGATTGCTTGGGTAATACGATCGCCGTGTCGTGTTGTCTCCGATCGCAAAGGGATTCCCACCACTTTCGACTCGTACGATCGCTGCCATGGTATTCGGCGCGACCTGGGGCGCGCAGCGTTGTATCAACGCCGCCAGTGCTACCGTGTGGTAGATCATGGCAGAACTCCGCTAACGTAAGGACCGCTCAAGACGATATCCCGATCGACGAGGACGTCGAACAGATAGCCCGGAGGCACGTCAAGTGTCGGCGGTATTTGCAGCTGCCGCTGCGTGAGCTGAATGCTGGTATTGCCGATCTGCTGCCCGACCGCGCCCGCGATTGACTGGCCGATGCTCGGCGCCGTATAGACGCTCGTGCCCTGCTGCGACTGGCTGACCTGCGCACCGGCACCGATAATGCTCAGCAAGAGTGCAGAAGTGAACGCCTTGTTGAGGTGCTCGTCGACGTTGGCACCGAAACCGGCGTAGCCGGCCAGGTCGACGCCCGCCATGCCCTGGAGGTCCAGACTCGAGCCGTCCGGATAGAGGAGCCGATTCCATGCGACGAGCACGCGCCGCTGGCCTTGCACGACGCGGCTGTCGTAGGTGCCCACAATCCTGGTGCCGCGTGGAACGAGCAACTGGCCACCGGTAACGCTATCGAAGACATCGTCGCGCACCTGCGCGATAATCGTTCCGGGAAGGCTCGCGTTGATGCCGGTGAGGAGCACTGCCGGGATGACGCTTCCCGCACGTAGCTCGTATGGTGACGGATCCACTTGCCGAACTGAAAATAGGCGGTCATGCGAGGCGCCGGCAAACGCAAGAAAGCCCGGCGGCTGGCCGGAATCTTGCGACTGCGGTAGTGGCGATTTCCCTGCCGCAAGCCCTGGGTCCGGCGTCGACGGGGCATTCGACGCGTTGTTTGGCGCGCCAGCAGTCGTCGCTGCTCCGCCGTCGCTGATCCGGACGATCGGCGGCGCCGACTTCGCGGCATCGACCAGTGCTCGTTGGTGCTCCGCTCGGTCGTGCACCGCTTGTAAGGCTTCCATTTGGGGCGCGGACACTGGCCGGATCTCCGGGACCCGCACGCCGCTCGGGGCGCCTAAGGGAGGAAGCCGCGCGGGAACGGGAAGCTCGGGAAGGCGCAGCGGTGAGGCTTGCGCGTCGGGAACGATGCTCCACCAGGGTGTTTTTTGCTCTGGCGGCTTTGTCACGGTCGCGATTTCGTTTGCGGCGGCCGAGCGGTGATGGCCAGCAGTCGAGATGCCGTAGACGATCAGGCCGACGACGCCGGCGAGCAGCAGCGCTGCGGCGAAGCCCGCCTTGGCACTGATTTTGATCACGCCCAGCACGCGGCCGCGCCAGCCGCTCTCGTCCAACTCAACCGGCGATGGCACACTGTTACGGTCCATCGCCTTAGTTCCCCCGAGCAACCAGCGCTCGGCGCTGATGTTTGCCGCTGCCTTCGACCAGCGCAATGTCCGCCGGCGTACCGTCGACCACGTAGTACTGGCCAGTGAATCGGTAGTTCACGAGCGTATCGCTGCCGTCGCTTCCTACAGCGAAGAGAATCGGCGCCTCGCGCAGCTCCGGAGGCATCTGCAGATACGTGTGCACGCCGTCGTTGAAGGCTCTCGTTGGCTGTAGGCCGCGGTCGCCGCTGATTCGGTAGTTGAAATCGAGCCGGTCGATCGCCGTCATCGGCGCCACTGCCTCCGCGTGCGCGTTACGGCCAGCGGTCGCAGTCGCAAATGCCTGTTGCGGATCTTGCGGGTAGAGAAAGCCGATGCGCAGCATCGGATTCGCGTAGCTCGAGACAAGCGCGAGGTAGTATGTACGCCGGCTCGTCGTGACGATGAGGTTCGTGCGCAGTCCTGCCTCGGTGGGCTTGACGAGAACGTGAGGCGTGGCGTCGTCAGTGCTCCCACTCGAGGCCGGCGCGATGAGCCAGCGAACCGAATCGCCAACGGCGACGTTGACGATCGACTCGCCGGGTTCCAGCACGAGATCGCAAACGAAGAGTGGTTTGCAGCGGAGCGTTGGCGGCGTGTGCTGTCCGAAGGGGTAACGCAAGACGCCATCGGGACCGCTGACCGATCCCGCGACGCTCACCGCTGGGCAAAGGGCAGCACAGAAGACGGCGAGCAGGCTGATCTGTCGCAGCATGGATCGTTCCTTTCAAGAAGCGGAAAGTTACAAGTGTTGAGTCCAGCTGATGCCGGTGACGTAGAGCCCGAGCGGATTGCTGAGGATCTCTCGCTCATCGGTAGGCGGATCGAACGCCATGGTCACGCTGGCAAGCCAGTGAGTCGTTGCAAGGTCGCGGCCTTGCAGATCGCGCGCGTCCTCGCTCCACTGCAGTTGATAGGTTTGTTGGCTGATCGGCAACACTGCGTCGACACTCACGGCGACGGTATGCGGTTGCCCGAACGGGGAGTGCTGGCGGTAATAGCCGTTCAGAAAGGTCGTTGCCGTCGCGGCCGTGAGATCGTACGCACGCGAGAGCGCGCCTTTTTGCGCGAGCGGGTCGGAGCTCACCGAACGGACGTCGGCGATCCAGGCCGCGAGCTGCGCCTTGACCACCCGCACGTCGGCCGGAGCGGCGCGATCGGCGCGTGCCACCGCGACGGCTTGACCGAGCTTATCGACCTCGACGACGTAGGGGACGACCTTGCTCTGCGCCGACTGCCAGACCACGCCGACCGCAAGGACGAGCGCCACGCCGAGCGCGCCGAGTGCGGCCCAGCGCCAGTTTCGCGCCCGAGCGATGTAGTCGCCGTAGCGCTCGTTCCACTCTCGCCGAGCTGACAGATAGGGACTTTCTGCCGCTGGCGGCGCGGCATGGGAGGTGTGTTGGAGCGATTTCATGCGTTCACCGATTCAATCAGGATGTTTGAAACGGATCTCGACCGTGCCGTCGGCCGCGTCGTCGGGGACCGGTGGTTGGCGAAATCCTTGCATGGGCGTTACGCCCGGGCTTGTGGACGACGGTTGTCTATCGCGGCGTTCGGCTTGCCGCGCCGCGCCCTCGTCGCGAGCCGCGACGGCGGCATCGCTAGCGTTTGTACTGGCAACCTCTTCTTCTGCGACGTGCGACTCGTCCGCACCGCGAGCCCGTCGACCGGCGGCTTGCGACCCTGTTTCGGCGGCCGCCGCTGGTCGCGCATCTCTCGACGGAGTTTCGGAATCAAGACCGTCGTCCGACGCGCTGTCGACGTCTGGCGAGGTCCCCGTAGCAAATGCGTCAATGTTCGGGGCATACGATTGCGCCCTGTCCTCGGCCGCAACGCCGCCGTTGCCACGACCGGCTGACGTCTCGAGTACGTAGTCGCTGGACGTATTGCCAACGTCCCCCGCGGCCCGCGCGATCTCGGAGCGGCTTCCTACGCTCGACGCCGTAGCCGCGACGATACCGCCCACGCTACTGCCGACGACCACGCCGCCGACCGCGATACTGCCGGCGGTGCTCAAGAAGTTCCCCAAGGTCATGCGGGGCGCGCCGTTCATCAACGAGCCAGCCAGACTGGGAATCTGCCAGACCAAAAATCCGAACACTAGCGCCGCGCCAACGACCTCCACGTAGGTTTCCGGCGGCGCGATCCCGTTGCCGAACAGCGCCGCCCACTGCTGTCCCAGGCTGTATCCCAAGCCAACGATCAGCTCGAGCATGAAGAGCTTGATGCCGACGCTGATCGCGTAGCCAACGTACTTCTCCCCGAAGACGAGCGTCCAGCGGCTGCCGGTAAAACCGAGCATGAAGACGCCCGCCCCAATGACGATGTACGACTCGATTAAGGTGATGAGCAACTGCCCCGCGATGATCGCAAACGCAATCACCACGCCGAGCGAACACACCAAGGCGGCCAAAACCGCTTCGATCGCTGGCAAGATGTTACCGAGGTTGATGCCGCCAGGGTTCTGCGAAACGCTCTGGAGCATGGCGTTGGCGATGTCCGTCCCGCAGTTGAAGATCGAGCTGGGATCGCTCGGCCCGAACTGCGACTGCCCACCGATCGCGCTGCCCGCCTGGCTGAAGCTCGCGAGCACGTCGGAGATCCAGACCGGGCCGTACTGGGGCTGGAGCAGGATGTAGAAAAACCCGACGCTGAGGATCTTCAACAGCAGCGCGGCAACAAAATCGGGCAAGCTATCCTTCTGCAGGACGTAGGTAATCGCCGACCAAGCGATCTCAATGGCGACCAGCGCAAAGAACAACGCCTGCGCGTAGCGCAACGCCGTGGCCGTCCACGGCCCGGTGGTCGTGCTGAACTGATGCGCGAGGCCGGTCAGAATCCCGCCGTGCCCCGCCGTCGGCGAGCAAACCGTCGCTTGGGCCAACGCCGTCGCCGATGTCATGGCAATAAAAAAGAGCAGCGAGGCTGCTCCGGTCGTGGTGCGCATCGCTTGCTATTCGCTCGACTTGTAGTCTTGCTGGCTGTCCAGCCACGCGCGTAGCGTAGCGAACTTCACCAGGTCGTTTTGCTGCTGGGTGGCTAGGTAGCCAAACTCACCTTGGAGTTGGGCCATCTGCAGCTGGCGCAGCTTCTCGAGCTGCTGGACTTCCTGGACGCCGATCATATTACTGACTTGCAGCGCCTGCATGTGCCCCACGCTGCCGTCGCTGAGCGTTTGCAACTGCGCGAAGAGTTGGTCCTCGTTGCCAAACTGCGTGCTCTGCAAGCCGGCGGCCTGGAGTGCCCCCTGAATGCCGCCCAGCGCATTGGTTGCCCACTGGGTATAGGCTTTCGTGTAGTTCGTCGGTACTTGGTAGCCGGGATAGAGTTGGGTGAATTCCTGACTGAGATGGGCGTCGCCATAGCTGATGCTCTGGCCAACCTTGGCAATCTGCTTGAGTTGAGCGAGTTGGTCTTGAATCTGTCCCCAGATCCCGTTGGGGATGTTGCGCAGGTTCTGCACCTCATAGCTGAGCTGCTGGAGCTGATTGGTGACCTGCTTGGCCTGATCGAGCATGATTTGAAGCGTGTGCAACTCGGTTAGGGTGTTCTTCGTGTAGTTGGTCGGGTCGAACACCGTCACTTGGGCGGCGGCGGGATGCGGGAAAGAGAGCGCCATCGCAAGCGCGACGGCGCCGATCGAAATGGATTTCATGGGTACCTCCAGATTGAGTGTTAAGCGACCGTCGAAAGCGGCGAGAGTTCGGCCCATTGTGCGGCCGCATCGTGCAGGCCGCGCCGGTAGAGCCACTCCGCCGGCCAAGTCGCAGGGAAGCGAGCGATAAGGGCGCGTACGGCAGCGAGATCGTCGCGGCCGGCGGCGCCGAGAAAGCTTAGAGCAACGGGTCCGAGCCCGAGTTCGAACAGCCGCTTGCCCAGCGGACTGCTGTAGTAGTAGTGGCGCTTGGGCACGGCGTTGGCGATCAGTTCGATTTGCCGTGAGCTCAGCCCTAACGCCTTATAGGCGCTCGCGGCGTGTTCGGCCTGCGCCTCGGTGTTCGGGAGAAAGATCTTCGTCAGACACGACTCGATGATCACGTCACGGATTGGCGAGCCCGTGATGTCGCTGATACTTTGTGTCTCAAGAATCGCCGCCCCATTGCTCTTGCGCAGCGTTTTGAGCCACTCGCGGATCTTCTCGCGAAAGAGCGGATGCGAGAGCGCGAGCCACGCCTCACCCAGCGCCACCAGCGCCGGCCGCCCAAGCGACAGTCGACGCTGTACGCGGTGAAAGAGATACAGCAGGACCGGAACGACGTTCTTCTCGCCGAGCATCCCGACGTGGTCGAGTTCAAACACCTGAAAGACGTTGTCGTCAAGATCGTCACGATCGGCGTCAAGGAGGCGTCCGAGCGGGCCGGCGAGGGTGTACGGCGTGAGCGCATCGCGTAAGCCCTGATCCTGCACCGTGTTGACGAGGTCGGTGAGGGTGCGGCTGGGCGTGCTGGCGAGCAGTTCGAGCGCCCGATGGAGCGCGCGGCGGTGCATCGGCGTCACCGTGATGCCTTGCAACGTCACGAGTGTCTCCAGCCATTCCTGCGCCCACAGCCGTTCGGCCGGCGCGTCGATCTGTGCGAGCGGCGTGAAGGCCGGCCCAGTGTCGGCACCGATCTCATAGTACGAGCCGCCGCTGGCGGCGCAGAGCGGATACAGCGAGTAGCCCTTATCAAACGCGAACACGTGCGCACCCAGATAGCGGAACTGCTGGGCCAGCAGAAAAGCGAGCAGCGTGGACTTGCCGCTGCCGGTTGGCCCAACGATCAGCGTGTGGCCGACGTCGGCGACGTGCAAATTGAGCCGAAAGGGCGTCGAGCCGCTCGTTGCCGCATAGGCGAGCGGCGGGCTCTGCGGCGGATAGAACGGGCACGGCTGCTGCGCAAGACCCGGCCAGATACTAGTAAGCGGTAAGAGGTCCGCCAAGTTGAGCGTGTGCAGCAACGGCCGGCGGACATTCGGATAGCCGTGACCGGGCAGCGTTCCCAAAAACGCTTCAACGGCGTTGACGTCTTCGATTCGCGCGCCAAACCCAGCGTGCCGGATCGCCTTGAGGACGTCGCGAGCAGCCGCATCGACCAGTTGGGGGATCTCGTCCATCAGCACGACGACGCTCGTGTAGTAACCGAACTTGACCGCACCGCTCGACGCATCGGACAGCGCGTTGACGGCATCGGCCGCCATGGCGTCCGCGTCGGCGTCGACGTGGGTGGCGGCACTGCCGGTCTGCTCGCGCAACAGGTTGCGTAGGCTCTTGCGCTTCTGCCACCAGCGCGCGCGGTACCGGTTGATCTGCTGCTGAGCCGCCGGCGTGTCCAGCAGAATGAAGCGCGTCGACCAGCGATAGCACAGCGGCAGCCGGTTGAGAAAATCGAGGATGCCGGGAGCACTCTCAGCGGGAAATCCACTGATCGCGATGGGCCGAATGTGCTGCCGGCCAATGCGCGGCTGCAGCCCTCCGTAGAAGTCCTGCGCGCCCAGCACGGCGTCGAGGTACATCGGCACTGGCGGCAGGTTCACCCGGTGGTCCTCGCCGGTCAGGCAGACCGTGAGATGCTGGAGGAAGTCGTCCTGAATGTGGGCTCGGCCGAACGCATCTTCGATGCGATGACCGAGCAGGCGCTCAAGCCGCAGCGTCGACGAGAGGTTATCCTCGATTTCCAGAAGGGCTGCCGCGAAGACTTGCAGCGCTCGGGACCCCGCTCCGGCGTCACGCGGTCGATCGCCTTCGATGAAGAGCGCCGCAATCGCGCGCTGCGCGTCGATCGGCGGGAGGTACGTCACGCTGAGCACGTAGCGGCTTTCATAATGGGCACCTTCGGCCTCGTAGGCGACGCGCCGCTCGCGATCGATCAACAGCGTCGTCCGGTCGGGAAACGCGCCGACGTCTGGATAATCGCGCGCCGTCGAACGCAACGCGTCGACGTGAAGCATCCAGCCGCTCCCGCGCCGGGCGAAGGCGGCGTTGACTCGGGCCGAGAGCGCCGACAGTTCGGGTGCGCTCGCCGACTCGAGATCGTCGCCGCGATAGGCCCAGGCTGCCGTAAGACTGCCGTCTTTGTTGAGCACGACGCCTTCGTCGACGACGGCCGCATAGTTCAGCAGGTCCGGCAGGCCTTTCGCCGTCGAGCGAAACTCGCGTAGCGCTAGCATGGCATACCGTCCCGCGCCGATGCAAGGCGCGCCGACACGCGTGACTGCGCCGCGTAGTACGCGCGATACCGCGTGTGACGCAGATATACCCGGCTGAACTGAGGATCGGCCTTTGCCGCTCGCTGCAGCACCGCGAGACTAAGTCCCCAGAACACGACGCCGACAATCGTGAAGATCACCCGCTCCAAGCTCATGACCAGTACGGCCGCGACGATGGCTGAGATGAGCACGAGTTCGCGTTCGGCCCCCATCAGCAGAATCGGCCGAATCAACGAAACGTGAATCGGAATCGTCCGGCGATCGTTCATATCACCGCTCCAGTGAGGCCCAGGGCGGATAAGAAGTTCGTGCCGAGCACGAGAAACGCGATCGCGAAGACGAGTAAGAGCGCGCGCCGGACGAAGTGGCCGAGCTCCTCGCCAAAGACCAGCGCCGCGCCGGCAGCAAACAGCGCAAGGACTGAGACGGTCGTGGCAACCGGGCCGGTCAAGTCGTTTTGCAGCGTTTGCAACGGCGTGTCCCACGGTAGACCGCCGCCGGTGCTCGCAAGCGCCGGCTGTACCAGCGCGAAAACCAATAGCGGAAAGAACCACGCCGCGGTTCGGGCCGCGGCACGTAGGTCAATGATCACCAGAGTGCTCCTTTGTTAGTGGGTAGTTACACGGCAACCAGTCGGCGGTGCAATTGCGGCGGGTCGCCGTCGATGGCCGGGTCGATGTCGTCAAGCTGATAGCCCGTCGAAGACGCGCCGAGGACGCGCGCGACTTCGGTGATCTTCCTGCCGGTCGGCGTGCGCACGATCACGACGATGAGGTCGATGGCCTCGGCAATCAGCGCGGGCTGCGGCGGAACGTTGGCTTCTTGGACCAGTTGTTCGAGTCGGATAAGGGCGCTGCGCGCATCGTTGGCATGGACCGTCGCGATACCGCCGGATGCCCGGTGTTCCAGGCCTTGAGCATCGCCAGTGCCTCGGCACCCCGCACCTCCCCGACGACAATGCGGTCAGGCCGCAGGCGTAGTGCCGTACGAACGAGTCGGGTCATGTCGATCGTTTCGGTTGTGCGCAGCGCGACAGCGTTGGGAACCGTGCAGCGCAGTTCGCGCGTCTCCTCGATCGTCAGCACCCGCTGGCTCGAGCCGACAAACGCTTCGAGCTCGTGAAGCAGCCCATTTGCCAGCGTAGTCTTGCCGCTTTGCGTTCCCCCGACGACTAAGATATTCTGACGTGTAATGATGGCATGCCGAAGCGCCGCAGCGTGCCCACGTCCCGGCGGCCGATCAATGCTCGCGACGCTGGCCAAGGCCAAACCATCGAGAATCCCGTCGCGTACGTACTCCTCAAGGGGAAACACGCTCGCGGCGGCCTTACGAATGCAGAATGCCGGGGCAACCACCACCGGCGGCAGCAAGCCACAAAACCGACAGTCACCCAGCGGCAGCTCCGCTTCGAGAATCGGGCGCTCTACGGTGACGACGCATCCGAGCGTTGCGGCGATCGTCCCCAACAGATTTTCGGCCTGAGGCGCCGAAATTCGTGTGCCGGTGTCGCGCATGCCAACGCCGAGCTCGTCGATCCAGAGGTGGCCGTCTGGATTGAGCATGACTTCGATCACGCACGGATCGGCCAGCGCGTCAAGCACCGCAGGACCGAGTTCGCGCCGCAGCTTTTCCTGCAAACGGACGTGAACCTGGTCGTGTAAAGACAGCTGCTCAGTCACGGGCGACGTCCGGGGGCGCTATCGACGCCCGCTGTTTAAAATGTGGGATCGCGGAAGTACAGCGGCTGGACGCCGTAGATCGGTGCCTGTCCTGACACGAACACGAGCAGGTTCCCTGGCGCGACGATCTCGCCGCCAGCGTTCTTGCGCGGTCCAGGCAACCGCATAACCTCGTCAGCCGTCAGGAGCGGGCGCTGGGTGTCTTGTTCGGTGGTCATGGTATGCGGAAGCAACGCGCTCATCCGGCTTCCAGAGTAGTTTCGAACGGTATGCCGCACCGTCATCACGCCGCACATCTTCGAGAGCAGCTCGGCGGTCGCGACGTCGTTGGGCGCGGAGGCAATCCGGATCGCGCAGTTGGCGATGAGCGACTTGCTCTTGCTGCCCCAGGCCGTCTCAAGTTGACTCAAGTCTTGAGCAATCAAGTAGAGTTTTATCCCGTAGCCGCGACCCAGCGCCAGTGCCGTCGCGACGATGTCCAAGGCCCCGAGTTCCGCCACTTCCTCCAGCATGATTAGGACGCGCGGCTCGGCAGTCGACTCTGGCGCCTCCATCAGAGCGAGCAGAATCTGCGTCAACATCAGCCGCGTGAGCGGCCGTAACCGCCTCTTGTGGGCCGGTTGAACGACGAGGTACAGGCTCACGTTGCCGTCGCGAAGATCCGCAAGGTCGAAATCGCTCGAGGCAATGTTGCCGGCGATGACCGGATCGCTGTATAGCGTTAGGAAACTCTGGGCCTCAGCGACGATGTTCGCCTTGACGCGCGGCTCCATCGCCAGCATCTGCGTGGCGACCTGGGCGACGAGCGGATGCGTGGCCGTTGGCCGGCCCTCAGTGCCAACCCATCCTCGCGAATGCGACGGATCGTGCGGGTAGTCGCGCAGATGCTGGAAGAACTTGTCGAGGTCATCGTAGCGCGGGTCGGAGAGGGCCGAGGCGAGGCCAGGAAGCGAGTCATTGAGTGGATCGTCGTCAAGTTTGATGTGAAGACTCAGCCCTAGCAAGAGCCGTTTGGCCATCTCGACCCAAAAGCGATTGTCGCCGCGCGTCGGTTTCTCGCCCTCGTCAGCCACCAGCTCGACGATGTTTTGGACGTCTTGAACCTCGTAGTCGGTGCCAATGCGAATGCAGTCGAACGGATTCAGCCGCGCGCTCGACCCGTCCGTCGCGGTCGGCTCGAACTTGTAGACGCGTTGCCCCAGACCGCCTCGCTCAGGCGAAGCTGCACGCCAGCCAGCGGTCCTAGCCCAGATCTCCCCCTTGAGATCGTGAACGACGGCCGACCCTTCCCATGAAAGCAACGTTGGAATGACGAGGCCAACCGTTTTGCCCGAGCCGGTCGGCATGAAGGCGAGGCAGTGCGTTGAGCTGGGATCGCGGAGGTACCTCGTGCGCTTCGACCGAGCATCTCGCCACGCTCCGACGTAGACACCGCGGGCGTGTCCGGCTAGGCGCGTTGCCCGGACTTCATCGTCCGAAGCCCAATGAGCCGAACCGTACAAATCGGTATGGCGTTGGAGGCGCCCGATTCGGCGCATGGCCATCAGACTGGCAACGGTAATGCCCAAAGCGTTGCCGCATGCCATCGTCACATACGCGTGGAGGAATACGAGATGGACCGTCACGCCAACGTTTCCCGGGCGATCGAACTTGATCGCCCAGCCGATGACCTCGAACGGCGCATACACGTGCCCGAAGAGGGGGCGGCCAAGCGATTGTTGGTAACTGAAGGCTCGCGCGGTCTGCTCGGTAGCAAACCAGCACGCCGCTGCTCCCAGCCACAAGACAATCCCGATCGACGGGAAGACGACGCCCATTGGATCGCGTTCGCGCCGCGGTAGCCGATACAACGGTGATTCGAACGGTGAGTGCATGAAAGGCTCCAGTGTGTCACACGAAGGCAAAAAGAAAAAGCCCCCGAAGCGATTATGCTTGGGTGGCTCTTACACCAGCATTTTTATGCGGGTGGAAATCTCGTACGCTCTTGCACGTCAATTATCGCTCGCGAAACGCAGGCAGTCAAGACATTTTTGCGTAGCGACGCTGAGATAGGGCCTGAGCTTTTTCACACCATTTAATCCCAAACGGCATCAGCGCGCGCGTGATCGCAATGATCGAAGTGCCGTGCACGGTGTTGTCATCCCACCCACGCAAACGCGCGCTGAGGCAGATTCAGGAACCGTCTCCAAGGTGTACCCCGCCTGACCTAATGCCTTCTTCATCCAGGCCGGGTAACCGAAGCAGAAACCTCGATTTTCCGAGGGATTCCGCGTCAAGCGCGTCCCCGCCCATACCCGGGAACCCCCGCCGCTTCCGGCTAGCCTGTCAGACAGACGTTAGACTAGGCCGCTGATTAACAGTCAGCTGCTTGCGTGACCGCACGAAGCTGCGCCGGTAGGCTGGAGGCTGCAATTCCCTTGTAAAAAATGGCATAATCCCGCGATTCAGGCCGGCCGCTAAGCCGCGCGAGTCGGCACGAATCGGCGGTCAACTGTATGCGCAAAAACGCCAGTGGGGACGCCTGCAGAGCTGGCCCGGGCGCACCGCCCGGCCATTGGCCGAGCAGGTGAGGCGCACTCAAGTCGTCGCCGGAATGGCACGGCGACAGGACGGGGTTGCCGAGGCATTTGGAGACCGGCCCGGCTCGGCATCACCATGGCCGATCATGCCATGCATATGGCATGCTGGCCGGCCAGAATAGGGCCATGGTAGTCCAAAGGACCTTGATTGGCTGGCAAACCGGGCGAATCGCAACTACGCGGCGAATTGCAACCGAAACCATCTCGCCGGTTGGTACGCACCCTGTGGCGATACAAGTGCGGAACACCGGCACTCCTCGTGCGATTCCATGCCGGGTGCGGCCTCGCGGACAACGGTCAGCAAGCATTCTGGCTGGCCATGGCGCTATGCGCGACACCTCGCAGACCGAGTTCGCACTAGCCGAAAGCGAGGCGTCTGCGATGCCAATCGTTACCTCTCACAGCTTCCTTGTGCATCCCGGAAAAGCTGATGAGGAGCAGATCGAGATCGGTGGTGTGGCCATCCGAGCAGGCAATAGGGTGTTCACAATGTTGTCCACCATGTACGAAAACGCGCACGAAGAATGCGATATCGACATAATGTTTAGGCCGACAGATGGGGCGCAAGAAAATGCCTGTCGCGACCTCATGGTTGCGTACGCGCAAGAGCCAAACATGCATAACGGTCGAGCTCTTGCAGAGCGGCTGCAACGGGTGACCACCCATCGGTCTGGTTTGGGTCTCTTTTTCCTAGCGACCGGAGACGACAATGACAAACTGCTGATGGTTTCGCGATTCCCGGCCGACCAAGGCGTGGTTGCTCAGGAGCTAGACCATCGTCGCCTAGAGGTTGAGTTCATCGAGCGGGTTTTCATGAAAAGTGCGCGTGCGTACAAGAGCGCAGTGTACGCGGGGCCAGCCGTACCCGGCGGTTTTTGGAGAGGGCGCGCCGTGGACAAACAGATCAATGAACTGCGCGAAATATCCAACTATTGGATAGGAGACTTTCTCGACTCTGAACTTGCAACGACCGGACCCGCTGGTACAAAGCGACTCGCAGTAGCGCTGCGAGAAGCGATAAAGGGGACCAGCGATGCGAGTGTGCGAGACGAGCTAATGGCTGCGGCACGACTGATGCGCGGACAGAATGGTCGCACAGTGACTGCTCAACGTGTTAGCGCAAATCTCGCCCTGAGCCCGGACGCAGTAAGTGCGCTTCGGCAACAGATGCCTCGACCCGAGCTCTTTGAGGAGCAATTTCGCTTCGACCGCGACGAATTCGATAGGCACGTCATGTACCGCTCTATTGAGCTCAACAACGGCGCCGTCTTAACGGCCGAGAACGCGCGATTCGATGACGTTTTTCGCACTGAACAAGTTAATGATAACGAATCCATCTATTCGACAACAGGCAGCGTTGTGGCAGATCGGCTGAAGAAGAACGTATGAATGACACGCTTCCGGGGGAGTATCAACGGCTCTATGAGTCCGTCCTATCTCCGACGGCTGCTCTACTGGAGACCGTGCTGAAAGGGCATTTGACCGGAGCAGTGCACATCGACCGCGTAACAGCACGCGCGAAGAGTCCCGATCGCTTTCTGACAAAGGCGCGAAAGGCGGACGCGGGAGGCGGGCTCCGATATCCAGAGCCCTTCGTTCAGATTCAGGACCTTGTCGGCGCGCGAGTCGTCGTTTTCTATCCGAATGACATTTCGGCGACCGAAGAGATCTTGAAGCGGTATTTAAACCCTATTGAGGCACAAACCGTAGTGCCAGATTCAGAATGGGAGTTTGGCTACTTCGGCAGACACTTCATTATGGCGCTTCCCAAAGATGCGATTCCCAGAGAAGTTCATGCGGACGATGCCCCAACGTTTTTCGAACTGCAACTTAAGACTCTATTCCAGCACGCCTGGTCCGAAGCGGAGCACGATCTAGGCTACAAGCCCGTTGAAGAGCTGAGTACGGAACAAAAGCGCCTATTGGCATTCACCTCCGCGCAAGCGTGGGGAGCGGACAACGTTTTCGAAAGGCTCGTGTCCGAACTCGTGATCAAATAGAAAGGTTACGGATTAGACCCCTGACCGAAGTGTAGTCCTAACCTGGCGGCCTCTGTTGTGACGGCGGTCCACGCCGGCCCAAGTGCACCGATGCCCTGGACGAGCGCGGACATACCACCTATAAGGCGCTCGACAAGGGTAATGTTCGGCCGCGCAGAGCCGGCCGCGGTAACAGCGCGTTCGGCGGCTGCGGCGACAACTATTCCTCTCGAATCTTCTAAGGTCACCGCGACGTCGCTCAGGGACTGGAGCGCTCTGGCCAAAGAGTCCATCGAAGCGCCATTGCTCTGCTTTACGATGCTTTCGGATAGGTCACCGATCACGCCGACGTTACCGTGCACGGTGTAGTGCGGTTCGAAATGGAAATCCGAATTCGACGCTTGCGTCTTCTCGTCTGAAGAAAAGGAGACGCCTTCGCCAAGAATGCCCTGCCTTTCCAGGGCAAGCGCCCAGTTCAGAACTCGATTCCTAACGGCGTCCAGTATGCGTATGATCTGAGATCTGGCGACAAAAATTCGGGCGTCAGTTGCATGCGACAGAACACCTTTTGTAAAGGCGCTCGACATGACAAACGCGAGAGCGCCATCCGAAATTTCGGCAAGGGCTTCGATCTCGCTAATAGGTTGTGGGCTCTTTTGAGTCGAGACCCGCTTTTCTAGTTCAGGATTCTCGAATTCAATTTTCAGCCAACCCCGCAAAGGATTCAATCCCTTTGCAATACCTCGAATCTGTCTGTAGTCGGGAATGACGTCATCGTCGTTCGGATATCCGTCGAGCTCAAACGTCACCCACTCCAGTATGTCGTTTAAACCGAGTTTCGCTGCGGCGACCTTGACCTTCCGAAGCAGGCCCGTTATTGAGGCATTCGGATTTAACGCTTGCTCCTGCAGTTCAAGAACCAGTGACGAGATCGGCATTCTCTTTCCGAGAGCTAACGGCAGACCAACGGCGTCTGCGACGATCAGCCGAAGCTCTGCCTCCATTGAGCGGCCATTCGCCCGCGCGCGTTCCTGGAGGCGTGCGTATGCTTCAGAGCTTAGGTCGCGGATTTTCACGTCAGGCGGCATGACCCCATTATGACCCCATTTTAACCCCGCGTCAAGGAGAGCCGGCCGCCGATCATCGCCGTCGTAGGGCGAGGCCCTCCTGGGCCGTGGCTCTCAATATTTGCTCTCTCCAAGCCTCGTAGAGATGTTAGAAACGCGAACGCCCCCGCGATCGCCGGAGCCCGGCATCTCGATGCTCGCCGAAGAAATGGCCCCAACGCACGAACCTCTGGAGAATACGTGGACAGCCAAAAGCCCCTCTCGTCGCCTCAGTCGCCGGCCGCGGGTCATTGGCACGAGCCTCTTCCGCATGTCGCCGGCGCAACGGAGCCATTGCTTCGGCAACGATCCGGCGCGCGACGGCAAGCTCTTCCGCAACAGCCGCTGCGTCGTTGCGCGCTAGTGCTTGGGCAGCCTGTGCAATGCGGTAAGAGATCTGGGTAAGCGGCTGCGCGATCTCTAGCGGTCCCGTGGCGTAGTCTCGCTCCGGCTCGGCCAAGGCGTTGCTGAGATACTCTGCCATCGAAACGCCGGCCGAGGCCGCCCGTTCGCGCAAGGCGTCGCGCACGTGGGGCTCGACGTCGAGCGAGAGCACGACGCGACCGCCGTGCCGCGATTGAACGCCGTCTGCGTTTGTTGACCGTCTGTCCTTGGACACCATCCTGCCTCGGTATTTTTAGGTCTCTTGCGGTTCTATAGGATTGTCGCACGGCGGCGTATTGGCGTGCGTCTCAGTTTGCGCACGCGAAGTGAGACGTTTTGTCTCGCTTGGTGCACGCGGAGTGAGACGCACGGATTTTTGCATTCCGCTAGATTGTTCGAGTACCTCGGCTTGCGGCGCGACTGCAAGCGCACGACAACTAGGAGCGGTGACGATAAAAATGACAGGAACGGAACTAACAGCGATACTCGATCGGCTCGACTCGTTCGGACCGCAGCAGCGCCTCAACGGAAAACGCGCGCAACTCATCAGCGTTCGAGAACGGCTGCTCGCGCTGCACACTCGCGGACATAGACACAGAGACTTCTTTACGATCGACCCGTTGCATGAGGCGGAATCGCTGCGCATTTTGCACAGCGCTGGCTGGAAGATTGAAACAGACAATAACCTAATTCGGCAGGCTTGCGGTAGCTGTGGCCGATATGGACAAGCTAACGAAGAGTAGACATAGCTTGCGCAACGAGATCGAGCTACTGCCCAAGAAAACCACGAGCAAACCGCACATTAGCGGCCCCTCTCAATCTCGGCATGCTGTGAGCGTCCGTGAACCCGCGCCTCGTTACGAACATGCGACTCTGCTTCGTCTCGGAGAACCTCTGGTAGTGCTCGATACTCCCGATCAACGGCTGTTGCAAGCTGGTTGAGGTCCGGGTTCGGCATAGCGTCGTGAACGTCGATCTGCGAAACTCCCGCTCGTTCGAGGATCTTGATCCGCTCCGCTACGTGCGGGATTTGCTGGTGGACGGCGATACGAGCTTTACGCATATCGCTTTCGAAACCAAGAGAATCGTCGACATATTGCCGGTACCGGCCCTCTTCCGCCTTTACGCGATTGGCAATCCGCGGCGCTTCGGCCTCATCGAACGCGTGAATCGCTTTTGCAACAGCCTTCGCGGACCGCGAGCGGAGCGCACCATGCAGTTCCGCTTCTGCCCTTCCGGCAACTGCTCGGGTCAGCGGGTTCCACGAGCGCTTCCGCTCGGCAATGTGGGCGAGTTGCGTCTTCTCCTTTTCGGTGAGCTGGGTCGCCTCAGTTGCCCGTTTCTCGATGCGCTGCCGCTCGGTGGCCAGGACTGCGTCGAGCGGCGCCGGCTTTGCAAGACGCGGAAGCTGTTCGCGCGCCGTCCGGGCGTATTCGTGACGTGCCTCGGCCTCTGCTTGGATTACGCCGAGCCGATTGCGGACTTCCTGAAGGCTCATCTGGCGAGACTCGCCTGGCGATACGCTTCGTGCCTGGCTCCGGCCCGGTGCCGCAAGCGCGTCGAGCACGCGTTGTGCACCCGGGTCGCCAGCCCGGGCGCTCTCCTAACAAACGACCGATAGTCCATAACCTTCTCCTCGCGCGCTAGCGCCCGTTCTGAACTCAGCACGATCTTCGTGGCCTCCCAACGAACGCGACCGGCAGCGTACTCCTGGGCTCGCCGGCGCGCGATGACGACATCGATCGACCAATAGGCGAGTTGACGCAAAAGCACTCCTCGCGTGCCGAAGCGTGCCACTGTTCGCATAAGCCGGCGTGCTTCCCGACGACGCTGTGCCTCGCACTGTCGCTGCGCCGCCTCGCGTTCCCAGGCGGCATTTCGGCGCGCATCGCTTACGCGGCGGACTTCCGTGAAGCACCGGTCCCGATACGTCTTATACGCCGAGCGCATCCGCGCGTGGTCGGCGATGTGCTCGGCCTGCTGCAGCACTTTACCGGAGCCGTAACGAGCGTCATGCTCTGCCCGCTCGTGCAGGCGCTCTCGCTGAACGGTATCGCTGCTGACGTTCGGCTCACGTCGACGATTCTGCCATGGTTGCGGTTCGCCGGGGAAGGGCCCGAAGCGCTGCTCCAGGGTGGATTTCTTGCAGCGTGGATCGATGCGCGACGCACCGCAGCCTGGCGCATCAAGGCTGGCCCCCTCTGCAAAGGCGAGACCCTGAACGCGTCCACCCCGTGAAACCAGCTTGAGAACCACCCCGTGCTGACTGAGTCGTTGCGTAAGGTCATCCCACGATCGCGCTGCATCGACTGCCGCGAGAACCCTTGGACGGACCGAGTCAATCCATGGCGCGGCCGGCTGCACGGTCGGAGCAGGTTCGTGCGTCGGCGTGAACGGCCCGAAGCGGCCTTCGAGCGCTCGCAGTGCGCACCGCGCATCAATCCGTGATGCCGCGCAACCCGGCGCCGGTCGCTCGAACCCCTCGGCGAATGCTAGGCCTTGCACGCGCTCGCCACGCTGCACCAACTTCACCGCGACACCATGAGCACTGAGCCGCTCGTGCAAGTCGCTCCAGTCCCGCGCGCGATCGACCGCATCGAGAACGTAGGGGCGTGCAACGTCCTGCCAGGGCAGCTCACCGTGCTCGATCATGCGGCGATACGCCCCGTCGCTGAGCCGGCGTTCCGGCCGCGGCGGAAGATCGTGAAGGCGCTCA
>DASXDV010000168.1:0-15700 GCA_036490465.1 Candidatus Tumulicola sp. | reverse complement strand
GCTGCTGGCCGACCTGCCCGACGAGATCACTTCCATGCCGCAAGGGTTCGTCGCGTACATGGCCGTCGAGCCGGCGTGCCGGCGGCAGGGCGTGGGTGCCGCGTTGCTCGCCGCGGCCGAAGATGAGGCTAGACGCCTGGGTCTGCCGTATATGACGTTGATGGTCACGCAAGAAAACGCGGCGGCGCTGTCCCTCTATCGGCGCGCCGGGTATTTCACCGAACGCCGTTTGCTGTGCAAGCCGCTGTGACGCCCGACCTGTGGCGGCGCGCCGGCTGGATCTTCGCCGGCCTTTGCGTCCTGATCGCCGCGTGGTGGCTGGCCGTTCACATTCCGCGCACGATCGCGATCTTTACGATCGCCGCGTTCATCGCATTCGGGGTCGAACCGATCGCGCGCCGCCTCTCGCGCCGGATGCCCAAGGCGCTGGCGATTTCGCTGGTTTTTGCGGCGCTGTTGTTGATCGTCGCAATCGGTCTGGTGATCGTCGTGCCGCTGACGGTCGACCAAATGCAACTGCTGGCGACGAATCTCCCCGGCTACGCGACCGCGACCCAGGGCTGGATGGCGGGCGTCGCCGACCAAGTGAACCGCCACTTTCCACAGCTGCACGTGCCGGCCGAAGGGTTCGACGTCACGGCCCTAGGGGGCGCGAAGTTATCGGCCATCGCAAGCGGAGTGCTGGCGTCGCTCGGCGCGATTGCGCTGAACACCGCGGCCGGCTTCTTCGTGGCGTTCTCGGCCGTCATTCTATCGTTTTTCTTTCTGCTCAACGATTCGCAGATCGTCGAATGGTTCGCCGGTATGTTCCCGCCCGGCAAACGCACCACGGCCCGCAATCTCGCCGCCGAAGTTACCCAGGTCTTCGGGAGCTACATCTCCGGGCAGATCATCGTAAGCACGATCACCGGAATCGTCATCGCCATCGCGAGCGCGGCGATCGGTTTCAAGTTTTCGCTGATCCTCGGCCTGATATCGGGCGTGGCCTATGCGGTGCCGATCATCGGCATGCTGGTCGCCGAATTGGTGGCCGTTCCGATGTGCCTCCCGCAGGGACTTTGGATGGTTCTTTGGGTGCAGGTCATCATGTTCGGAACGGCCCGCATCAGCGACAACGTCCTGGTTCCGAAGATCATGGGCGAATCGGTCGGCGTCTCACCGATTGCTGCGATGTTTGCGATCTTTGCCGGCGGCGAGTTGTTCGGAATCCCGGGTCTCATCTTGGGAATCCCCGCGGCCGCGCTGGCGAAGATCCTGTGGCGCTACTTCATGGCGCCGTGGCTGCACGCGCGCATCGACAAGACGTAGCCGCGGGCGCCGGTTGCGTTAGCGGCGTCCGCGGCTACATACGCCGGCGGAGCTAGTGGCTTCCGGGGTAGTGGTAGCGCATGACCGTGTTCAGGTCGATGCCGCGCACGATCCCGTTCGCGTTGTAGGTCAGTCCCCACGAATCGATCGACGACATGTCGGGGAATATGCACGCCTCGAGATCCGCGTCCTCGGATTTGGGATTTACCCAACTGCCGCCGGCGCCGCTGTTGCCGCCGAACTGATCGGAGGCGCCGAGCAGCGTGCAATAGCACGATGCCGGATTGCCCTGACACGACCCGGAGGGCGGTTTCAGGATGTAGGCGAGGGCCGCGAGCGACGGTTTCGTCGAGTAAAGCGTCGCCAGCAAAATGTGAATGCGCGATCCGTCCGACGGCGACGTGTACTGGCAGAAGCGGCGCTGCCCGGCCAATACCAGCGGGCTGGGGCCGTTGGTGTTGTACTCGGCTTGCCGGAGGTAGACGGTTCCCCCGGTCGACCGGCAATATGCGGCCGCTTTGGTTTCGTTGGGGTCGACGGCGTCGGGCACGATCGGTTTGCCGGCTTGTCCGAAGGCGTTCCCGACCGCCGGTCCGCGGCTGGCCGAGGACGAGAAGGGCACGCTGGAATTCGTGCTCACCGCGCCGCCGCCGCCAATTCCCGCGGCGGTCGGCGTTTGACTGAGGCCGCCGCTGCATCCGGATATCAAGACGGCGCCGATGACCAACGCCGCCGAAAATGAACTCTTCATATCGGTCCCCTTGCAATTACGCGTAAGCTTCCGAGAAAATGAACTACTGCGCCGTAGTACGATTCGGACTACGGTAGTCCTTCCGGCCCCGTGGGTCTGGGGAGCTAACTCGTGAGCCGGCCGGCCCGGTCGGCGAGTTTGAGATGGGCTAGCGCGCGGAGTTCCTTGAGCGAGTGAATGCCCAAAGCGGCGTAGATCGCACTGGTGTGGTTGCGCACGGTATTGAGGCTGCGGCCAAGATGGGCGGCGACCTCACCGAGAGAAAAGCCGTCGGCGAGCAGGTGGAAGACTTGCCACTGCGCGGGGGTGAGACGCACGCCCGGCAGCACGTTGGCGACGCCGAGCCGCTCGGCCGCCTCGCGGTACGCTTCCGCGAGCCAACTCCGCTCGTAACGGGCGAGCTTTTTGCGCGCGTCGTCGAGGTAGCGCTGGTTCCCCGAGACGCAAGCCAGTTCGATGGCGATTCGGCCGGCTCGCCAATCGAATCCGATTTCGTCGTAGATCGCGAACGATTCTTGCAGCGAGCGCACCGCCTCGGAAAGCCGGCCTTGCGCCGCGCTGACGATTCCTTTCGTCCCGCACACGAACGCGCCGTCGATCCGGTCGTGACGGCGGGTGTTGGCCGACGAGAGATGCTTGTGGAACAACTGGAAGCGCGCGAGATACTCGCTGGCTTTCGTTTGATCGACGCGCGAGTACAGCTCCGCGAGGCTGGCCAGCGCCATTGAAGCGTCGTCGCGGGCGTCGCGTTCGGTTTCCCAGGCGACCCGGCGGCACAGATCGTCGGCGTACGCGAGTTCTTGCTGCGCCCAAATGCGTTCGCCCAAGCCGCGCGCGAGCGACGCGCGGTCGGCGTGATTGAGCACGATCAAAGCGTCGCGAACGGGCAGTTCGACCGCTCGCTTGAGATAGCGAAAGGCGTTGAACGAGTCGCCCGCCAGCGCGTACCACCAGCTGAGAGCCCGGCTGATGAAAAAGTGCCAGACGGCGATTTCTTCGTGCCAGTCGATCGCTTCGAACTGTTCTTCGACGAGCGTCGCGAGCGTCGGTTCCCAAAATTCGAAGACGATTTCGGCCAGCATGTGCAAGACGCTGCAGAGCACCCACAGGTTCGGCGCTTCGGCGGCGCGCAACTCGAGCAACGCCTGAACGAGGACCGGAATTTGCGCGCGATACTGCTCGCGATGGCGCAGCAGCACGGCGTGCATCGCGGCGCCTTGCGCGCGAATATCGGGATTGCGAGCGGCTTTTATTTGGCCGATTAGCGGCTCGATCCGGTCGACGCGGTTCTGCAGCATGAGCGACACCGACCGGTACAACGCGATTTTTGCCAGCAAGTCCGCGTCGCCCCGGCATTCGGATTCGGCTTGCGCGAAGCGTTCTTCGGCTTCGGCATATTCACCGATTTGCGACAGACCGTTGCCGAAAATAATCAGCGCTTCGGCGCGGAACGCCGCGCTTTGCCGGCCGGACAACAGCGCTCCCGCTTGGGCGACGGCCGCTGCCGGATCGCGTAACATCACGAGTCGCGCGCGCAGCAGCAGCGCATCGCCGCGGAGATCGGCCGCCGAAATTGCGGCTAGGGCGGCCTCGGCTTCGCGCCAACGCGCCCGTTGCCAGAGTCCGGCGGCGAGCCGAAGCTGCGATGACGGTGCGGACTTCACGGTGGCGGCCCTTTCGGTGCGGCGCGCTGCGAATCCGGCGCCGAGGCGGCCCTCAGTGCGTTGGAGCGGAGGGCCGGACGCGCCCGGATAACAGCCGACTTGGAGGTTGCATCCGATCGCGAACGTTCGTTCTTGGCTGCCCGAAGTCGCGCTGATCCTGGCCGGACTGCTGGTCAGGGAGGCGTTGTACTTTCCGATTACGGCGTTCCCGCTCGATGCGGACGGCGTCTTGGCGGGACTGTGCGCGTTCGGGATCCAGACCGGCCATTACCCGGCGTTTTTCCCGGGCGGCACGCGCTTGAGTTCGGCCAGCTGCTACGTTGCGGCGGGCTACTTTCACGTTTTCGGGGACGGCCGACTCGGTCTGGCCTTGACCGGCTTGACGTGGAGCGCGCTGTATCTCGTTTTTACGATGCTGTTCTTGCGAGTTGTGTTCGACCGGAAGACCGCCTGGTTTGCGTTTCTCTTTGCGTTGATTCCCGCCGAGCAGTTCGTGACGATCGCCTACGTCCCGTGGGGATACGGCGAGATCATGGCCTCGGGCATGGCAACCCTATGGCTCGCGGCGCGATGCCGGGTCGACCGCGCGGGCAGCCGGCCGTTTTGGTTCGGTGTCAGCGTCGGTTTTGGATTGTGGATCTCACTCCAAACGCTGATGATCGCGCTTCCGGCCGTCGTCTGGATCGTCATGAAGCGCCGGCGCGAAGCGTTCGCGCAAGCGCCTCGCGCGCTGGCCGGAGTAGTTTTGGGTCTGATCCCGTTTTGGGTGGGAAATGCGGCGAACGGGTTTGCATCGCTCACGCACAACTGGGCCTCCCGGCCGGCCACGAACCTCGCGCACGTTTGGAACGACTTCGTGTGGCTCCTGAGTTCGCCGTTGCCGGGCCTGCTATTTCATGGCTATTCGGGTTGGTGGTCGGCGTCGACCGTCCTGATCTTCGGCTACGCGTTGACTGCAGCGGGTTTCGGCTTGGCGCTCGCTCACAGGCGCGATGCGAACGCCACGGATCGACTGCAAGCCGCGCCCTTGGTGTGGCTCGTGGCGACCGCCTGCGTGCTGCTGTTTTCGTTTTCCGAAGCGGGCTCTCTGCGCGGCTGGACCGTGCGGTACATCGCGCCCCTGTATCTCATCGTGCCGGTTTTTGGCGCGATCGGCATCGCTGGTCTATGGCGTAAGAGCCGCTGGCTGGCCGCAGCGGCGGCGGCGGCGTTGCTCCTGCCGAACTTCGTGCTGTACAGCTTTCCCGGGACCCGCGCACGCGACGATATGGCGATCCGGCTGCAGACCGTCCGGCAGCTTGACGGCATCCTCCGCGCGCGGCACGTTGCGTTGGTCTACGGCGACTATTTCTCGGTGTACGATATCAATTTCGATAGCCGCGAGCGGCTCCTCGGCATTCCCGCCTACGGCCCCGCCGACTATTTCGACTTCGCGCGCAGGCTGCGCGGGCAACGCGTTGGATGGGCGATGTTCGGCGAGGCGCGCGACCTTCGGCAATGGGCGGGTGAGGCCGGTGCGCGAGGAACGCTCACCCAGCTCGGCGACGGCTGGCTGTTTATCGCCGATCGGCCCGCGAACGACGCGGGCGCGCTCGTCGCCGCGCTGCGCAGCCGTTGCACCATTGGAAGCTGCGCCGCACCGTTTCCCCGCTGACGGCGAGGAACTACATCGAGTCGGGAGCGCCGACGCCGACGATCGCAAGGGCGCGCGCGAGCACGTCTTTGGTGGCGACGCACAGCCGGAGGCGCGCGCCGCGCGTCGCCGGATCGTCGGTGAGGATCTTGCATTCGGTATAGAACGCGTGAAAATCCGCGGCGACGTCGCGCGCGTAACGCGCGAGCCGATGCGGGGCGAGGTGCACGACCACTCCCTCGACGACCCGTGGAAACTCCACTAGGCGGCGGATGAGCGCGAGCTCGGCCGGATGGACGAGGCGCGCCAGATCCGCGTCGTCGCCGGCGGCCGGCGCCGGGCCGGCGTTGCGCAACACCGAAGCTATGCGCGCGTGTCCGTATTGGACGTAATAGACGGGATTGTCGTTGTTCTGCGCGACCGCAAGCGCTAAGTCGAACGCCAGCGGCGATTCGGGAGCCAGCATCACGAAAAAGAAGCGCGCTGCGTCGTTGCCGACTTCGTCCAAAATGTCGTCGAGCGTCTCGATCGCGCCGGCACGCTTGCTCATGCTGACCTGTTCGCCTTCGCGCACGAGGGCGATCTGACCGGAGATAAGGGCTTCCAGCCGTCCCGGATAACCGAGCGCAGCCGCCAGCGCCTTGAGCCGGCCGACGTAGCCGTGGTGGTCGGGGCCGAGGATGTCGATGACGCGATCGGCCCGTTTGAGTTTCTCGTAGTGATAGGTGACGTCGAGCGCGTAGTACGTCGGGCGTCCGTCGCTTCGGACGATCACGCGATCCTTGTCGTCGCCGAAGTCGGTCGTGCGAAAGAACGTCGCGCCGTCGCGCTCGTAGGTCAAGCCGAGTTCGCGCAGGCGCTTGATGCCCTCCCGAATCTTACCGGCGTCGTGGAGCGCGCGTTCGCTCTGCCAGAGGTCGTAGCGAACGCCGAAGCGTTCGGCGGTTTGTCGCTGTCCGTCGACGATCGCGTCGCGGCCGGCGACTTCGAAGTACGGCAGCCACTCGGCTTCCGGCGCCGCGTCCCATTGGACGCCGTCGCGCTCGCGGATCGTCCGGGCGATCGGCACGAGGTATTCGCCGGGATAGCCGTCGTCGGGAAACGGAAACGCGGCGTCGTCGACTTGGCGGTAGCGTGCGTACAGCGAACGTCCCAGGCGTTCGATTTGCGCGCCGGCGTCGTTGATGATCCACTCGGCGAAGACGTCGTAGCCGCAGAACCGCATCGCATTGGCAAGAGCATCGCCGATCGAAAGCGACCGTCCCTGGACGACCACCAGCGGCCCGGTGGGATTTGCGCTTCCGAATTCGAGCGAGACCCGTTCGCGGCGGGGCGGCGGCTCGAGCGCACCGCCGGACAGGCGCGCGAGCTCGCGCTGCCAGACCGCGGGTGCGAAGCGAACGTTGATGAAACCGCCGACGGGCTCGATCGACGCGAACGTCGCGGCGTCGCAAGAAGTCGGTTCCACGGCCGCGACGAGCGCCTTTGCCACCTCTTGCGGCGAACGGCGGGCGAACTTCGCGAGCGCAAATGCCGCGTTGGTCGAGAAATCACCGAACTCGGGACGGCGGGGCGCCTCGAACGTTGCCGAGAGCGGACCGGCATCCGGATAGAGCGTCCGGGCGGCCGCGGCCAGGGCGTCGCCAAACGCGCGCAGTTCGAGCGCGTGCGGTTCAGTGGTGATAGGGTTCATTGCGGGCGATCTTCGCCGCGCGATAGAGTTGTTCCAGCACGACCGCGCGCGCCCATTCGTGTAAGAACGTCAGCTCCGAAAGCGACCAAAGAAACTCCGCGCGCATTCGCAGCGCGGCGTCGGCGCCGTGCGTTCCCGCGATGACCAGCGTCAGCCGGCGCGTGCCGTCGCGCTCGATCGTTTCGAGTCGGCCGGCGAGGCCCGGACTCGAAAGTTGGGTGCCGCCGCGCTCGAGTAACCACATGCGGTCGTCGGCGCGCAAGTGCCGCAGAATGCGGGCGGATTCGTCGCGAATCGCGGCGCGCGGATCGCTGCCGTCGCCGGCGCGCACTTCGATTTCGGCGTACGGACGATAGGGCGCCAGCCGCTTGCGAAAATCGGCACACGCCGCCGCGATGTAGGGCGAGCGCACCCGATCGACGGCGATGATGCGGATCAGCACGATACGTTCAAAACGGCCCCGCCCCGCCCGACTCCTGCGCTAGGGCGGACGCGACCGTAGGTCGCACCGGGTCCGCTCGCAATCACGTCCTCCAACTCGAGCACGGTCAGCGCCGCCAAAGCGGTCGCCGGTTCGATGCCGGTGGTCGCGATCAGTTCGTCGAGTCGCCGCGCGCCGGCGTCGAGCGCATCCAGAAGCGCGCCCGCATAGGGGGTCGCACTGGCGGCGCGCGGCGGGGCTTCGAATGGCAGCGGGAGCGCGCCGATGGCTTCAAGCACGTCGGCGGCGCCGCGCGCCAGCGTCGCGCCGTCGCGAATCAGGGCTAGGCACCCGGCTACGTGCGGGCGGTCCACGTCGCCGGGGACGGCGAGCACGGGGATTCGCCCCGCCGCCCACGAGGCCGTATTGAGTGCCCCGCTGCGGGCCGGTGCTTCCACGACGACGACCGCATCGGCGAGCGACGCGACCGTGCCGTTGCGGGCCAAGAACTGCCACGGCCGGGCGGCCCGATCGGGAGCGTACGGTGAGAGCACCGCGCCGCCGGCCTCGATCATCCGTTGCGCCAGCCCGCGGTTGCGCCGAGGGAAGAACTGCTGGTGACCGCTGCCTAGTACGCCGATCGTCGGGGCATTCGCGGCGAGCGCTCCTTCGTGCGCGCTCGCGTCGATGCCGAGGGCAAGTCCGGAAACGATGCAGCAGCCGGCGCGTCCGAGGTCGGCGGCGAGTTGGTGTGCGAGCCGCTTCCCGGCGAGCGTGGCCGCTCGCGTGCCGACGATCGCGACGCACGGACGCGCCAGTCCCGCTAGCGTGCCGGCGCACCACAGGCCCGGCCCGGCCGCATCCAGCGGCCGGCCGGCGCGCCGGCTCTCTATCTGCTCGCGGCGTTCGAAAACGGGGCACTCCATCGCTGGGCGGTCACGCGCGAACGACGCTTCGCAAGGGGACTCCTCCTCACGAGAGCCGGGCGGCCAGGGGGAATCGGGGGGGTCCACGGGAATAGGCAGGCCGCAACGGAGGTACCTGAGGTGGCAGCAGAGGCGTATTGCGTCAAGTGCAAGACCAAACGTGAAATCAAAGACGCCGTCCAAATCACGATGAAGAACGGCCGTCCCGCGACCGAAGGCAAATGCCCGGTCTGCGGCACGAAGATGTTTAAGATCGGCGCGGCAAGCTAACGGCCGCGCAACCGCCCGGAGCCGCGCATCGCGGGGGCGAGCAAAAGGGACCGCTACTCATGCGGTCCCTTTTGCGTTACTACGGGTAGTAACGTATAATACGAACGCCCACTACATATTGGGTATGCTCCTAGGAGTTTTGCCGCTGTTCTGCCCGACCTGTCGCAAGAGCGAGACGCGCGTCGTCGACTCGCGCGACGACGAGACCGTCGTTCGCCGCCGGCGCGAATGCTTGGACCCGCGGTGCAAGCACCGATTTACGACGTACGAACGGATGGAAGCGCCCCGGCTGTTCGTGGTCAAGAAGGACGGCCGGCGGGAGCAGTACAGTCGCGATAAGATTCTCGGCGGACTGCGCAAGGCGTGCGAGAAGCGGCCGATTTCGGAACACCAGATGGAAGCCGTCGCCGCGGACTTGGAACGCGAGCTGTTCGCGCGCGGCGAGAGCGAGGTCCCGTCGACGCTCGTCGGCGAGAAGCTGATGGAAGCGCTCAAGAAGCTCGACCCGGTGGCGTACATTCGATTTGCCAGCGTGTATCGCTCGTTTCGCGACATCGAGAGCTTCCGAGAAGAGTTGGCGGCGCTGCTCGCAAAGTGACCCTTTCTTCGTGTCCGTAATAACCGCCGCGCTGCGAGTGGCGCTCAAACGTTTGCCGGCGGGTGAGGGTTTGCCGCTGCCGGCATATATGACGCAGCACGCTGCCGGCGCCGATCTGTGCGCGGCCGTAACCGAGGATCTGACCCTGACCCCCGGCGGACGGGCGTTGATTCCAACCGGGTTTTCGATCGCTTTACCGGAGGGTTACGAAGCGCAGGTCCGGCCGCGCAGCGGGTTGGCGATCCGCAGCGGCGTGACCTGTTTGAACTCTCCGGGAACGATCGACGCCGATTACCGCGGCGAGGTGTGCGTCGTGCTTGCAAACCTCGGCTGCGAACCGGTCGTCATCCGGCGTGGGGACCGGATCGCACAGCTCGTCGTCGCGCCGGTGGCGCGCGCCGTCTTCGAAGCGGTCGACGACCTGCCGCCGTCCGCCCGCGGCGCCGGCGGTTTCGGTTCGACGGATCGTCCGGCGTGAAGGTTTACGTCGTCGGTAAGGGCGCGGTCGGTACGTACTTCGGCGATCTGCTGCATTCGGCGGGTCTGGAGGTGGAGTATGCACCGCGATCGATCGACGACGTGCGCGCGCCCTACGATGCGGACGTCGCACTCGTAACGACCAAGTCGTACGATACCACCGGCGCGATCGCGACCTTGCAGCGGGCGATCGCGCATCCCGAAAAGACGGTCTTCGTTTCGCCGCAAAACGGCGTCGGCAACGAAGAAAAGCTGGCCGCGGCCTTCGGCGCCGGCAACGTCGTCGCCGCCGCGCTCACCACGCCGGTGGGGCGCGATCGCGACGGCAACGTGCGCACCGCCAAGGACGGCGGCTTGGCGCTGGCCCCGATGGGCTCGAATGCGTACGACTGGCTGGTCGCCACGTTTGCCGGCACGGGCTTGAACGTCAAGGTCGTCGCAGATTGGCGGGCTTTGAAGTGGAGCAAGCTGGCGCTCAACGCGGTCGCCAATGCCAGTTGCGCCATTTTGAACGTCCTGCCGAATCGGCTCGTCCACTACGAGAAGGTCTTTACGCTCGAGATTCGCATGCTTCGAGAAGTGCGAGCCGTCATGCAAGCGATGAAGATCGCGCCGATCGACCTTCCCCGCTATCCCGTGCGGGCGCTCTTCCACGCGGCGAGTCTGCCCAGCCCGGTCGCGCGCGGCCTGCTCGCGCGCAGCATCGCCGCGGCGCGCGGCACCAAGGCGCCGTCCCTCTTGATCGATTTGCGCAGCGGAAAACCGCAATCGGAAGTGGACGTTCTCAATGGGGCGGTCGCCGCCGGCGGTCACTTGCACGGGGTTCCCACGCCGGTCAACGCCATCTATAGCCGAGTGCTCGACGACATCGCGCACACGCCGCCGCTGTGGGCGAAGTATCGCGAACGCCCCGAGACGCTCGAAGCCGAAGTGCTCGCCGAAATGAAGCGCGTCAAAGCGCTGGCGCGGCGCCGCTAGCGGTTCGAGGCCGACGTGCGCGATCCGAACGTTCCCGAATCGTTGGAAGGCTGGTGGATTCTCCATCGCGCGTTTGCGCTCGATCGGCGCAAATGGGACGACCTGCCGGAGAAACGGCGTCAGAAATACGCCGGGCACGCCATCGATTTAGCGGATCACCTGAAAAACGGCGAGGACGGCGACCTCGGTTTGACGCAGATCGTAGGCTGCAAGGGCGACTTGATGCTGACGCACTACGCGCGCCGTTTCGACGGCTTGTCGTACGCGCAGACGCTGGTCGACAAGCTCGAACTGCGCGAATTCCTGCAGCCGCTCGGTTCGTACGTGTCGGTGCTCGAGGTCGGATTGTACGGTGCGACCGCAAAGATCCACGCGCAGCTCGACGAGCGGGGCCTCGCACCGCAGTCGCCCGAGTGGATCGCCGGGTTCGACGAACTTCTGCGCGAACAGCAAGAGAGCCCGTACGTCGGCCCGCGCCTGTGGGCGAAGATCCCGCAGCGGCGTTATGCGTGCTTCTATCCGATGAACAAACGGCGCGGTGAGGCGAACAACTGGTACGCGCTCCCATTCGAAGAGCGCGCGAAGATGATGGGCGAACACGGCATCGTCGGACGATCGTATCGCGGTCTCGTCACCCAAGTTATCTCGGGATCGATCGGTTTCGACGACTTCGAATGGGGCGTCGACCTCTACGCCGACGATCCGCTGGTCTTCAAGAAGCTGATCTACGAAATGCGCTTCGACGAAGCCAGCGCGCGCTACGCCGAGTTCGGACCTTTTTGGGCGGGTCTGCAGTTTTCGTCGACCGAGCTGCCGGCGTTTCTCAGCGGCGACGCCACTCCGCAGCTGGCCGCGACGTAGCTTGCGTTTACAACCGCTTCGAATAGAAAAGTTCGGGGTCGCCGGGATCGAGATCGTCGAGTCTGCCGGCCAGGACGAAGCCCCGTCCGGTCAGTAAACGCTGCATCGCGGCGTTCGACTGATTGGTCGAAGTGTAGAGCACGTGCCCGCCGTTGAGGCTCTCGACCCGCTCGACCAAACCTGACGCGACCCCGCGGCGCTGCTGCGCCGCCGAAACTCCGAGCATCCAAAGAAACGGGCGGGCGTAGAATCCGCGATCCCAAATCGCATAGCCCGCGATCGCGCCGTCGGCCTCGGCGACTAAGGATTCTTTGGTGCCGAGCGCATGCCGCAGGAACGTGAGGTGGTGCTCGTAGTGCAGGGCGTGCGGCAAGCTCTCGATGACGGGAAAATCGGCGGGGCGGGCGGTGCGGATGTGCATGTTCGCTCGCTGCGACGCTCGCTTTCGCCAAGCCTGGAAGCCGTCTGCCCAGAGCTCACCGCGGTCGAAAAGGAAGGGCGGGCTTGCCGGCCGTATTAGGCTTTCCTAAATAGTGAGTTAGGAGGGCCTATTGCGCGGGTGGTACTTGGCGACGGCATTGGCGGTGACCCTGGCCGCCGGTGCGACGCGTCCGGCCCTCGCCCTGCCGATCTTTGCCCACCGGTACGGCCTCTCGTGCCAGGCGTGCCATACGACCGTCCCCGCCCTCAACGCGTTCGGGCGCTACTTCCTGCGCCACGGCTTTCGGCTCCCCGGCGGCCGCGGCACGTTCCCGGTGACGGTGAAGACCGAGCTGACGTATTCGAGTGCGGGGACCGGTGATTCCGACGAGCCGGGCGGGAGTCCGCCGCTGCCCAAATTCATCGTCGACGAAGTCGAGCTGCTGTCGGCCGGGTCGCTGGGGCGCAACACCTCGTACTATCTCGAACAGTACGCCGTCGACGGCGGGTTCCCGGGCGAGTCTCGCGACATGTGGGTCAATTTCGATCGGTACGACCGAGCCAACGATCCCTTCGGGCCCACGTTTCATGCCAAGCTCGGACAGTTCACGCTTCCCTTGCCGGTCGATCCAGAAACGCAGCGTCCCACGCTCTCGCCGTATCTGCTCTACAACCAGGTCGTTGCGAGCAATCCATTCGACCTATTCGATCCCGACATCGGCGCGGATCTTTCGTTTACCGACGACCGTCACGGATTCGAAGCGCACTTCGACGTACTCGAAGCGTACACGCGGCAGAGCGGCATTCCGGTTTCGGGGATCGACTTCATGGCGACGCTTTCGAAGACGATCGGCAACAATCTCACCGCCTACACCTACCGCTATCAAGGCCAACAAAACATCAGTCCGATCGCCGACCGCTTCTACCGGCAGGCCTACGGTCTGGGCTACGATAGCGGGAAGTTCGGGGCGGTCGGCATCATTCAAACGGGCTACGACACGAGCGCGTACGGCTTCGGCCTCGGCGCCCAATCGTCGGGCGGTTTCTTGCAGACGTCCTGGACGTTCGATAGCGCGCTGGCGCTTTACGCCCGATACGACAGCGTGTACGACCCGTTCAATCTGCGAACCAATCAAGGGACCCTGTCGCTGATCGTACGTCCCGCCAATCGCTTTCGCTTCACGTTGGAAGGTACGAAGTCGGCGGGAACTTATCAACTCGGCACCGGTCTGCTGTTTGCGTATTAGGAGTGTAAGAACGTGATGAGACGCTGGCTCGTAACCACTTGGATGGCGGCGGCCTTGACCGCGTGCGGCGGCGGAGGCGGCGGCACGAGCGCGGGCTTGCCCGCGGCGCCCGTTACCGGGGCTACGGGCAGCGGCGTGCCGTTGCCCGAACCGCCTGAAGTCACCGCGGTTGCGGGCGTGGCGACCGTCGCGCTTACGGCGCGGATCGATCCCGCGACGGCTATGCCGACCTTCGTCTATCGCGGACAGCGGGGCATTATGCCGACGATTCGCGTGCGGCCCGGAGATTCGATCGTGGTCGACGTCGCCAACGATCTGCCGGCCGCCGGCGGAAGGGCGAGCGACCTCAACCTCCACTTTCACGGACTGACGGTTTCGCCGCAACCGCCGGCCGACGACGTGCTCACGACGCTCGCGCTGCCCGGGAACTCGTTGCACTACGTGGTTCCGATTCCAAAAAGTCAGGAACCGGGACTCTATTGGTATCATCCGCACGTTTTTCCGCAAACCGATTTCCAAGTCGGACAGGCGGGCATGTCGGGAGCGATCGTTGTCGCCGGGCTGAACCGGCATCTTCCGGCGCTGGCAAAGATGAAGGAGCGTCTGATCGTGGTGCGCGACGTCGCCAGCACCGTGGCCGACGCAATCCGCGTGCGCCCCAACGAAGAAGAAAACAACAATCCGTGCGGTCCGGATCCGGGGCTCCAGGTGACCGTCAACGGAGCCGTTCGGCCGAGCATTGCGATCGGGCGTGGCGAACGGCAGTTCTTCCGCGTCGTCAATGCGACCGGGCACAAGAACCTCAAGTTGGCCGTCGACGGCGAATCGCTCGACCTCGTCGCGGTCGACGGTTTCGGACTCGACGTCTATCCGGGGACGGGACCGACTCAAACGGTGCGCAGTATCGTCGTGCCGCCGGCCGGTCGCGCGGAGTTCGTGGTCACCGGCAGCGGTGCGCCGGCGGCATTTCGCACCCTTTGCTACGATTCAGGTCCGGGCGGCGATCCCGATCCGCCCAGCGTGCTGGCTGATCTGCAGCCGGCGGCGGGTCAGTCCCGCCAAACAGGCACGCGAGCTCAGACCGCGTTGCGCGTGGGCGCGCCGCTGCCGAACAATGCGTTCTCCGGTCCGCTTCTGCGGATTGCGGCGCATCGGACGGTGGTGCTCGACGAAGACGACAATGGCATGTACATCAACGGCAAGCGGTTCGACATGAGTGCGCCGCCGATGTTCACCGTCCGCGTCGGGACGGTAGAAGAGTGGCAGATCGTCAACGTCACGCAGGAAGACCACGACTTTCACATTCACCAGACGCACTTTTTAGTCCAACAGATCAACGGGGTGACGGTGCCCCATCCCCACTGGGCGGACAGCGCCGTCGTGCCCCACCGCATTCCCGGAAAGAACGGTTCGTGGAAGCCGGGATATCTGACGATGCTGATCGACTTTCGCGATCCGGTCATCAAGGGAGAGTTCATGTTCCACTGCCACATTCTCGATCATGAAGACGCCGGAATGATGGCGAAGATCCGAGCGATTTGAAACGTCCGCGTGCGCAGTGTCGTTAGAGGGTAGTCAGGGAGGCGGAGCGTAGGAGCAAATGATGCGGCGTCTTTTCGCGGTCGCGGTCGCGTGTATCGGTCTCGCCGCGTGCGGCGGCGGCCAATCCGCCAGCGTGCCGCCGGTCGTCCCGGCCGGCCCGGCGCTGCCCTTTAATAGTGTGAATCCGGCGCAGTTTCCCGAAGCTCCCGTCGTTCGCTCCGTTCATCACGTTGCAACAGTCTCGCTGGTCGCGAAGCTCAATCCGGGCAACGAGATGCCGGCGTTCTATTTCGACGGCCAACCGGACGTCGCGCCGACCGTGCGCGTAAGCCCCGGCGACACGATCGTGATGGACGTTGCAAACGAGTTGGCCGGCCCCACGAAGACGGGCGATCTCAACCTGCACTTCCACGGCTTGACCGTTTCGCCGAATCCGCCGGCCGACGACGTGATCACGACGCTCGCGCTGCCCGGCGGGACGCTGCACTACGTGGTTCCGATTCCGAAGACGCAAGAACCCGGTCTCTATTGGTATCATCCGCACGTGTTTCCGGTTACCGACTTTCAAGTGGGCGAGGCCGGTATGTCGGGCGCGATCGTCGTCGAAGGGCTGCAGCAACACTTGCCGCGGTTGGCAAAGATGACCGAACGAGTCATGATCGTGCGCGATATCGGGTTGGGCGATTCCGACTTGCGGCCGCGCGCATTGCCCCACCTCCTCGGCAAAGCCGCCTGCGGCCCCGATCCGGGTCTGACGCTCACCCTCAACGGCGTCGCCCATCCGACGATCGAAATCGCACCCGGCGAAAAGCAGTTTTTCCGGCTGGTGAACGCGACCGCGCACAAAAATCTTCGCTTAGCAGTCGACGGCGGAATGCTGCAAGTCGTGGCGATCGACGGTTTCGCGCTCG
>DASXDV010000117.1:0-2688 GCA_036490465.1 Candidatus Tumulicola sp. | reverse complement strand
CGGTGGCGATCGCGATTTTCATGGAGCGCAATAAGATCGACTCGACCGTCGCGCACGTGTTGCCGGCCTTGATCGCGATGGGCGCGGCGATTTTCGCCGGGTCCCTGTTGACGGCATTTTTGCTTGGCCGCCGCAGCACCGTCGCCGCCGCGCCGTACGCGCTGGTCGCCGCAACGCTCATCGCCTTCGACGTGCTGGCGGTTGCGGTGCTCCCGCTCACCGAAGCGTACAAGCCGATTCCGCGGTTGGCGGCGATCGTCGATCGCGAGCGGCGGCCGTTCGACAAAGTCGCAATTCAGAGCATCTCGGGCGGCAACGCGCTGCTGTTTTATACTCGTCCCGACGTCGCCGTACTCGCGCCCGCGCGCGACGGCGATCGCGAGAACCACGGCGTCGATCCTCGCGTCGCGATCTGCGGTTCCCAGCGCACGTGGGTCATCGAGCCGAAGACGCGCCCGCAGTACGATCCGACGTACGGCCGCCGGCGCCGGCTGATCGCGACCGACATGCACGCCGCCCTCTACCTGTACGACGGACCGCTGTGCCGGCCGTGATCGTCGCGGCAAG
This sequence comes from Candidatus Tumulicola sp., assembly GCA_036490465.1. Taxonomy (GTDB): domain Bacteria; phylum Vulcanimicrobiota; class Vulcanimicrobiia; order Vulcanimicrobiales; family Vulcanimicrobiaceae; genus Tumulicola. The sequence goes on along the minus strand of DASXDV010000117.1, from coordinate 2,121 downwards.
CTTGGCGTAACCGAAAGCACTCATCCTTCGAAATCGGCGCGGCGTCTCGGCCAGCGACAACGGAAGTCCGATATCTTCGAGCGTGTCTCTAAATATTCGGTTGGTAATGCGTTCGCTGTCCACCAGCACGCCGTCGCAATCGAATATTACGAGATCGAACCGTCGCGTTCGCAGCGCCCCTACGGCTTGTAGCCGGTGACTTGTTTTTCGGTGACGGCCGAGGCTTTGTTGTTGCCGAGCGATCCGCGAATGTACGTAATCACGTCGGCGATGTCGGCGTTCGAAAGCGTTCCCTTCCACGCGGGCATCTGGCCGTTGTAGGTTGCTCCGGCGACGGAGATCGAGCCGTGCAGGCCGTGGAGGACGATGCCGACGACCTTGGCCGGGGCCCCGGTGACGGTCGGATTGTTCGCGAGCGGCGGAAACGCGCCGGGCAAGCCTTGCCCTTGCGCGCCGTGACAGGACGAGCAGTTGGTGGAGAACACCTTTGCGCCGTTGGCGCTGCCGGCCGATGCGGTTCCGCCGGCGGCCGCGCCGCCCGGCGACGTGCCGGAACTGGTCGACGAGGCCGACGCCGGTTCGGCCATCGCCAATACGGCCGCTTGACTGGGCGAAGGCGGCGCGGCGGCTTGTTTGGCCATCGTCGTTATCTGCGCGTAAACCGAAAGCACGACGATTGCCATAACCATGATGGTCGCTCCCCAGAGAATGCCCTTGCGCGAGCCGAAGTTGCGCGTCGTGCTGCGATCGAGCCATGGGATCACGAGCACGACGAGCAGGAAGATCGTGGGGATGATAATCGTCGCGATCAGTTCCATCGGCAGGGGTATCGGACCGATCTTCAGTTCGGGCGGCATCAGGCCGAGCAAACCGAACAGCGAAAGAAAGTACCAGGCCGGGTACGGGACGAATTGCGAATTCGTCGGATCGGCTTTTTGGTCTAAGAACGGCGGAAGGAAGATTGCCAGTAAGACGATGACGGCGAACACCAAAAACGAGACGGCCGCATCCATGAACATCTGGTCGGGCCAAAAGCGGCCACTCTTGAGCTTGCGGGGGTCGTCGACGACCGGACCGGCGGATCCGTTGTGGCGGAAGATCGCCAAGTGCGCGCCGACGAGCAGGACCAGCGCCGCGGGCATCAGCCAGACGTGAAGTCCGAAGAAGCGGTTGATGGTGGCCGTACCCATGGTTCCGCCGCCTTGAGCGATATTCTGTAGGATCGGACCCGCGATCGGCGCGAGGCCGGTGATGTTCAGCGAGACTTGCGACGCGAAGTACGCGTCCATGTCCCACGGCAGCAGATAGCCCGTAAGGCCGAGCACCAGCGTGACCAAAAGCAGCAGCACGCCGACGATCCACTGCAGTTCGCGGGGCGACTTGTAGGCGCCCCAGATCAGCACTTGGAGCAAGTGCAGGAAGACCAGGGCGATCATCGCCGACGCACCCCAATAGTGCACCGACAATAGGAAGTGCGTGAACGGATTGAGGTAGATCGCCCGCGTCGACTCCCACGCGGTCGCGGCCGACGGCGCGTAGAAGAACGTTAAGAAGATCCCGGTCACGATTTGGACGATCATTGCGAACAGCGTCGCGCTGCCGAACACGTACCAGTAGCTCGCGCCTCCGGGGACGTCCTCGGTGAGGAAGTCCTGCGCCATCGAAACGAAGCCGGTGCGTTTCTCGATCCAGTTGAGCATCCGTTTAGTCTTCCTTCGGCTTTACGCTTGGTACGAAACGACGATGCGATTCGGCGTATTCGGCTGGTATTGAATCCAGGTCACTTCGGCGGCCCCGCTTTCCTCGCGGAATGGCAGCGGGTCGAGGCCGCGCGGCGCCGGACCGGCCACGTGGGTGCCGTCGAAGTTGTACTGCGAGCCGTGACACGGGCAGAGAAACTTATTAGCGCTAACGCTCCAGTTGAACCGGCAACCCAGATGCGGACAGATCGGGCTGAAGATCACGAAGCCGAGGTTTACCGCGGGATACGACGTGTCGCCGCCCGCCGTCTTATAAATGTCCGGCCGCGCTGCCTGGAACTTCGAAGGGTCGATTTTTATGCCCCATACGTACTCGTCGGCGGCCTGCTCGGGCAAGTATCCGTCTTTGTACTTCAAGGTG
>DASXDV010000113.1:0-6042 GCA_036490465.1 Candidatus Tumulicola sp. | reverse complement strand
TCGAGCTAACCGGCGATGCGGTGCTCACGATACCGTCCGATCTCCGTGGCGCCAACGGGCAGGCCGCCTATCTATCCCGCGGGTTTACGACCCAAGGAGTTCAACCAGCGTGACCTGCCCTACCGGCATCATACAAGGAGCCAGAGCCACCAAGACGAGACACCCCGGCCGGCGGGGCTACTTGGCGCAATGTGCAAAGCGATCGTGTCTAAGCCAAGCGCTATGCTGCGGTGTTGCGCAGCTGCAATGTTAAGCAATGCGCGATCGGTGGCGTGGCTGCGGCGGGCGGCTAGGACGCTAAGGGTCTTACAGAAATGCGGCCTCGCGAGCTTGGCGGGGGATAGCGCCAGGAACCCCGACGCCTGCTAGTCCCGCGTTTCCATGGTTGGGACTTCCATTCCGGAAGTTGGCTCCCCACCTGTCGGAGGGACGTAAGGATCGAGCGTACCGATAGGGATAAGAGGGTCTTCAGCGGTGCTGGCCTTTAGTCTCGCAAACTCCCTAATCATCGCGTGCAAAACCCAGGCGCGGGTGAGCAGCGAACTCTCACCGATCGTTTCTTGAATCGTCTCCTGCGGGTTGCTGTAAAGATCGATGAGGCGAGGTACGGCGAGCTTTTGTGGCGGATCATACAGGCGCTCTTGCCAGACGAAGTGCACCTTGTAGTTTCGCCATTTCGCCGCGTATAAGTCGCGGCCTTGAAAGACGGCAATGAACTCTCGCGCTGACTTTTCCTGCTCGCCTAGTAGGAAGACACTCTGATCAACACCGTCGATTGCGCGATCGGCTGGAACGTCAGCTCCGGACAGGCTCGCCAGAGTTGTGAAAAGGTCGGTTATGTGGACTATCTCGTTGCTCACGCGCCCTGCCGGTATCTTGCCCGGCCAGCGAATGATAAACGGGACGCGCAACGAGCCTTCCATAGCAGTCACGTAAGTGCCGGACCATGGCCCAGCCCAGCCTCGCCACGGCATCGTATCTTCCGGCCCATTATCGCTAGTGAAGATCACGATCGTGTTATCCGCGATATTCAACTCTGAAATCGTATCCAGAATGCGTCCCATATTGGCATCCATCTCTGCGAGCACATCAGCAAATGGACCGTTGCCGGTCTTACCAGCGAATCTCTTGCCTGCCTCGGTCGGCATGTGCGGTTGGGTGATGGGCACGTAAGCAAAGAAAGGTCTGCCGGCCTTTGCGCTGCGCTGCATGAAGTTTATGGTTCGACGAGTGAGCTCAGAGTCGATTTCGCGGCGCTCGCCTAAGTCATAGACCCTGAGCTTTTGTGACTTTTCGCCTTTGCATCCTTGCATGATGTGTTCAAGGTTTGCAATCGATGGATCAAAATCGGCCTGCTCTGCCCACATCGCTTCATCGGAGGAATTTGGAATGCCGTACCACTCATCGAAACCTTGGTCGTTAGGGTAACGCCCTTCGCTATCACCGAGATGCCACTTCCCATAATGTGCTGTCGCATAGCCGAGCTTGGAAAGGAGCTTCGCGATGGTTACTTCCCACTGAACTAACCCGTATGGCCGGCCGTCAACTGGCACGCTGTATGTCCCTGACCGTAGCGGGTATCGCCCCGTCATAAGTGCCGATCGGCTCGGTGTACAACTGGGCTCGACGTTGAAGTTCGTTAGCCGCGTGCCTTCTTCAGCGAGTTTGTCGAGATGCGGTGTGGGAGCCCCGCGCGTGACGCCGCCACCATAACTACCTAGCTCGCCGTAGCCGAGATTATCTGCGAGTATGAGGACAATGTTTGGTCTGCTCACTTATCTGCACCGCAATCTAGAACTCTGGAGTGGGACGACCGCTTTTCTTCCTTAGATAGTACTGCACCTAGCCGGGCAGCTTCGTTTATTCTACAAGCCGCTCTAACGCATCCCAATGCCTCGGATGCGGGACGCGAGCTCCGGCGCGAATCCGCGAGCAGGCTGCGAGCGATAGACCCGTCGCCTTGGCGATTTGGCTGAGCGGATAGGCGTCGAGCTTCGGAACGATCTCGCGCAGGAACCACGCGGCAACGCGCTGGCCCCGGATGCTCGCGCGCCCAGCTGTGATTGGGACTTATTGCTGTAAACCGGGATCAGCGCCAGTTTTTGTAAACGTGCGCTAAGAGCCAGTCCATAGCGTTGTCCACAATGTCCTCGGCGTCACGATAGTCAGAAGCTCGAAAATCAGTCGGCCAATCCCGTACGTGCCGACCGATGTGCAACGCATTTCGTGCCTTACGCAGTGCTTCGACAGCATTTCCCACACTTCGCGGCGGGAGCTAGCGAGCATGCTTAGCGATCATGATAAGCGTCGCGAAATCCCATTTGAATACATGTGTCCTTGGTTGGCGCTTCGAGGAGTTCAGAGCTTCGGTCGCTTCATCTGGATACATCACGCACATTGCGACGAGCGAGCCCTCTAAGGCCGCAGCGAGCATCGCTAATCCAGAGTAATAAGCCCGCGCTTTCTGGCACCGTTCGGCCTCCCGGCGAAATGCTCGCACGTGGCGCAACAGTTCGTCAAATCTCTTGTGTGTAATTCTCAGTCGATACTTTCGCATCTCGATCATCTCCAGCAATCCGACTTAGCGCTGCGATTAGTTTGGTTTTCGTGCTCCCGTATAGTGGACGGCCGACGCGGGCCGCGTATATCGTCGCGCGGGATACTCCGTGCTTCAGGAGCTTCGGCACTACGATTGATCGTAGCATCGGCAGCCATTTCGTTTCCCACTCATCGCGTCGCGGATCGGGGTAGACCGTGTAGGCCGCCGTTGCATCGGTGACGGTCTGCTGTTCGACGTCTTCGAGCTTGTTCGACTCCTTGCCAATATAGGCGAAGCCTTCGATTCGTATTTGCCCGGCGCAGGAGGCCAAGGGTCTGCTTCCCGCATGGCGCGCCGCTGGCGTCCGCGCATTTAGCCTCCGGATGATATTCGTACTCGCGCAGCACGTCACCGTAACTCTTCACGCGCGCCATCGTTGGCGATCCGTGGGCTGCCGAAGTGCTGGTTCGATACCGCTTACCGTCCTTTGAATACTGGTCGAGCCACCGCATCGTTTCCCATTTCCGCGGGTCCGTCTCGTATGGCGCAATGAGGTGGAAGTGCTCCGGATCTACGCCGATCGGGTGGCCGAGCTTTCGAACATAGCAACTGAGGATGAAGTTGAACGGCTTTATCCGTTTCGGGTACGATTTGCCGGCGTTCAGCACTCTGAACGGTTTCATAACCGCTGGACTGTTAATGGTCGTCCGGCCCACGGCTACCCGATTCGCGAAGCGGAGTGGTTTCGTAGGTAGGCCCAGCGAGCGGCGAACGATGGCCAGCCACGCCTGGGCGATCCAGCTGCGATCCTCGCTCTGCGGATCGGTTGGATTGAGTAGATGACCCAGCCCGTGCTCCGAATACCGGTCTTCCAAGTTGTCAGGACCTTCCCGCAGCAGCGCCGGTTTGCCGTCCAGATCGCGCAAGAAGAGCGTATACCGTTTGGCGGAAATCGCCAGGCACCACAGCTGTCGCTGCCGCCGGGTCCTGGGGTCGAAGTTATCATCCTCGATCTTCAGCACGGAGCCCGGGATCGCCGAACGATCGTAGGGATTTAGTGTTTCAAAGCGCTTGGCGATCGCATCGACCTGCGCCCACGATAGCGTCTTGATCGCGGGCTTCTCACCTTTCCGAGATGTGCCTCCGTCGCATTCGATCAGGCCTCCGCGCTGCGTGGCCACGATCGCCATGGAGTCGGTGTCCTCCATCGCGTACGTGCCGCCCAGATCGGTCACGCAGCGCTCCAGCAGCGCCAGCATCAAGCGCGCCGCCGCGGTGATGAGGGATGCCAGCGGTGGAAAGCAATACTCGCCGGGCTTCTCCGGATTGCGTACACGACACTCGAACGGTTCGGCGTCGATGCCGTAACACGTGACCGCTACCTCCTTGAGCGATTCCTGGCGGCGCATCTCGGCGAAGATGCCGTAGCTGGTAGCATTGGCCAATACCTTGAGGGCCTTATCGAGGCGCTGCCGCTCCTCGATCGACAGGGCTGGATTGGCGGCGAGGCGCTTGCGCTCTTCGATGACGGTGCGAAAGAAATCTTGGGTGGCCGGATCGATTGGCACCGTGCCGTGCAGCGTGATGCCGCTGAGGCCGGGCAATCTTCCATGCGGCTTGATTGCGAACGCATCTATGATCGTGGGCACTCGCCCGGTCAGCAGCACGGAAGCCGCCAGATCGGGTAGCGCATACCAAAGAGCATCCTTTGGATCGTCGCTCGTCGCGTAGAGGCGGTTGAGCGCCACCTGGTAGTCGTTGCTTTCCACGCTGTAGGTGGCGCGCGTAGGGAGAATGTCTCCATCCGGTATCACCCGCGCAAACGCGGGGAGTTTCGTCCACGTCCGCGGATCGAAGAGTGTTTCCGGGTTAATCGTGCGGAGAAAATCAACCGTCTCGGAGACGTTCGTAGGGACGACCTCGATGTTTTCGGCCACCAGGTACCGCCAGAAACCCATCAGCGCGTTTACTGTGGGATACATCGAGAGAATGTCCGTGTACACCACGGGAACGGGGACCTTCCGGATATGCGCGCTCGTCCTACCCCCGTAGAATGCGGACTGCGCCGCACCCAGGAACCGTTTCTCGAACCCTTGGCGCTCCAGGACCGGTGTTATCCCCATCTTCCGCAAATGCGCCTTGCCTAAGGAGGCTGGAGAGAAGGCTTGGGTCTCTTGCAGGTCCACGTCAAAGCGGTCGTACTCTTCGAGTAGTTTGTCTGCTAGCGCCGTGGTGGCTTGTACGTCGCGCCGGTTGTAGTCGATATATTCCGGCGTGATGACGCCGTGCCGTTCGACGGTGAGCTTGCCCTGCTCCACCCCGAAGGCTTTGCACGCTGATGCGAGGCTGTGCCCGCGATCGGTGAGCACGAACGCCAGCGTGCGTAGGTCGAGAAAGTGTCCGCGGAATTTATACTTGTCCTGCGGCTCGCCGGTCTCCGAACCTTCGGGAATCAGATCATCCGGATCCGCGTCGAAAGTACCGGTAAAGCCTTTAAGTGCGCGTTTGCTGTCGATGTGTTTGATCGCGATGCGTGGCCGGTATTTATTCGTGCGGCGCTCACCGTCGGCGTTGACGTAGTCCCACAGCACTAGCGAGAACCCCCCGGCAAAACGCTCGTCCTTGGCGCTTCCAAAATCGACTGCCAGCCGCGACAGATCGAAGGGAAGATTGAAGCCCACGATCAGGCCGCGCCCATCGAAACCAACGTCGTAGAGTTTTTTAAGAAACTCGCGACGCGAAAGCAGCCGAAGCTCCCGCACGCCGCGGCGCCGGTCCGCTGCGGCATCGTGCAGTTTAACGTAGGTTTCGAGCTTGGCGTGGTCTGTGCGCAGCAGATCGTCACCGTAAAACAACCCTTCTTCAAGGCACTTGCCGCGCTCGTAGTATCGGTAGCTACCGAAGGTCAGCGCCTGCGAGGTGTCGGTGCGCGTCTCGGTATCGAAAACAAGCATTTGGTGCGGGCGGCGCCAATGGCGCAGCTTCTCCCGTTGGCGACCACCCTCGTCGCTTTTCGGTTCGGGATAGACCCGGATCGCCAGCCTGAGCGGATCGGGCGTCATCCTGCCTGCCACCCATCGAACGGCCCATCCTTCCACCAAAGCCCGTGCTGTTCGCACAGCCACGCATCGATCTTTTCCGCGGTTTCGGCCAAGTGCACGATTAGGGCGGTAACCAAGTCTCCGATGAATGGAGCAACAGAGCTACGACAAGCTCATGGTGACGTTGTCGGAGTCGTTCACCGAAGCCGAGATTGCACAACTCGCGGCAGAAGGCGCAACGTGGTCGGAAGATCAAGCGGTCGAAGAAGCGCTGAAGGGCTAGCCGCCCGCCACGCCCCGGCCGCCGGTGACTCGCGCCGATCGCTCGCACTCGCGATCGGGGCCCAGGCGGCGTGGCTGTGGGGCGGCTACGAGCGGGGCCGAACCCGGAGGCTTCGCGGCAACGTTCGAAGTTCCCGACGCTCGACCGTAGTGGTCACAATCGAGCTTTTCGCGACGAAC
>DASXDV010000103.1:0-5909 GCA_036490465.1 Candidatus Tumulicola sp. | reverse complement strand
AAGAGGCCTTGACGGCCGCCCCCGCAATCGGAGCTCCGCTTTCGTCGGTTACCTGGCCGACTAGCCGGCCGGTGGTTCCCGCCAGTGCCCATGTTGCCTGGGACAGGAACGCAACCGTTAAAGCTAGCGCCACGACGACCTGACGGAGGGTCCGTGATTGAGTCATTCTATGCCCTCGATCAGTGGTGTGTGCTTACGCCACAGGAGGGCGCGGCTGAGGCCGATGACCTCAGTCGCTTCTCAGGTGACGCAATGGAGGCACTTGCATACGACGAGCGGTCGTTCCTTTTAAGCCGCCGTTAAGGCGCCGGCCGGGAACTTAGCGCGCCGCCGCCATTCGGGCAACCAGCAGTTCGGGGATCTCCGACGGACGGTCGGCTACCGGCACGCCGGCGGCTCGGAAGGCGTCGATTTTGCTTTGCGCCGTTCCGAAAGTCCCCGAAATAATGGCTCCGGCGTGGCCGAGCGACTTCCCGGCCGGCGCGTTGCGGCCGCCGACGAATGCGACGATCGGCAAAGCAGGCAAGTGCTCGGCAATATAGGCGGCCGCGTCTTCCTCATCGGATCCGCCGATTTCTCCGCAAATAACCAGCGCATCCGTTTGCGGATCGTTCGCGAACTCGCGCAGGCAATCGACGAACGTCGTGCCGATCACGGGATCGCCGCCGATGCCGACGCAGGTCGATTGCCCGATGCCCGCGCGGGTCAGGCCGTCGACCACCTCGTACGTCAGGGTTCCCGAGCGGGAAATTAGGCCGACGCCGCCTTCCTTGAATATGTGTCCGGGCATGATCCCCACGAGGCCCTTGCCCGGTGAAATCAGGCCCGGACAGTTGGGGCCGATGATCCGCATGCCCGGCGTCGTACCCACGACCTGCAGCATGTCGTGGACGGGCACGCCTTCGGTGATGCAGACCGCAAAGCCAATTCCGGCGTCGTACGCCTCGAAGAGCGCGTCGGCCGCGAACGGCGGCGGGACGAAAATGCACGTATGGGTGGCACCGGTCGCGGCGACGGCGTCCTTGACGGTGTCGAACACGCTCAGCCCCCCGGCGGTCTTTTGTCCGCCTTTCCCGGGCGTAACTCCGCCGACGACGTTGGTACCGTACTTCACCATCCGGTCCGTATGGTACGAACCTTCCGCCCCGGTGATGCCCTGGACGATGACCTTGCTGTTTTTGTCGAGGAAGATGCTCATGACGCTGCGCTCAGTTCCACGGCGAGCTTGGCGCCTTCGTCCATGGTCTCGACCGGCGTCATGCCGGCCTGCGCGAGAATTCGCCGGCCTTCTTCCTCGTTCGTGCCCGTCAGCCGGATGACCAGCGGAATCTTGCGCGACGTGGTTTCGCGCATCGCGTCGACGATTCCGCGCGCGACCTCGTCGCCGCGCGTAATTCCGCCGAAAATGTTGACGAAAAACACGGTCGCACCCGTGCTGTTGACGACGAGTTCGTAGCACTTGCGAACTCGCTCGGCGTTGGCGCCGCCGCCGACGTCCAGGAAATTCGCTACCTCGCCGCCCGCATAGCTCACGGCGTCCATCGTCGCCATCGCGAGCCCGGCGCCGTTGGCCATCGTTCCGACCGTTCCGCCGAAGCGGCGAAAGTTGCGAATGCCCAACCCCGATTCGGCGGCGAGGCGCTCGTCTTCGTCGAGCGGCAGCGCCCGCTGCCACTGGGCGAACTCCGGGTGGCGAAACAGCGCGTCGTCGTCGAGTTCGACTTTGGCGTCCGACGCGTAGACCCGCCCGTCCGCGGTCAGCGCGAGCGGATTGATCTCGACGAGCTTGGCTCCGTAGCGAAAGAACAAATCGTAGAGCGATCCGAGAACGGCTGGAAGCTGTTTGCGGAATCCCGGGTCGAGCTGCGCGCCGAAGGCCAGCTCGCGACCGATGAACGGCGAGTATCCGATCGCCGTGTCCACGTAGAACTTCGCGATCGATTCGGGATGCTTCTCGGACACCTCTTCGATGTCCATGCCGCCGAAACGGCTCACCATGATCACCGGCTTCTTGGCCGTGCGATCGATGGCGATCGCGCAATACGCTTCCTTTTCGATCGGCAGCTTTTCTTCCACCAGCAGCGACTTGATCGGCTCGCCGGCGGGATTCTGACGATTCGGAGGCATCGGGGTTGCCAAGATTTCTTCGGCGACGCGGCGGCCTTCGTCGGCCGTGTTCGCGAATTTGATCTTACCGGCTTTTCCGCGGCCGCCCATCAGCACTTGCGCTTTGACGACCCACTCCCCGACCGTGCGTTCGACGAAATCGGCCACGTCGTGCGCGCCGATGGCGTGCTGACCGCGCGGCACCGGGATGCCGGCGCGCCGAAACAACTCTTTCCCCTGGTATTCCATGAGATTCACGTGATGCGTAACTCCTAGGGTAACGATGGAACGGGCTCGTGGGAAATCAGTCGAGCCTTCCCAACAACGAGCGGGCGATGATTAGCTGTTGAATCTCCGAAGTTCCTTCGTAGATCTCCGTGATTTTGGCGTCGCGGTAATGGCGCTCCACCGGGAACTCGGTCGTATAGCCGTAGCCGCCATGAATCTGCAGCGCTTCGGCGGCGTGTGCGCGAGCGGCCGTCGAAGCGAACAACTTGGCTTTGCTTGCTTCGACCGCGAAGGGCTTTCCGGCGTCGGCCAGTGCCGCCGCGCGGTAGACGAGCAGCCGCGCGGCGTCTAAATCGGTCGCCATTCGCGCGATTTTGAACGACACGCCCTCGAAGGCCGCAATCGGCCGGTCGAACGCGGTTCGCTCCCTGGCGAATGCGACCGATTCGTCTAGGCACGCGGCGAGAATTCCGGTCGCTTGCGCGGCGATCCCGATGCGCCCCGACGTCAGCGCCGTCAGCGCGTTTCCAAAACCGTCGCCCGGCGCCCCCAGGAGGGCCCGCGCGGGAACGGCGGCGGCGTCGAACGCCAAATCGCAGGTGTTGCTGGTATGGATGCCGAGCTTCTCGGTCACTTTTTCGACGACCATGCCGGGCGTGGCGGCGTCGATCAGAAATGCGCTCACGCCCTTGGATCCCGCGCCGCCCGTGCGGAACATCCCCATCAAGACGCCGCTGTAGCTGCCGTTCGTACACCACTGCTTGCGACCGTTGAGCACGTATCCATCGGGTACGGGTTTCGCGGTCGCTCGAATCGCCGCCGCGTCGGAACCGGCGTCGGATTCGGTCAATGCGAATCCGGCAATCGTATCGCCACCGGCAAGTTTGGGCAGCCAGTACTGCCTTTGCTCGTCGCTGCCGAGCTTGAGGATCGCCGTGCAGATCATCGTATGCACCGAAACCGTGACCGCCGCACCCGCGTCCACCCGCGCGAGTTCTTCGACGGCCAGTGCGTACGACACGTAATCCGCGCCGACGCCGCCGTACTCTTCGGGAACGAGAATGCCCATGATGCCGGCGTCGTTGAGCTTACCGTAGAGTTCGCGGGGGAACGCGCGCTCCCGATCCCAACGCGCGACGTACGGGGCGATTTCGCGCTGGGCGATCTCGGCGGCGAGTGCGGAAATCGCGCGCTGTTCGTCCGTCAGTTCGAACTGCGCGTACGACGGAACGGTCATGCGCTCAGCGGTTCCCGTATTCGTAAAATCCGCGGCCGCTCTTGCGCCCCAGCCAGCCGGCGGCGACGTACTGCCGCAGGAGCGGGCACGGCCGATACTTGGAGTCGGCGAAACCGTCGTGCAAAACGTCCATGATCGCCAGACACGTATCCAGGCCGATGAAATCCGCCAAGGTCAACGGCCCCATCGGGTGATTCATTCCGAGTTTCATTACCGTGTCGATCGCTTCGGGCGAGCCGACGCCTTCGTATACCGCGTAGATCGCTTCGTTGATCATCGGCATCAGGACGCGATTGGAGACGAAGCCGGGGAAATCGCGCACTTCAACCGGAGTCTTGCCCAGCTGCAGCGACAAATCGCGCGTGAAATCGAACGTCGCCTGCGACGTAGCCAGGCCGCGGACGATCTCGACTAGCTGCATCACGGGCACGGGATTCATGAAGTGCATGCCGATGACGCGTTCGGGCCGGTTCGTGACCGCCGCCAGCGTCGTGATCGAAATCGAGGACGTGTTGCTGGCGAGGACGGCGCGCGTCGCCGCCTGCTCGTCCAGCGTTCGAAACAGCGCGAGTTTCGTCTGAAGGTTTTCGCTAGCCGCTTCGACGACCAGATCGACGTCGAGCGCCTCGATCGCGGGGGTGGGGACGATCCGCTCGAGCGTCTCGGTCCGCGCCCGCGCCGAAATCCGGCCTTTCTCGACGCTGCGGTCGAGGTTTTTCGCGATCGCGGCGACGCCGCGCGCGATCAGTTCGGGGGTGCGGTCGTGCAGCGCGACGGTATGACCGCTCGCCGCGGCAACCTGCGCGATGCCCGAGCCCATCTGGCCTGCGCCGACCACGGCGATCTTCAAGAAGGCGTCACTTCGAAGACGGACTAGCCGACCTTCACGAGCAGCGCGTCGCCTTGCCCACCGCCCGAGCAGATCGTCGCGATGCCGAAGCCGCCTCCTCGTTTGCGCAGCTGATTGACGACCGTGCCGACGAGGCGCGCGCCCGAAGCCCCAATCGGATGACCCATCGCCACCGCCCCGCCGTACTGATTGATCGCCGATTCGTCGAGTCCGAGATTGCGCGACGACGCAATCGCCACGGCCGAGAACGCCTCGTTGATCTCCCACACGGCGATGTCGGCGCGCGTCAGTCCGGTCCGATCGAGCAGCTTCTGCGCCGCCATCGCGGGCGTTAGACAGATGTACGGCGAGTCCCAAGCCACCGACGCGTGCTCGACGATCGTCGCCAGCGCCGGATATCCGTGCTGCTCGGCGTAGTCGGCATCGGCCAGGATCAACGCCGCCGCGCCGTCGTTGACCCCCGGCGCGTTGGCTGCGGTGATCGTTCCGTCTTTTTCCAGCGGACGTAACTTGCTCATCGCTTCGAGGCTGGCGTCGGTCCGCACCGACTCGTCTCGGTCGACGAGGTTCGCTGGCACGTCGCCGGTGACGAACGGAGCGTAGCGCTCGTAGTCGAGCGTAAACTCCGCCGACGGCTCGTGTTCCCAGATGCGATTGCGCGAACCGCCGGCCGCTACCGGCACGCGCACTTGACCGCGACGCGGCAACGCGTCGCGCACGACCTTGCCCCGGGCTTTTGACGCAACCTTGACGGGCACGATTTCGTCGGCGAAGCTGCCGGCCTCGTGCGTCGCTGCCGCGCGCTGATGACTCGCGAGCGCGAAGCGGTCCTGCTCTTCGCGGGTGAACCCCAACTCCGTCGCGACCTTGCTTCCCTGGGAGGCCATCGTCATTGGAAAATACTGATCCCAAAGGCCGTCGTAAATCATCGCGTCGACCACCTTGCCGTCGCCGAAGCGATAGCCCCAACGGGCGTCGCGCAACAGGTACGGCGCGTTCGACATCGATTCCATTCCACCGGCGGCGACGACCTCGTGGGCGCCCGCGTCGATGGAACGCATTGCGTTGACCACCGCGAGCAAGCCCGACGCACAGACCTTATTAACCGTTTCGGCGGTGACGGTCTTGGCCAGTCCCGCTTTGAAAATCACCTGACGGGCCGGATTCTGTCCGACTCCGGCCTGGAGAACCTCGCCGAAGATCGCGTGCTCGACCTCCGTGGGATCGATTCCGGCGCGTTCGATCGCGCCCGCCAGCGCGACCGCGCCGAGGGTCGTCGCGTCCAGCGATGCGAGTCCGCCGCCGAGTCGGCCGAACGGCGTGCGGGCCATCGCGAGCACGACGGTCTTGGAGTTCGTCGTTGTCATAGCCGCACTGGGGTTCGCCCGTGCCCAGCCGTGCCCCTCGGCTACGCCGGCGCCGCCGGCATCCCGGCCGCCCGCGCGCCGTTTGTCAGGGAACGGGGGCCGGCTCATCACAGCCGACGAT
>DASXDV010000037.1:0-16556 GCA_036490465.1 Candidatus Tumulicola sp. | reverse complement strand
GTTGGACAAGCGCAACAAAGTCTTTTCCGACTACGAGACGCGCATCGTTTCGGCAATCCGTTCCGAACTCCAGATGGCCAACGACGCCTTCGCCCGGAGCACCCAAGCGCAGTTGGCTCGAACGTCGTACGTGCGCGCCTTCTGGCTGCTTCTCTTCGGATTGCTGGCCATTTTATTCAACGCGTACCGAAGCCGCCTCAATCTCGAACTCGAGGAAGAGCGGACGACGACCGAGATTCTTCAGCGGGCCTTTCGCAGCGAGTCGGTGCCGCTGCCGCACTGCGAAGTCGGGACGGCTTACCGCTCTGCGAGCCGGCACTCGGCGGTCGGCGGCGACGTCTTCGACGTTTATCAAATATCCGATCGGCTGGCGCTGCTGATCATCGCCGACGTTAGCGGCAAAGGGATCGACGCCGCGGTCCTAACCGCGTTCATCAAGTTCACGATCCGCGGGATCGCGTTGCGGCACACCGATCCCGGTGCGATCTTAGCCGAGTTCAACGCCGCGTTTTCGCGCGCGGTGCGCAACCCGTACCTATTCGTTTCGATGTTCGTCGGATTGCTCGACACCCAGACGTTCGAGCTGCGTTATGCCAGCGCCGGGCACGATTCGGCCTTCTTGCGCCGTTCCGATAGCGTGCGGCAGTTGGCGGTCACCGGGCCCGTGCTGGGAGTCATGGACGAACCCTTCGAGACTTGCACGATCGCGCTGCGGGCGGGCGATACCTTGGTTCTAGCCACCGACGGATTGACCGAAGCGCGCGACCGTTCCGGAAACTTGCTCCACGAGGTGGGAGCGATGCGCCTGATCGATCGCTCGCCCGCCGGCGCGCAGGCGCTGGCCGACGATTTAGTCAGTCAAGTGCTGGCGGTTGCCGGGAACCGGTTGCGCGACGACCTGGCGCTGCTGGTCGTTCGGATCGACGAAACGGCGGGGACGAATGCGTAGGCTTCCGGCCGTGTTGTTGTTGGCGCTCCTGGTCGCCGCCGCGATGGCGCCGTCGGCGCTCGCGCAGTGCAAGCTGCACCGCGGCGCGCGGGTCGTGCTGTACAGCGAATCCGACGATCCCGACGTGCTCGTGTGGGATTCGCGCTTTCGGCTGCGCGACTACCATGCCGCCTCGTTCGACGAAGCGCAGCAGCTGTTGCCGCACGCCCGGCTTGCCGCTCCAGGCACCCGCGCGACCGTTGAAAGCTGCGTCGCCGATTTCGTCGTGCCGCGCTTGATCAACGCCCCCGACGATGCGATCGGGGTCATCATCAATACGGGACCGCTGCACGATCAGCGCGGTTGGGTGCTCGGCAGCGACGTACGCTTGCGCCACCCGCACTAACGGGTTCGAGAATTTCGTTGAGGGTGCGCGAACACGCGCAGGCTCCCGTCCCCCAGCCGGACTCGTTCCATCTTTACGTGATACGTCGACTCGATGAGATCGCTCCCCAAAACGGCATCGGGTTCGCCGGCGCACAGCAGCCGCCCGTGCCCGAGCAGAACGAGGCGATCGGCATAAGCCGCGGCGTCGTTGAGATCGTGCAGCACGCACGCGATCGTCTTACCGTCGCGCGCCAGGGTGCGCAGCAGGGCGAGAATTTCGTGCGCGACGCGGACGTCGAGGTGGCTGGTGGGTTCGTCGAGCAACATCACGGGGGTCGCTTGGGCCAGTCCCAGGGCGATCCAGACGCGCTGTCGCTCGCCGCTGCTCAGCGTCGAAAAGAGGCGTTGTCCTAAGCTCGCGATTCCGACCGCATCCAGCGCCGCCGCGATCGACGCGTCGTCGGCCGCGCCTTCGCGCCACTCCCACCAACGGTGGTGCGGAAATCGGCCGATCGCGACGACGTCTCGCACCCGCAGCGCGTCGGGCAGAACGTCGTCGCTCGTCACGAAGGCCACGCGCAGTGCGCGCTGCGCCGCGCCGAGATGCGCGACGTCGGCGCCGTCGACGACGACGGTACCGCGAGCCGGCGGGTGCAGGCCCGCAATCGTTCGCATGAGCGTCGTCTTGCCCGCGCCGTTGGGTCCCAGCACCGCCGTGAATTCGCCCGGCGAAAAGGACGCGCGAATTCCCTCCAGGAGCGGGGCGCCGCCGACTTCCAGGGTCACGTCGCGCAGCTCGATCATCGCGCGCGCTCGCCGTGCAGGTACAAATAGAGGAACGCCGGGACGCCGATGAACGCCAGGAGCACGCCGATCGGCAGCTCGGCGGGCGCCACGATCGCGCGGCAGACGGCGTCGGCGAGCATGCAGAGCGCCGCTCCAATCGCCGCGCAGGCCGGGAGCAGCACGCGTGCGTCGGATCCGACGAGACGTCTGGCGATGTGCGGCACGATCAAGCCCACGAACCCGACCAGGCCGGCGAGTACGACGCTGCTGGCCGCGAGCAGCGACGATGCCGCTAAAATGACCCATTGCGCGCGGTCGACGTCGACCCCGACGGTGCGCGCGCGCACGTCGCCGATCCGCAGCGCGTTGAGCGACGGAATTGCCCAAACGGCCAGCAACGCGCCGGCGGCTGCGTACGGCGCCGCGGTGCCTAGGTCGTGCCAGCCTCGGCCGGCCATCGATCCCGCCAACCATGCGACGATCGCGCTGGCGTAGTCGTTCGACTCGGCTCGGACGATGGCGAGGGTAACGATTGCGGCGAACAGCGTCGACAGCGAAACCCCGGCGAGAATCAGCCGGTTCGAATCGATTCCGCTGCCTCGTCGAGCCAGGGCGGCCACCAGCAGAGCCGCGCCGAGACCCGCAACGAATCCGATCGCCGGGGTAAACGGTGCGCTTACGCCGACGAGAATCGCAATCGCAATCGCGGCCGCGGAGCCCGCGCTCACGCCGGTGAGATAGGGGTCGACCAGCGGATTGCGCAGCATTCCTTGAAGCATCGCTCCGCACAGTGCCAGCGACGCGCCCACCACCGCAGCGATGCAGACGCGGGGCAGGCGCAACTGCCATACGATCGTCCCGACCGTGCCGGCGGCGTGCGGGTGCGCGAGCGCGTTGGCGACGTCGTGAAGCGAAAGATTCGTTCCGCCGACCAACAAGCTCGCTGCAGCCGCTCCTGCGAGCGCGGCCGTCAGCCCGGCGAACCGGAGGATCACGTCGCGCGGAAACATCGCAATCCCTTCCTTTACGCGAAGCGGATCGGGTTGTGCGGTTTGCAACGGTATCCCAATGTGCGGATCGTCGCCTCGAGCCCGCGCCTTCCGACCCTTGCGGGCCGGTGACGGTGGGCGGCTCCTCGCGCGCAAACCCCGAGGCCAGCGAGTTTGGCAGCGGCAGGCGGGGCTTCCTGGGTAACGGAAGGCCCCGGCGGTGAAAGGCCGGCTGCTGTTCGCGCTCGTTGCGTTCGTACTGACTGCTTGCGCGGCGCCGCAACCGTCAAAAAGTGCGGCGATCGGCACGCAGCGCGCGCGTTTCGTTGCGCTGGTTCCGTTCGTGGCCGACGACTTGTATGCGATTGGGGCGGGATCCGCGTTGCTCGCCGTTTCGTCGTTTACCGACGATCCCCGCGCGCGGTCGCTTCCGCGTGTGGCCGACTTTACGAGCGTCGACGCCGAACGGATCGTCGCGATTCATCCGGACGTGGCGATCGGGATTCCGTCTCAGGCAAGGCTCGTCGAGCCGCTCCGACGCGCCGGGATCGTGGTCGTATTGCTGCCCGACGACGCGTACGCCGACATCTTCGCGAACCTCGTAAAAATCGGCTCGCTGAGCGGGCGCGAAAGCCAGGCGAAAGCCGTCATCGCGCGCTTACGGCACACGACCGCGCAACTGCACGCCCGCACCCGTCGCTTCGCCCGCCATCCCTCGGTTTTCGTCGTGCTGGGAAACGGGCCGATCTGGACCGCCGGCTCGACTTCCTATATTGCGACGCTGATCGCGCTGGCCGGTGGGCGCAACGCAGCCGCCGACCTGCACGCCGCCTACGGGCAGTATAGTGCCGAAGCGTTGCTGCGCGCGCAGCCGGACCTTCTGGTCGCCGACCCGGCGACGCACTTTGAAACGGTCGCCGGCCGGGAACCGTGGCGAGCTTTGCGGGCCGTTCGCTTGGGCCGCGTGTACACCGTTACGCCGGCGGCAATCGTCATGCAACCGGGACCGAACTACAACGAGGGACTCCGCTGGCTCGTCGAACGGCTAGCGCCGCTGGCAACGTAGCCGCCCGCGCGCTCGTCGTGGCGGTCGACCTCGAGGATCCGCAACGCCCGCTCGAGCCGGAGCTGGCGGAGTTCGAAGCGCTCGCTCGAGCCGCCGGCGCGCGCATCCTCGAGCGCATCGTGCAGCGCCGCGAACGGGTCGATCCGGCCACGCTCGTGGGCAGCGGGAAGGCCCGCGAAATCGCCGAGCGCGCCGAGGAGCTCGACGCGCAGTTACTGCTGGTCCTCAACGATTTACGACCGCGTCAACGCAAGAATCTGGAGAAGGTGGTCCCGCTGCCGATCGTCGATCGGACGATGCTGATCCTCGACGTCTTCGCGCGCCACGCGCGCAGCCGCGAGGGAAAGCTGCAAGTCGAACTCGCGCAACTGCGGTATCGCCAGTCGAACCTCATCGGGGTCGGGGCCGACCTGTCGCGATTGGGCGGCGGCATCGGCACGCGGGGACCCGGCGAAACGAAACTCGAGGTCGACCGGCGCCGCATCGGCGAGCGCATCAGCACGCTGCGGCGCCAGCTTGCCGACGTTCGGCGGCGGCGCGGCGTCCGTCGCGACGGCGGCCGCGGCGAACCGCTCGCGGCGCTGGTCGGATACACCAACGTCGGGAAGTCTTCGTTGCTCAACGCCCTCGCGCGCAGCGACGCGCTGGTGGCGGACCGGCCGTTTGCAACCCTCGATCCGACGGTCCGGCGCGCGTACCTCGGGCCGAACGCCTACGCGCGGATCGCCGATACCGTCGGTTTCATCACCGAGCTCCCGAAAGATCTGATCGCCGCGTTTCGCGCGACCTTGGAGGAACTAAACGAGGCCGCTCTGCTCGTCCACGTACTCGATGCAGCCAATCCGGACTGGCCGCGGCAGCGGGTCGCCGTCGAGTCGCTGCTGCACGAGCTCGGGCTCGACGACAAGCCCCGGCTCGCGGTGTTCAACAAAAGCGATCGCGTCTCCGGAGAACGCCCGAGCGAGCCCGGGGCGCTTTTCGTCAGCGCGGCGACCGGTGAAGGCTTGGGCGCGCTGCGCGCCGCCATCGCCGGTGCGGTCGCACCGTAATGCGCCGCGCGCTGTGCGCGGTGCTCGCGCTGGTGCTGGCGCCGGCGGCCTGCGGGCGCGGCGACGACGCGGCTTTGACCGGCACGGCCAAGCGCTTGAGCCCGTCGGTCGTCCTGTTGCGCATGCGAATTCCGCCGGAGCACAAACGGGATCGCTACGACGATGCGTACGCCACCGGCTTCGTCGTCGCTTCGGGAGCCTGGGGCAGCGACGTGCTCACCGTCCAGCACGCAATCGACGCAGCCTGGGATCTGTCGGTCACGGTCGGCAATCGCGAGCGCGCCGCGGCTCGAGTCGTCGCATCGAACGCCGACCTCGACGTCGCGCTCCTGCGAACGCCCCGAGCTAACCTGCCCGTCGTAACGCTCGGCTCGTCGGCCGGCCTGCAAAGCGAGGTCGGCCGGCGGGTCGGATTGCTCGGTTACCCGGTTCCCGACGAGTTCGACGACGAAGGGCTCGGACTCGCCACGTCGCTAGACGCTGGCTTGCTGTCGTCGGTTCGCAAGGACGCGCTCGAAGTTACGCTCTCGATCGTTCCCGGCGAAAGCGGCGCGCCGGTGTTCTTCGCCGATACCGGCGAAGTCATCGGGATCGCCGAATCGCGTTTCGACGAAGAACACAGCATCGGTTTCGCTCTGCCCATCGACGACGCTAAAAAATTCCTCGACAACGTCGACAAAGCCCACGGCCTGTAAACGCGGCGCCCGCGCTAGTGCGAGCTGGAGACGGTACCGCGATCGCCGATCCACTGCAGCGGCGGAATTTGAAAGAACTGAGCGAGGGCGTTGATCTGCGGGGCGTACGTCGCGCGCATCGCCGAGAAACGCTCCCAAGCCGCGCCGCGCTCGTGCAGCACGTAACCGGCCTGGGCGAGCCGATCGCAGGCGGCCTCGAACTCGTGCCGTTCGATTCCGGCCGAAGGCGCGTCGGATCGCGCCGCCAGGTGCTTGGAAAGGTCGTGTGTAGCGTGACGTCCGAGATTGTAGAAGATGCGGGCTTCCCCGTTGCGGGCGCCGTCGATCGTAGTTATCAAAAGCGTGGCCGCGTCGAGCAGCGTGCCGAGCGTGCCGATCCACGATTGATAGTCGTGGCTCGAGCGAAAGTATGCTAAGACCGGGTAGGCGAGGTGGCTCTCCATGATTTGCGCCGTCCAGCGCTGGCTTTCGAGCAGGAGCAGATCTAAGTTGGCGGTCGTGGCCGAATAGCCGGCGATGGCCAACAGGTCGACCCCGCTGGGCGGCGTGCCGGTTCGCGCTCCCAGCATCACCACGAACGTCTCGCGCGTCTGGAACGATCCGAACAACGCGAAGAGATAGGCCGTAATGATCGAAAACAGCGCGAGACCGGTCGCCCCGGCGACGATCGCGGTGAATCGGGTCCCGGCCGAACGTCCGACCACGTCGCCGAATCCCTCGGTGGTCAGGGACGTCCCGGCGAAGTACGTCGCGACGCCGAGTGAATGAACGGAGGGTGCGAGGCCGCCCCGCAATCCCCAAAAGATTGCGCCGTAACCCGCGACGAGCAGGGTTCCCCAGATGATCAACAGTCCGATCAGCATTCCGGGAGCAAATGCCGCCAGCAGATTTTCGCGTCGCTCGTCGTCGCGCGGGTAGATTTTCCAAGCCATCGCCGGCCAAAGCTTCCACGCGTAGTGCCATGCGAAGAAACTCACCCGGAGCCGCCGGTCGACGGCACGCGGCACGATCACGGATTGGAAAACGTCGTTGAGCGTCAGCACAATTAGCGCCGTGCCGGCCACGATGCACAGGATGTTGAGCGCCATGATGCGGCGCCGTTCGACGAGGCGGGGCGGGAAGCCGTCCGAGGTCGAAGCACGCGCCCGTAAGGAGTTGACGGGAATTTGGGAGTGCTCTTCGTGACCGGGCCGGTGCGCTCGGGGAAAAGTGCCTTCGGCGTGAAGCTGGCGCTCGAGACCGGCCGCGAGGTAACGTACGTTGCCACCGCCGCGCACGACCCCGAGGATGCCGAGTGGCACGCGCGATTGGCGCGCCACCTGCGCGACCGTCCGGCGTCGTGGCGCACGATCGAAACTGCCGGGATGCCGCACGCCGACCAGTTGGCCATGCTGCGCGGAGCCGGCGCGCATGCGTGCCTGCTGGTCGACGCCTTGGGAACGTGGCTCGCGGCTCGAATCGGAGAGCGCATCGAGCTGCTCGAAATCGACTACGCGGTTTTAGAGGCGCAACTCGACCGCGAGGCGGCCGAGTTCGTGGACGCGCTGCTCGCGTCGCCGGCGTGCGTGATCGTCGTCAGCGAACAGATCGGCTGGGACGTCGTACCGGTCGCCGCTTCGGCGCGGCTCTTTCGCGACGCGATGGGCCGGGCGACGCAGCGGCTGGCGCGCTCTGCGGAACGCGCATATCTGGTGGTCGCCGGATACGCGATCGATCTGCGCGCGTCCGGCGAACCGATCGACGGGTAGTCTCGGGCGCGCATGAACGAAGCCCTGATCCTCGTCACGTTTCTCAGCGCCGTGGTCGTGTTGAGCGTGTTGGCGAAGCGCTTCAACATTCCGTATCCGATTTCGTTCGTCATCGGCGGCGTGGCGCTGGCCTTCGCGCGAAATATTCCGCGGCCGCACTTCGACCCCGAAATCATCCTCTTGATCGTGCTGCCGCCGCTGCTCTACAGCGCCGCGTGGTCGACGGACTGGCTGGAGCTCAAGCGTAACTGGCGCCCGATTTCGCTGCTGGCGTTCGGGCTGGTCATTTTTACGACCGTCGTGGTGGCGATTGCCGTTCATGCCGTCGTTCCAGACTTCTCCTGGCCGCTGGCGTTCACGCTCGGAGCGATCGTCTCTCCGCCCGACGCCGTCGCCGCCGAGGCGATCTTCGAACGGATTGCAATTCCTCGCCGCATCGCGGCCATCATCTTGGGGGAATGCCTCGTCAACGATGCGACCGCGCTGGTGCTCTACCGATTTGCGCTGGCGGCGGCCGTCTCCGGAGCGTTCTCGCTGTTGCACGCCAGCCTGACGTTCGTCTACGTTGCGGTCGGCGGTGTGGCGATCGGCATCGTGGCGGCGTTCGCTCTGGAAGGCGTGCTGCGCTATATCCGCGCGCGCGGCTTCGACGATCCCACGATCGCGAGCGTCGTTTTCCTGCTGGCCCCGTTCGCTGCGTACTTGCCCGCCGACGCCTTGCACGAATCGGGCGTCCTCGCAGCCGTGACGGCCGGTATTCTGCTGAGCTGGCGGTCGCGGCTCTTCATCGAGTCGGAGACGCGGGTGATCGGTTCGGCCGTCTGGCGCGTGCTGACGTACGTCCTCAATGCGTTTGCGTTTCTGCTGATCGGTCTGGAGTTGCCGGCGATCTTGGCGGAGTTGCAGCCGCATGTTCGCGACTACGCGCTCTACGGGGCGATGGTCGCGGCGCTGGTGATCGTCGTGCGAATCGTCTGGGTGTTCCCGGCGACGTATCTGCCGCGCCTTTTAAGTAAGCGTTTGCGCGCGGCCGACGCGGCTCCCCGGTGGCAGGCCGTGAGCGTTATCGGCTGGGCCGGAATGCGCGGGATCGTGTCGCTGGCCGCCGCGCTCGCATTGCCGTACACGTTCGGCGATCAGCCGTTTCCCCAGCGCGGACCGACGATCTTCTTTACGGTGTGCGTCGTCTTCGTCACCCTGGTGCTGCAGGGTTTGACGTTGGCGCCGATGATCGAGTGGCTCGGCCTTACCGAAGCCAGCAAAAGCCGGCGGCGCGAAACGCGGCTGCGGATTCGCGCGCTGGAGGCGGGAATGGCGCGCCTACGCGATGAGGAGCGTCGTCACGAACCCGGTCCGTACGTCGAGTTAGCCGAACGCATTCTGGGCGAGTACGAGCAGCGCATCAACGTGCTGCGCGGCAAGGCCGCCAAAGACGAGAGCCAGGAAGTTTCCGACAGCCGAATCGACCGGCGGCTTCAGAAGCTCGCCCTCGACGCGGAGCGGCGAACGATCATGCGGATGCGCGAGGGGGGCGAGATTCCCGACGATATCTTCCGTTCGATCGAATACGATCTCGATCTCGCGGCGCTGCGTCTAACGTAGGGAGGACGAGCTAGCGGACGGCGGACTCGCCGTCGGCGTTGGGCCGGACGGCGTGGGTTCGGGGGTGGAGGTCGGGACGACCGGCGCGCCGCCCGGCGTCGGAGCGATCCCTGGAGCCGGCTCGGACGTCGGCGAGGCAGTAGGCGAGGGGGAGGCGCCCAGATTGGCCGCGGGCGGCGGGCTGGGCGTTGAGGGGGGCGGCAAGGTAGGTAAGCCCGCCGGATGGATCACGGGTACCAGCCGCACGTAGCCAACCGACACGGCGTGGTCCTTCAGTACGGTGACGTCTCCGGTCCCGTACGTATAGCCGGGCGAGCGAGCGGTCACGGTTTGGTCCCCGGCCGGAACCTTGGTGAGCAGGAAGGCGCCGCGTGCGTCCGCTGACGCCGTATAGAGGGAGCCGACCGAGACCAACGCGTTGGGTATCGGGCGGTTCGTCATGGCGTCGAGCACGCGCCCGGTCACCTGACCGTAGTCCTGAACCCCAACGACGCCGGGCGATGGGGCGCACGAGTCGCCCAGCGCAAACAGTAAGACCAGTCCTAAGACGAAACGCCGCATGATTTTACAGAGTTTACGCTACCGCGGTTAGAAGTCCCCGAAAACCGGCCGCGGTTCTCCCAGGGTCCGGAGCGGCGCTTGTGAAAACTTTCACAAGCCATGAACCCGTACGAACCCGTCGCGATTTATCTCTGCGTCGCCCTTGCGGCCGCGCTGATGTTTACCCTGATCCCCGGACTCCTGCAGCGCCGCAAGCCCAACCCGCACAAACTCGAGGCCTACGAGTGCGGCGTCGAGCCGACCTCGGCCGTCGCGGGCCGCTTTCCGGTGCGCTTCTATCTAATCGCGATGCTGTTCGTGATTTTCGACGTCGAAGCAGCGTCGCTGTACCCGTGGGCCGTGCAGATGCACGCCCTGCGCGTCTTTGGTTTGCTCGAGATGCTGGCGTTCATCGTCGTGCTCGCGATCGGATATGCCTACGTGTGGAAAAAGGGCGGCTTCGCATGGCGGTGAGCGCATGAGCCAAGGTCCGGGTCATTTCATGCTCGCGCGGCTGGACGACGTCGCGCGTTGGGCGCAGAGCAGTTCCGTCTGGCCGCTGACGATGGGCCTGGCCTGCTGCGCGATCGAGATGATGACCGTCACCTCCGCCGAGTACGATATCGCGCGGTTGGGCTCGGAAGTCTTTCGCAGTTCGCCCCGTCAGGCGGACTTGATGATCGTCTCCGGCCGGGTCGCGTGGAAGATGGCCCCGGTGGTCAAACGGCTCTACGATCAAATGGCCGATCCGAAATGGGTCATCTCGATGGGCGCCTGCGCGAGTTCGGGCGGCATCTTCGATAACTACGCCGTCGTCCAGGGAATCGACACGATCGTCCCGGTCGACGTCTACGTGCCGGGTTGTCCGCCGACCCCCGACGGGTTGCTCTACGCCGTCAACTTGATTCAGCAGCAGATCCGCGAAGGCGGCCGCGGCGGAATCCTCGCCCGCGCCTAAATGCCGAGCACGCAAACGCCGCCGATCGCGGGCGCCGCGATCGACCCCACCGGCCTGCGCCCGCCGATCGACGATGCGGTCATCGAGCGAACGGAGCCGTCGGCGGTGCATGCCCGGTTGGCGGCCCTCAAGGCCGATGGGTTTACGATGTTGCTCGACATCGGCGCGGTCGACTACCTGCAGCGCGTCCCTCGTTTCGACGTCGTGTACCATCTGCTCAAGGTTCCCGCCAGGGCCGCGACCGTCGCAGAGGTCGGTAGCCCAACGCGCGTGCGCCTCCTGTGCGGCGTTTCGGGAGACGAGCCGCACCTGCCGACCGCGATGGATCTGTGGAAATCCGCCGATTGGGCCGAACGCGAAGTCTTCGATCTTTTCGGGATCGTATTCGACGGACACGCCGATCTCCGGCGCATTCAGATGCCCTACGATTGGGTCGGGCATCCGCTGCGGCGCGATTACCCCGTGCGGGGCGAGGCGCGCGAGCGCTCGCCGCGCCCGGCATTCGCGCTGAAAAGCAACGTGCAAGCCGGCGTACCGCCGTCGGGTTCGACGCTCGAAGCGCTGCAAGAACAGATTCGGCGCGTGCGGGGAGACGAACCGTCGTGACGATGTCGACGCAGCCCCTTACGCCCGAAATCGTGAGCCGGGAAGGCAACGCGATGGTCCTGTCCATGGGACCGCAGCATCCGTCCACCCACGGCGTCTTGCAAATCATGCTCGAGATCGAGGGCGAAACCGTCGTAAAGGCGGAGCCCGAGATCGGCTACCTGCATACCGGCATCGAAAAGACCGCCGAAAATCTTTTTTGGTCGCAGGCTCAGACGGTCATCGAGCGGATGGACTACCTCGCGCCCGAATCGAACTCGCTCTGCTACGCGCTCGGGGTCGAGCGGCTCCTGGGAATTACCGACGCGATTCCGCCGCGCGCGCGGATCGTTCGCGTGCTGCTCATGGAGCTCACGCGGATCGCGTCGCACTGCGTTTGGCTAGGGACGCACGGCATCGATTTGGGTGCGATCTCCGTGTTTTTCTACTGTTTCGATCTGCGCGAAAACGTTCTCGACTTACAGGAAGACGCCGGGGGCGCCCGGATGCATCCCAACTACGTGCGGGTCGGCGGCCTCAACGGCGATCTGCCCGACGGTTACCTCGCCAAACTCGATGCGTTCATCGAGAAGTTTCCCCGGCGGATGCGCGAGTTGCGCGGCCTGCTCCAAGCCAACCCGATTTTCCAGGACCGGACGATCGGCGTGGGCGTCTTGACGGCCGACGAAGCGCTCCAGTGGGCGGTGACCGGGCCGAGTCTGCGCGGAAGCGGGATCCCTTACGACGTCCGCAAAGCGTTCCCGTACACCGGCTACGAAACGTACGAATTCGACGTGCCGGTTCGCGCCGAAGGCGATGCCTACGCGCGCTTCCTGGTACGACTGGACGAAATGGAACAGTCGCATCGAATCATCGAGCAGGCGCGCCGCCGTCTCGACACCCCGGGTCCCGTGATGATCGACGACACGAAGGTGGCAGCGCCGCCCAAAGAGACGATCGCGCTCTCGATGGAAGCCCTGATCCATCATTTCAAAATCGTCAGCGAGGGCTTTCGAGTGCCTCCCGGCGACGTGTACCAATCCGTCGAGTCGCCGCGCGGCGAACTGGGATATTACATCGTGAGCAACGGCGAGAACCGCCCCTACCGCGTGCGGACGCGCCCGCCCAGCATGTACAACCTGCAGTCCGTCAAGGGGCTGGCGTCCGGGAATCTGATCGCCGATCTCGTCGTCATCCTAGGCTCGCTCGATCCGGTGTTCGGGGAGGTCGACCGGTGAGCGAGCGCGAGCGCGAGTTTCCGGCGCTGCTCGAGCGGCTGCGCCCGGAATGCGATCGAATCGTGGCGCGTTACGAGCACAAACGCTCCGCCTTGCTGATGCTCGCCCACGTCTTTCAGGAGCGCGAGGGGTACGTCAGTCGCGAAGCGATCCACGCGATCTCCGAAATGCTCGAGATTACGCCCGCCGAAACCGAGGGAACGATTTCGTTTTATACGCTGTTGTTCCGGCGCCCCGTGGGCAAGTACGTGCTCCAGCCGTGTCGGGGGCTCGCGTGCGCGATCGACGGTGCGGACGACGTGATGGCGTATTTTCGAGAGCGCCTGGGCGTCGGTCATCTCGAAACGACCGCCGACGGAACCTTTTCCTACGAAGAAGTGGAGTGCTTGGCGGCCTGCGACCGCGCCCCGTGCATGCAGGTCAATCTCGAGTTCGTCTACGATCTCACGACCGCCAAGGTCGACGAAATGCTGGCCGCGATGCGAGCCGATACGTTTGCAGTCGCCCCGCTGCCGCAGACCGACGCTCCGGGACGTACCTGGGAGATCCGCCAGGACGATCAAATTTCGACCGGCCGGAAGGCCGCCGGCGGAACCGGGGTCGAGAATCCCAACAATGCGGGCGGCGTCGGCGATCGCAGCGGCGTGATCATGCTCGACCACATCGTCGACGCAAACGTCTATTTCTTCGGCCGAACGCGCGAACGAGCGGTGCTCGACTCGCGTGCCATCGTTAAAGAAGAAGCCGAAAAGGAAGCCCTCGATGCCGGTCACTAAGGTGCTTACCGCCGGGATCGGCGAAGCCGACCTGCGCGACATCGACGTCTATCGCCAACGCGGCGGATACGCGCAGTGGGAACGCGCCGTGCGCGAACTCAAGCCGGCCGACCTTCTGGACGTCGTGGAGAAGTCGGGATTACGCGGGCGCGGCGGGGCCGGTTTTCCGACCGGGAAGAAATGGTCGTTTCTCCCGGCGGCCCAGCCGCTGCGCTATCTGGTCTGCAACTGCGACGAAGCGGAGCCGGGAACGTTCAAGGACCACATGCTGCTCGAGCAGGCACCCCATCTCGTGCTCGAAGGAATTCTGCTGGGCGCGTACGGGATCGCGTGCCATCACGCATTCATCTACGTTCGCGGCGAGTTCAAGCGCGGCTACAAGATCTTTTGCGCCGCCTTGGAACAAGCGCGCGCAGCCGGGTATCTCGGAACCAACGTTTTCGGAACCGGCTTCGATCTGGAAGTGACCGTGCAGCGCGGCGCGGGCGCGTACATCTGCGGCGAAGAGACCGGACTGCTCAATTCGCTCGAGGGTAAGCGCGGCGAGCCGCGGCTCAAACCGCCGTTTCCGGCCATTGCCGGTTTGTACGGCATGCCGACGGTGGTCAACAACGTCGAGACGCTGGCCTATCTCGTTCCGATTTTGGAAAAGGGTGCCGATTGGTTTTCGGCGGTCGGGACCGAGCGGAGCAAGGGTTACAAAATCGTTTCGGTTTCGGGACACGTCCAGCGGCCGGGGAACTACGAAATTCCGCTGGGCACGCCGGTCCGCGAAATCATCGAGCTTGCCGGAGGCCTGCGGCCGGGGCGGACGTTGATGGCCGTGCAGCCCGGCGGCGGATCGTCGGCCTGCATCTTCGAAGAACATCTCGACCTGCCGTACGACTACGAAAGCATGGCGAAGGCCGGCTCGATGCTTGGATCGGGGGCGTTCGTCGTTTTCGACGACACGACCGATTTCGTCAAGGCCGCCTACAATCTAATTCGCTTTTTTTCGCACGAATCGTGCGGTCAGTGCACCCCTTGCCGCGAGGGCGGCAGTTGGCTCGAGCGCGTGCTCGAACGGCTGGTGCACGGACGCGGCGTGGCCGGCGACTACGAGATGCTGCTGCGCGTGGCTAAGACCATTACCGGTTTGAACCTCTGCGCGCTCGGCGACTCGATCGAACCGTTCTTGCGATCGGTTCTGCTGCGGTTTCCGGAGCAGTTCGCGGCGCGCGTCGCGCCGGTGGCCGAAACGGTGCCCGCGTGAGCGTGAACCTGACCATCGACGGGGTGCCCGTGACGGTACCCAAGGGGACCTTGCTCGTCGAGGCGGCTAAAACCGTCAAGCAAGAAATTCCCGTGTACTGCTATCACACGAAGCTCGGTCCGGCGGGGCTGTGCCGGGTGTGCCTGGTCGACATCGAAGGGATGCCGAAACTGCAGATCGCCTGCAACACTCCGGTTGCCGACGGCATGGTCGTGCGTACCCAGGGCGACCGGGTCGAAGCCGGGCGAGCGATCATCCTCGAACTGCTGCTCGTCAATCATCCTCTCGACTGTCCGATTTGCGACAAGGGCGGCGAGTGCGATCTCCAGGACTACGCGATGGCCTACGCGCGCGGTTATTCCGACGTCGTCGATCCGAAGCTGCACAAGCCCAAGAGCGTCGACCTCGGACCGACGATCGTGCTGGACGAAGAGCGCTGCATCGTCTGTCAGCGGTGCGTGCGCTTCGACGACATCATCGCTTCGGAACGTCAACTCGTCGTCAAAGATCGCGGCGTTCGCGACATCATCGCGACCGCTACCGACCAGCCGTACCGGCACAACTTCACCGGAAACGTCACCGAGCTCTGTCCGGTCGGAGCGCTTACCTCGAAAGTCTACCGCTTCAAGTCTCGCCCGTGGGATCTCGCGCGCACTCAAACGACCTGCACGCAATGTGCCGTCGGGTGCCAACAGTTTGCCGACGTTCGTTACGGTACGGTCGTCCGTACGATGACCGTCGAGAGCGACGACGCAATTTCCGACGGCTGGCTCTGCGACCGCGGTCGCTACAACATCGGGTTTTACGCGTCGCCCGAACGGATCGTGCAGCCGCTGTACAAGCGGGACGGAACCTTCGTTCAGGTCGGATGGGACGACGCATTCGCGCTCTGGCGTAAGGCGATCGGCGACGCGATCGCGGCGCACGGACCGGCCGGCGTGGGGGCGATCGGCGGCGGCCGGTTGACCAACGAAGAAGCCTACCTCCTGCAGCATATCTTCCGGGCGATCGGAACGCGGAACCTCGATTGGCGCGCCGGCCGGCAACGTCAGGCGACGCCGGGCGCCAAGGGCGGTTCGCTCGCGGCGCTCGAACGCGCGCAGGCCATCGTCGTTGCGGGCGCGTCGCCGGAGGAGCGCGCGCCGGTGATGTGGCTGCGGGTGCTCAAAGCCAAGCTCCGTGCGGGCGCCAAGATCGTCACCGCGCCTAGCGCATCCGAAGCGGCGAGGGCGGTCGGAACGGGCGTCGAGCGCGTCGCGCTCATTTGGGACGGCGTGGACCTCGCGGCTGGACGCGCGTTTGCGCAGGCGTTCGCGAACGTCGCGGAGCTGACGACCTACATCGCGAGCGAGCAGGGGAACGCGCGGGGTGCCGAAGCGATGGGCATGCTTCCGAACTTTGGGCCCGGCTACGCGTCCGCTCCGGCCGGGATGGATGCGCACTCGATGATTGCGGCCGCGGGAGACGGAGCGCTCGGGATGCTGGCGATCTTCGGTGCGAACCCGGTTCGCAACGCTGCGGGCGGGGACGCCGATGAGGCGCTCGCGCGCGTTCCGTTCCTCGTCGTCAGCGATCTCTTCATGACCGAAACGGCGCGGCGCGCGCGGCTAATCTTGCCCGCGAAGGGATCGTTCGAAAAGAGCGGCTCCACGCTGAACTTGGCCGGTGAGGTGCTCGCGCTCAATCAATCGATCGAAGCCCCCGACGGCGTGCTCGCCGATCTCGAAATGCTGATCGGACTGGCCGAACAACTCGATCTCGACCTGCCGTCCGCCGAGACGGTTGCGGCGGCGGTGGCCGCGTCGGCGGCGGCCGCTGCGCCGTTCGAGTTGGGCGACGAACGCTTTGCCGGCACCCACGCCGGCGATGGAACCGGCGCCGGTGCGGGAACGATTCTCTCCGGGGGCGGAACGTGGGCGCACGATCCCACGCTCGCGGCGCTGCGGGAAGCATAACG
>DASXDV010000033.1:0-27078 GCA_036490465.1 Candidatus Tumulicola sp. | reverse complement strand
CGGGATGCATGCACCGCTGCCCGTCACGCATCAGCCGTTGCCGTTGCCGATGCCGCACGAACTGCCGGTCATGCACGAATCGCCGCCGGTGATGCATGCGGCGCCGATCGACCATTCCGGATCGCATCCGCCCGCATAGGTGGGTGCCAGGGGGTCTGAAGAACCCCCAAAGCAAGCGTCTCTTACTATTCCCAGCCCGCAAAGGACTTTCATAACGATGAAGACGGTACGTTTAACGTGGCGCGTCGTCGCGCTCTCCCTCGTCGCCGGGTTGCCGCTGCCGGCTCTCGCCCACGGCGCACCCGTCGTCGTGGCGGTCGCCGCGGCGCATCCGCACGTGACGATGCCCCATCCAATCAGCGTCAACGCATGCAATCCGCAGCGCAACAACCGCATGTCGGCCGGTTACGCGCCGGGATACTGGCCCGGCGGGTCGTACTGGGGATGGCCCAGCGTGTACGGTTACGGCTACAACTACTATTCCTATCCGGTTGAGGGAAACCCGACGCTCGGGATCGACTATTCGAACGCCACCAGCGTCGTGATGCACGACATCGAGTTCGGGTTGATCGCGCGCGGCCAGCTCGTGGCCGAAGTGCGCGACGTCGGCACGTTCTCCCCCGGCGCCGAGATCAAACACGAGTTCGGCCTCAATCCGAACGTCTTCCCGTTGAGCACCTCGATGGTGCAATGCGTTCCCCTCAAGATCACCTTTGCCGACGGAACGAAGTGGAAGAATCCGCACCTCCCGGCACTCCACAAGAGCATCTACGGGAAACCGCACTACTAGGAAACGGAATGGCACGATGACGGCACGAGATCTTTCCAGCGTCCAAGCCCCGGATAACGTCTGGGAAATGGCGCAGCGGCAACTCGACGAGGTCGCGCGCGTAATCGGTCTCAACGACTCGATTCACGGCTACCTTCGTCAGCCCAAGCGCGTGCTGGAAGTCTCCGTGCCGGCGCGCATGGACGACGGAACGTTCCGCATCTTCACCGGGTATCGCGTGCAGCACAACATGGCACGCGGTCCCGGTAAGGGCGGGATCCGCTTTCATCCCGACGTGACGCTCGATGAAGTCAAGGCGCTCGCAATGTGGATGACCTGGAAGTGCGCGCTGGTCAACATTCCGTTTGGGGGCGCCAAGGGCGGCGTGATCTGCAATCCCAAGGCGATGTCCATGCAGGAGCTGGAGAACCTTACGCGCCGATTTACCAGCGAAATCGCGATCATCATCGGTCCCGAAAAAGACATTCCCGCGCCCGACGTGTACACGACGCCGCAGATCATGGCGTGGATCATGGACACGTTCTCGATGCAGGCGGGCTTTTCGATTCCCGGCGTGGTTACGGGCAAGCCGATTTCGATCGGCGGGTCGCTCGGGCGCGACAAGGCGACTGCGCGTGGTTGCCTCTACGTCGTCGACGAAGCGATGGCCGTGCTGCGCAAGCCGATCGAGGGTTCGCGCGTCGCGATCCAAGGATTCGGCAACGCGGGCATGTACGCGGCGCAGCTGATGGAGCAACGCGGGTACCGCGTGGTCGCCGTTTCCGACTCGGCGGGCGGCGTGGCCAATCCGCAAGGGCTCGACAGCCGGCGCTTGACGGCGCACAAGCTCGAAACCGGTTCGGTCGTCGGCTTTACGGGCGGCGAACGAGTCGGCAATCGCGAGGTCTTGGAATACGATTGCGACGTGCTCGTGCCGGCCGCGCTGGAGAAGGTCATCACGGTTGAAAACGCGCCGCGGATCCAGGCGAAAATCGTGGCCGAAGCGGCCAACGGGCCAACGCTTCCGGCCGCCGACGAAATCCTCTACGAGCGCGGCATCATGGTCTTGCCCGACATTCTCGCCAACGCCGGCGGCGTGACGGTTTCCTACTTTGAATGGGTCCAAGACCTGCAGGCCAACTTCTGGGAAGAAGACGAGATCAACGAACGCCTCAAGCGCATCATGACGCGCGCGTTTCGCGAGGCCCACGAACAGGCCCAACGCCACGGCGTTTCGATGCGCACCGGTGCGTACTGCGTGGCGGTCGAACGCGTCGCCGAGGCGACGAAGCTCCGCGGCCTGTATCCGTAAGCCCTCGGCTCGCCGTTTTCGCGTGCGATGGCGCAGCTCGGATTCTTCCGCGAAGATCGCCGCACGCTGCTCGACGACGCCACCGGCGAAATCACCTATCGTCCATCCTTGATCGAACCGGCGTCGGCGACGGCCTGGTTTGAAGCGCTGCTGCGCGACGTGACGTGGCAACCGCAGCGCCGGCGAATGTACGACCGCGACGTCGACGTCCCGCGCATGGTTTCCGGATATCGGCTCGACGACGAAAGCTTGCCGCCGCCGGTCGCGCAGGCCGCGCGTCTGGCCGGCGATGCGACCGGCGTGGCCTTCACCGATGCCGGGCTCAACTTCTATCGCGACGGGCACGACAGCGTCGCGCCGCACAACGATCATCTCTACGAGATCGTCGAAGGGTATCCGATCGCGCTGGTTTCGCTCGGCGCCGTGCGGCGCATGACGATTCGCAGCAAAGCGCGGCCGCGCCGGATCCTCGATGTGGATCTCGAAAACGGCAGCCTGCTCGTCATGAGTTACGAAACGCAGAAGCACTACGACCACGGCATTCCCAAAGTCAGTGCGGCCATTGGACCGCGCATCAGTCTGGCGTTTCGCGTTCGCCCGCGATGACCGGCGCGGCGGAGTGGGACGCAGAGATCGCAATCGATGCGGCGATTGCGCGGACGGCGATCGGACGGCAGTTTCGTCAACTGGCGCCGCTGCCCATAGAACCATTCGGCGAAGGGTGGGATAACGCGGCTTTCTTGGTCGGCGACGCGTGGGTCTTTCGTTTTCCGCGCCGGCGCGTCGCGGTCGCGCTGATGGAAACCGAGCTGCGCGTCCTTCCCGCGCTCGCACCTCGGCTGCCGCTGCCGATTCCATTGCCGCGCTTCGCCGGCCGACCCTCGGACGCGTTTGGCTGGCCGTTCGCCGGTTACGCGCGGTTGCCGGGGCGGCCCCTGACGGAGTGCGTGCTCGACGACGACGCCGAGACGGCCGCGGCGGTGGCTTGCGGCACGTTTCTGCGCGCGCTGCACGCGATCGCGCCGGCCACGCTTCCCACCCTCCCGCGCGACGAGGCGGGCCGCTTCGAACACGCGCGCTGCATGCCGAAGCTGCGCGTGCGCCTGGCGGAATTGCACGCCCTGGGTTTGATCGAGGACCCGGCTCCGTTGTTGGCTTTTCAGGAGCGAATCGCACCCGCCGGTCCGCGCGCCGATCGCTTGTGCGTCGTTCACGGCGACCTCTATGCGCGCCACCTGTTGATCGCGGACGCACGCGTCAGCGGGGCAATCGACTGGGGCGACGTGCACGTCGGCGACCCGGCGCTCGATCTCGCGATCGGGATCACGATTTTTTCGCCGAACTCCCGCCCGGCATTCGCGCGCGCGTACGGCGAAATTGACGAACGAACGTGGGATTTAGCGCGTTACCGGGGGATTTATTCCAGCGCCCTGGTAGCCCATTACGGGTATCGCGTCGGCGACGCCGGCCTGCTCCAGTCCGGGTTGCGCGTGCTCAACGCCCACGGAGGCTTGCGATGAAGCTTCGATGCCTGGTCGGCGCTCTTGCCGCTGCGCTCGCCCTAGCGGCGTGTCGCGGCACGATCGATGGCGTCACCTCGAACGAACGGGTCGGAGCGCCGAACTTCAATCGCCCGGCCGCCCGCGACCGGTTCGCATCCGAACGGCTATGGGGCGCCCAGGAACGCGACGATTGGGAACCGACCGTGGCCGCTGATCGTTCGTCGAGTTGGGTCTATCAAGTGACGACCAAACAGCACCCGAACTTCCTGCTCTTTCGCGGTTCGCCCGACGGCGGCACGACGTGGAATCAATCGCGGCATATTTGCCGGCGCGGCATCCACGCGCACTTTCAGTTCGATCCGCAGATCGCCGTTGCCCGCGACGGAACGGTCGACGTGGCATGTTTAGATAACTATTTGCCCGGCGTCGTGTTTGCGCAGTCGCACGATCACGGCACGTCGTGGAGCGCGCCGATCCGCCTCGATGGAAACCACCCCTATAGCGACAAGCCGATCTTGCTGATCGGACCGTCGGGAAGCGACGTCTACGTGGCGTTCAACGCCTACGACAAACTGCTCGTCGCCGCGTCGCACGACGGCGGCACGACGTGGGCGCCGCCGGTCAAAGCCTCCTCGCAACTTCGCTGGTACTATCCCAGCGGCGGCACCGTCGGGCGAGACGGCTCGGTCTGGTTCGCCGTCGACGGCGAAGGCGGAAAGAACGAAACCGGTGCTGGTCAAATCGCGCTGCTGCGTTCGACCGATGGCGGCGCGACTTGGACGACGATCGTGATGGCGTCGACGCACGAGGGTGCGCCCTGCCACGTGCGACACTGCTATCCGGATTTCTTCACCGGACAAGAGGCAATCGCCGTCGACGGATCCGGCGCCTACGCATTCGTTTACGCGCAAAACAGCGTGCGGCAAGGCCCCAATACGCTCTACGCGACGCGCTCGAAGGACGGCGCGCGCTGGAGCGATCCGCGCCCCGTCGGCTCCGCCGGCAACGCGACGAGTCCGGCGATCGCGGCCGGGCCGGCGAACGGCGATTTTCGGCTCGTCTGGCAAGACAACCGCAACGGCCTGCACGCCTGGAACACGTGGTACGCGCGCAGCCGCGACGGCGGCGCGACGTGGAACGCGCCCATCCGCCTTTCCGATCGCGGAAACGGCGCGCCGTACAAACATCCCGCCGGCTACGACTTTCCGTTCGGCGATTATCTCGGAATGAGCGTCGACGCATCGGGCGTAACGTACGTCATTTGGGGCGAAGGCTCCGCCGTCTACACCCCCGGCGGCACCTGGTTCACCCACTCCCTCCCCTAGTGTCATCCTGAGCGGAGCGCCGAAGGCGCGCAGTCGAAGGACGCGCTCCCTCGACTACGGCGCTACGCGCCTCCGCTCGGGATGACAATGGACGGCGCTTCGCACCGCTCGGGATGACAATTGCGCAGCGCGGGCGTTCCTTGTTTGTCATCCTGAGCGGAGCGTGCGCAGCACGCGCATTCCTTGTTTGTCATCCTGAGCGGAGCGTGCGTAGCACGCGCAGTCGAAGGGCGCGGGGCGCTATTGCGGGGATTGAGAGGGTTCGGGTTGCGGGTGGAAGGCTTTGGCGTCGGCGCAGAGGCCGCGACGGTCGAGGGTAAAGCCGACCAGTTGCGCGCCAGCCGCCGTGGTGGCGCCGGTTTGCGTGATCGTGACTTGCTGATCGGGCTGCAGCGCGAGCCGGTTGTAGAGCAAATCGGTCTGCCGGATCAGCGAGCCGATCGAGCGATCGTTCAGATTGTCGTCGAACCACTGACAGTTGTCGACGGGACCGGGAAGCGCCGGGTCGACGTAGATCACCGGATCGGCCGGTGCCGAGGTGGTGCTGGCGGAGAACGCGCCGGCGGCGAACGCCAGCGCGGCAAAGGCGGTGAAAATCGTCGAACGGTTCATAGCGCGATTATACCCCGGTCCGCGCCGATTCTCTTGCGTCACCAGCCGCCCGACGCGCCCCCGCCGCCGAAGCCGCCCCCGCCGGCGGAGAATCCGCCCCCGCCTCCGCCGCCGAACCCGCCGAACGAGGACGAGAAGCCGCCGCTGCTGCCGGCCCCCACTCCGCTCCAAAACCACCATCCGCGCATCGCCCGCCGGGCGGCGGTTTGTCCTTCGCGCGTCACGAGATAGCCGTACCGAACCGAGGCGACGATATTGCCGACGATCGCGACGACGACGAGCAAGAACGATAGGATGAAAAAGGCGATCACGACCATGGATTTGGCCGTCAGCGTTTCGGCCGGGATGGGCGTCGGCGCGACCGCCGGTTGATATGTGGGCGTA
Source organism: Candidatus Tumulicola sp. (assembly GCA_036490465.1). Lineage (GTDB taxonomy): Bacteria > Vulcanimicrobiota > Vulcanimicrobiia > Vulcanimicrobiales > Vulcanimicrobiaceae > Tumulicola. The sequence continues at coordinate 21,174 of DASXDV010000033.1, read as the reverse complement.
ATCGCCGTGAGCATCGCGGCGACGCCCGCGGAGACCGCCCCATCGACGTCGTCGGCTCGCATCCGCGGCGTGATCTCGTCGGAGATGATCCGATAGGCCGTCGCGTCGGGCAGTTTACTCTCGAGTCCGTAGCCCACTTCGATCCGAAGTTTGTGATCTTTGAGAAAGACGAACAAAATCGCGCCGTCATCGTGTCCGTGCCGGCCGATCTTCCACCGATCGGCCGTTTCGGTGGTGAACGTTTCCAGCGGGACGTCGCTGGTCGTCTGACCGATCCAGACGACGATCTGATGGCCGGTTTTGGCTTCGTACGCGGTGAGTTCGTTCTCGAGGGCGGTTCGGGCGCTCGACGACAGCGCACCAGACGGATCGGTGACGTGATGGTCGGGCGTGGGCGGTGCTTTGAAATCGTCGCACCAGGCCGGCGACGTCCACGCCGCCAGGGCGATCGCGACGGCCGCCAACGCTCGGCCCAACCGCGTCACGATTCGGTCTCCGGGTCGGCGAAGTGCGCGTGCAGCGCCTCGCCGACGCGGCCCACGGCGTGCACCGCGCCGTCGGCTAGCGCACCGCGCGCGAAATACGGCTGCGTCTCCGCCACGATCGAGTTCCAGAAGGTATCGCCCACGCGTTCGTGCAGCGCGCGGTCTCCGACTACCGCAAAGCGGCGCGCCTTAGGCGCGATCAAGACGAGAGCGGCGTTTTCGGCATCGTGCCGGTGCAGGCCCGTGCGGGCGAACTCGTGCTTCGCGCGGTCGAACGCGTCGACGGTTTTGTCCGGGATCACGCGTACGGCGATTCGTCCGGTCGTGCCGCGTTCGGCCGCCGCAATCGCTTGCGCGACGCGCGCGCGTTCGTCCCGCGTCACGGACTGAAGTTCACGACCGGGGCCTTCTCGGCACCCGGCTGCGACGCAAAGTAGGGCTTCTCGTTGAATCGGCTGCCGAAAATGCCCGCGAACAGCACCGTTGGGAACGTGTTGCGTTTGGTGTTAAACGTCCGCGCGACGTCGTTGTATTTCTTGCGCTCGTAGGCGATCCGGTTTTCGGCGCCTTCGAGTTGCGCCTGAAGCGTTTGAAAGTTTTCGGTGGCTTTGAGCTGCGGATAGTTTTCGGAAACCGCGAGTAACCGCGAGAGCGCCGATCCGAGCTGATCCTGGGCGCCCGCGTACTGCGCGAACGCCTTAGGATCGTTCAGTGCGTTCTGCACGACGGCCGGCGAAATCTGTCCGACGGAAGCGCGCGCTTTGGCGACGGCTTCGTAGGTGCTCGACTCGAAGTTGGCCGCACCCTTGACGGTCGCGACGAGATTCGGAATCAGGTCGGCGCGCCGCTGATAAACGTTTTGCACTTGGCCCCACTGCGCGTCCACGGCTTGACCGAGCGTGACGAGCGAGTTATACGTTCCCGCCACCATCGCGACGATGATGACGACGATGCCCACGATGACGATGGGGCCGACGTACGAGCGGCGTTGCTGCATGACTCCTCAAATCTGCCAATCCCACGCGTTCCAGAACGGGGTCACGGCGTGGGCGGGCTTGTAGTTTTTCAGGTCGGTATTGACGACGTCGAGTTCGCGCTGGTACCAAAGGATGAAGAATGGCAGTTGGGCGGTGGCAATTTCCTGCACGCGGGCATATGCGGCCCGCCGCGCGGCCGGGTCGTAGCTCGTCAAGGCGGTCCGCTCGGCCGCGTCGAGCGCGGGACTGCAGAAGTGGTAGACGTTCCAGCCGGCCGGCGGAGCCATCGAGCAGAGCAGCAGGATCGAATCGTCGGGGTCCGAGCCGTTGGCCCAGTTTTCAAAGATGACGTCGAACTTTCCCGACTGCTCGATCCCGCCTGCAGACTTGGTTTCGTAGAGCTGCCCCGACGGGAAATTCTTGATAGTGACGACCGCCCCGATCTGACGCCATTGCGCTTGAATCAGGGCTTCGGCCGCAGTGGCCGTGCTCGAGCCGGTAAAGCCGACGAGCGCGAGTGCCAGCGGCTGGCCATCGCGGGCACGGACGCCGTCGGGTCCGAGTTTCCAGCCGGCCGCATCGAGCAGTTTCGCCGCCCGCGCGGGGTCGTATGGGTAGTGCTGGGCGTGCGGGTCGTAGGCCCACGAAAAGGGCGGCTGATCGGTGTCGCCGGCGATCGTGACGCCGTGGGTGACCTTGGCGATGAGGGCCTGTCGATCGGTCGCGTATGCGAGGGCTTGGCGGACCCGAACGTCGCGCAACGCCGGAACCAACGCGTTGAATCCCAAGTCGGCGAAGCGGGTGAAGGGCGACAAGATGACGCGCGTCCCGGGAATGCCGCGCAAGTTTTCGATCATCGTTTCGGGCGCCCGGTAGAAGAAGTCGGTCTGATGCGACTGGAGCATCGTGAGGATCGTGTTGTCGCTGGGAACGATGCGATAGTCGATTCGATCCAGCTTCGGGCGGCCGCGCCAGTACAGCGGATTGGCGACGAACTCGATGCGCGAACCCTTTTCGTAGCTGGCGATCCGAAACGGTCCGGTCCCAACCGGCAGCTCGTTGTACGCGATGCGGTTGAGGTCGGAGTATTTCGCGAGCAGGTGCTCCGGCAAGATGCAGTCCGGGTGGTTGGCCATCGTAAAGAACGCCGCGACGAACGGCGCGTAGCGGCGTTTGAGATGTACGACGGCGGTGTAGCGGTCGGGGCTGGCGATGCTCGCGATGACGTCGTAGCCGAGCCGGCTGACGACGGCGTTACGCGGGTTCATCATTTGGCGCCAGGTGAAGATCAGGTCGCGAACGTCGAACGCAACGCCGTCTTGCCAGCGCACGTTGCGGCGCAGATGATAGGTGATCGAAAGCCCATCCCGCGCGATGTCGCCGTTGGCTAGCGTCGGCACGCGCGTGGCCAGTTCGGGTTCGAGTTCGTTGCGGTCGTTGAGATTGAAGAGGTAGGCCGCCCAAAACATCGAGAGATCGGTGTCGACCGTCTGCGTGCCGAGCAACGTGTTGAGGTTGTCGGGATCCTGGCGCCCGGCCATCCGCAGCACGCCGGGCACGGTCCACGCGTTTCGGGTCCCGGTCGCCTGCGTGGCGGTACGCGTGCACGCGGAAGCGCCGATCAGCAACGCGCACGCCGCCGCGAGTGCCGCGATTAGGGGTCGAGTCGTGCGCATCGCGCGGTTAGTGGTGGTCGCGACGGCGGGCCGGCGGCCGCGCCCGCAGCTCGTCGATCAGCGTCACGATCCCGGCGGCGGCAGCATCGAACAGCGCCCGGCCCTTCTCGGCAGTGGCTTTGGTCGGATCGCCCATCACGCCGCTTTCACTCAGCGCGCTCCACGGTTCCATCATCGCCAGCGGACCGTCGCCCGCGATCAAGTCGGTCCAGTAGTTCTCGGTAGGCCGATGCGACAGCTCGCGCACCGCTTTAGACATGTCGACGAGGTCGGGCGCGATCGCGAGGTAGAGCGACGTCTCGAACTCGCAGGCGTGGTTCATTCCGCCGACCGGATCCGATTCGCGTAGCGACTCCGCGACCGCGCGTACGCCGGGAGCGGCCCAGTAGTTTACCGCGGCGGCCAGCACGCCGGTTTCGACGACCGCCAGACGCGCGATGATGTCGACGAAGGGCGTGTTGCTGCCGTGCCCATTGACGATGAGGATTTTGCGAAACCCGTGGTGCGCGAGGCTGCGGCAGACGTCGACGCCGTAGTCGATCAATGTGTGCGCGCCGATGCTGATCGCGCCCGGAAAGTCGAGGTGGTGCGGGCTGTAGCCGTGATTGATGGCCGGAACCAGCACGACTCGGTCGGCGGCGCGTGCGGCGGCTTCCTCGCAAACGGCGTTACAGAGGCGCAGGTCCGTATCGATCGGGAGATGCGGTCCGTGATCTTCGATCGTCGCGATCGGAACGATCGCGACCCGGCCCGCGTCGGCCGCTTCCTTGACTTCGGGCCAGGTCAGTTCGCCGTAACGGTACTTGATCGCGTCTCCTCTCGAGTTAGCCTGGAATGCCGCCGTCGTGTTTGATGATTTGTTCCGGGGTTGGCATGGCGCGATGCTGCAGGAAGTACGACTGCGGATACGGCGCCGCGAACGGACGGAACGTGCCGGGCTTTTGGCTGAAGTCGAACACGTCTTGAATCGAATTGGCGCGTACGTCGGTCGACCCGAGTGAACCGGTTCCAAAAGTTTCCTCGATAAATTTGAGCACGCTGCCGAACTCGTACTGCGTCTTCGAGACGAAGTGCTTTTTGGCAAACGGCGAGATGACGATCATCGGAACGCGGAAGCCCAGGCTCGTGTAGTCGAGCTGCGGCGGTGGGACCGGATCGTAGAAACCGCCCCAGTCGTCCCAAAGAACGATGATCGCCGTATTCTTCCAATACTGGCTCTTGCCGACCGCGTTGACGACGCTCGTGACCCAGGAAGGTCCGGTATTGCCGCCGCTCGCCGGATGGTCGGAGTCATATAGTTGCGGAATCACCCACGAGACTTGGGGTAACGCGCCGTTCTGGAGATCCTTGAAAATCTGCGTGTTCGGCATGGTCACGTTTTTCTTCCAATCGGGACCATTGCGAACGGTCTTGATGGCATCGAACGCATCCCAGACTTGACCGGAGAAATCGAAGTCCTTGGTGTCGAGGTCGAACGACTGGACGTAGTACTTCCAACTCACGTTACCGGCGTCGAGGACGTCGGCCATCGTTTTGTATTGGGTGAGGCACGGATACGGACCCTTGAAATCGTTGAAGGTTCCGTCGGTAAAGATAATTCCGGTGCGCGTGCCCGGCGGCGCATCGCAGCCCCACGGTCGATTCGTGGGCGTATCAGTTAGCGATTCTTGGGCGTTTAAGCGCGTCGTTCCGGCAATAATCTGCTGGTGCGCGACGAAACTGTCCGTACTTGCAGTTGAGAACATGTGATCGGCCAAAGTGTAACGACCCGCCATGTCCCAGTACGGCTGCACATCGCGCCGGATAACGTATGCGTAGGGGTATTTCCCGGCGGGTCTAGCCTGAGAACCGGCATTCGTACCGCTGAAAATCGAGCCGAAACCATCCAGGGCGCCCCCGTCGTACTCGACTTCGTAGGCGCGGTGACCGTGCTCAATATCCGTCCCTTGGCCTTTGTGGCCGGTCTTTAGCGGTATCCCTTTCAGGGTTACGGTTTCTCCGTTCTTACAAACGACGGGGTAGTTCTTGGGATCGAACTCCTTGCACAGTCCCGTCGTGCTCGTAAGCGCGCCCGGGAAGTTCATGAAAATCGTGTTGAAGCTGCGGTTTTCCTGGAAAAGGATTATGACGTGTTGGATCGAGGGCGGGGCGGGCTGAGTAGAACCGGAGGGCAGCGGCGCGGGCGTGCCGATCGACGAACTGCAACCGGCTAGCGCAACGGCCACCACGAGGATCGTTGCACGAACACGATTCATGTGCATCAGCCTGGGATGCCGCCTTCGTGTTTGATGATTTGTTCCGGTGACGGGACCGCCCGATGTTGTAGGAAGTACGCCTGAGAATGCGGCGCCGTAAACGGGCGGAACGTGCCCGGCTTTTGGCTGAAGTCGAACACGTCTTGAATCGAATTGGCGCGCACGTCGGTCGACCCGAGCGAGCCGGTTCCGAAATTCTCCTCGATGAACTTGAGCACGCTGCCGAACTCGTACTGCGTCTTCGAGACGAAGTGCTTTTTGGCAAAAGGCGAGATGACGATCATCGGAACGCGCATGCCGAGGCTCGTGTAGTCGAGCTGCGGCGGCGGAACCGGATCGTAGAAACCGCCCCAGTCGTCCCAAAGCACGACGACCGCCGTATTCTTCCAATACTGGCTTTTACCGACCGCGTTGACGACGCTGGTAACCCAAGAAGGTCCCGAATCGCTGCCGCTCGCCGGATGATCGGAGTCCAAAAGCTGCGGGATCACCCACGCGACTTGGGGCAACGCGCCGTTCTGAATATCTTTGAAAATCTGCGTGTTCGGCATGGTGATGTTCTTTTTCCAGTCGGGACCATTGCGAACGTTCTTGATGGCGTCGAACGCATCCCAGACTTGTCCGGAGAAGTCGAAGTCATCGGAACTGGGGTCGAACGACTGGACGTAATACTTCCAACTCACGTTACCGGCGTCGAGGACGTCGGCCATCGTCTTGTACTGCGTGAAGCACGGATACGGACCCTTAAAGTCGTTGAAGCTTCCATCGGTGAAGATCACACCGGTGCGCGTGCCCTGCGGCGCATCGCAGCCCCACGGCCGATTGGTGGGCGTGTCGGTCAGCGATTCTTGGGCGTTCAGGCGCGTCGTTCCGGCGATGATCTGCTGGTGCGCGACGAAGCTGTCGGTCGTTGCGGTCGAGAACATATGGTCGGCTAGCGTGTAGCGGTTAGCCATGTCCCAGTACGGCTTGACCTGGTGCCGAACGACGTAGGCGTACGGGTACTTTTTGGCCGGGGGCTGTCCGGAACCGGCCGTGCCTTTAAAGATCGACCCAAAGCCGTCCATGGCGCCGCCGTCGTACTCCGCTTCGTACGCGCGGTGGCCGTGCTCGATGTCTTTACCCTGATCGGGGATTCCGCTCGACTCGAGGGTGATCGAATGGAGCCTCACGGTTTGGCCTCCCGGACAGACCGGTGGGAGGCCGTGGCCGGGGTCGAACTCCTTGCACGCGCCTGTCGTACTCGTAATCGCTCCCGGATAGCTCATGAACATCATGTTGAAGCTGCGGTTTTCCTGGAATAGCACGATAACGTGTTGGATCGAAGGGGGAGCGGGCTGCGTCGAACCCGTGGGTAACGGCGCGGGCGTGCCGATCGTAGAACTGCAGCCCCCCGATGCGACCAGTGCGGCAATGACAAAGGCGCGGAATCGGTTCACGAGAATCCTCCGGCGGGTGCGAGAGCGGCTCCGAGCCTTTTCCGTTTAGGTATAACGGCCCCCTTGGCCGTTGCGCGCTCCGCTGGTATAGTCAGGCCAATACCAAGCAACCGTCAACCGTGCTTTCAAGGAGACTCACATGCGCTTTCTGACCACATCGCTGGCCATCGGAGCAATCGCCCTCGCCCTTGCGGCCTGCGCGGGCAAGTCGTCGGACTCCGACCAATCCAGCGCTTCTGCAACGTCGGCGGCGGCAACCTCGGCCGCGGCCGAAACGTCGCCCGAGGCGAGCGCGACGGAAAGCGCGGCTTCCACGGCTATGACCAAGACCGACGAGGTGCCGACCTACCCCGGCGCGACGACGCAAGCTGCGGGCAGCAGCGAAGGCATGGGCGGCGCAGCTGCAGCCTCCGGTAAGGTCCTGACGACGACCGATTCGTTCGCCACCGTGTACGCATGGTATCAAAAGAACATGCCGGCGGGTTCGGAGAAAGCGCACGTCACGTCGCCGGTTGAAAGCGCGATGTTCACGCTCGGCGATCCGGGCAGCGATCAGACGTCGGTTACCATCAGCACGCTGGCGGGTAAAACGATGATCACGATCGGCCACGTGAAGAAGTAGCGGCCGGCATCTTCATCCAGTGGCGGCGCCGGCTATTTTTGCACGGCCCGCCACTCACCGTTCTCTCCGCCTTGCCACTCGATGTTCCAGCCTCCGCCGCAGGGGATGGACGGACTTTTCAATTGGTCGGGATCGAGGCCGAAGGCCATCAGCACGTGCTTCGAGGCTTCGCTCATTTCCCGCTTCCAGCGGTCGACGTCGGGGCTTCCCTTGGCGCTTGGAATCGCGCGGGTCGCGCGGACGATTCCGTTGAGTCCGTCGGCCACCGAGGTCGCGATAGCTTTATGATCGATCATAGACACCTCCGTTAGGAGAAAGTCGCCGCGCGCTCGGCGAACCCTTTGCGTACTGATGCGAAAGGGAATCGCGCCGTTCGGATTGTCGTTGGCGCTTGCGGGCGCGCTGGCGGCATGCGGCGGCGGTGGCTCCGGAAGCGTGCCCCCGGTCGTTCCGCCGGACCGTGTGAGCGCCGGTTTCGAACGCGCCGCCACCATCGGCCACGTCGTCGTGATCGTTCAAGAAAATCGTTCGTTCGATTATCTCTTCCACGGATATCCGGGCGCCGATACGGTCGATTTCGGGTTCGGGCACGGCAAGAAATACGCCCTCCAGCCGTGGGGTCTTCAGGAGCCGCAAGACATCACCCATTCGCACGTGCAGTTCCTGGAAGACTACGACAGCGGCCGCAACGACGGTTTCGACCAGCAGTTTCGAGCGTTCATTCCAGGCTGTAAGTATCCGCAGAATCATCCCGAATGCTGGGAATTTTACACCAGCGCGAAGCGTCTGAAGATGGCGTTCTCGTACGCGCCGCGCGCGCAGGTCGCACCCTATTGGGCGATGGCGCAACAATATGCGCTCGCCGATCACGCGTTTGCGTCGAACAACGGCCCGAGCTATCCGGCCCACGAATACTTGATCGCGGGCCAGTCGCGTCACGTCGTCGAACTGCCGAGCCGGACGCCGTGGGGATGCGACGCGCCGGTTGGAACGAGTACGTACGTGTTGAAGTACGGGTCGACCGATCCGCCGGAGTTTCCGCCGGCCACCGGCGTCGAACGCCGCGGACCGCAGCCGTGTTTTCAATATCGTTCGGCCGCCGATTTGCTCGACGCCGCCGGCGTGTCGTGGACGTACTACGCGCCCGACGTGTTGTCGACCGGCGGAATCTGGTCGGCTTTCGATGCCGTTTGGCCGGTGCGATTCGGGCCGGACTGGGCGCGCAACGTCAAGAGTCCCGAAACGCAGATCTTCAACGACGTCGCGGCCGGCACGCTCCCGCAAGTCTCGTGGGTCGTTCCCGCCTACATCAACTCCGATCACGCGGGCTCGCGCAGCATTACCGGCCCGCAATGGGTGGCCTCGATCGTCAATGCGATCGGCGAAAGCAAGTATTGGAACAACACCGCCATCGTCGTGATGTGGGACGAGTGGGGCGGATGGTACGACCACGTCGTACCCCCGCAGCTCAAAGATCCGAGCACGGGCGCGTACGAGGGCTTGGGATATCGGGTTGCACTAATGGTGATCTCGCCGTACGCCAAATCCGGCTACGTTTCGCACCGGCGGCACGAGGTCGCGAGCAGCCTGCACTTCATCGAAGCGACGTTCGGTTTGCCGACGCTCGGTCTCGCCGACGCACGCGCCGACGACCTCCGCGACATGTTCAACTTAAACCGCGCCCCGATCCGGTTCCAACCGATCCCCACCAAACAAAAGCCTAGCGACTTCCTCCGCCAGAAACCCTCACTCCAACCCCCCGACAACGACTAAGCCCCAGCGAAGCGCTGCGCCGGCTAACCCGGGGGGCGCCGTCATGTTCGATGATTCGTTCGGGCGAAACGAAGGGCCGCGGCTGGAAGAAGTACGACGGTGGGTAGGGCGCCGTGAACGGCCGGAACGCACCCGGCTTTTGACTGAAGTCAAACACGTCGCCGATCGAGTTCGCGCGGACGTCGCTGGAGCCGAGCGATCCCGTTCCAAAATTCTCCTCGATGAACTTGAGCACACTACCGAACTCGTACTGGGTCTTCGAGACGTAGTGCTTTTTGGCAAACGGTGAGATCACGATCATCGGAACGCGGAAGCCGAGGCTCGTGTAGTCGAGCTGCGGCGGCGGAACCGGATCGTAAAAGCCGCCCCAGTCATCCCACATCACGATGATGGCGGTGTTCTTCCAATAAGGGCTTTCCCCGATCGCGTTCACGACCGACGTTACCCACGACGGACCGGTGTTGCTGCCGCTAGCCGGATGGTCCGAATCTAGCAACTGCGGAATAATCCACGACACTTGAGGCAGCGTCCCGTTTCCGAGGTCGCGAAGGACCGTTCTGCTAGGAGAGGTGACGTTTTTCCAATCCGCCCCGTACCGAACTTTCTTGATCGCGTCGAACGCATCCCAAACCAAACCAGAAAACTCGAACGTCTTGTATGACTCGACGTAGTACTTCCAACTGACGTTTTCAGCGTCGAGAACGTCGGCCATCGTCTCATACTGCGTAAAGCACGGAAAGGGGCCATGGAAATCGTTGAAGCTTCCATCGGTGAATATCACACCGGTGCGCGTGCCCGGCGGTGCATCGCAGCCCCACGGGCGATTCGTGGGTGTATCGGTTAGCGATTCTTGGGCGTTTAAGCGCGTCGTTCCGGCCATAATTTGCTGGTGCGCGACGAAGCTGTCGGTCGTAGCGGTCGAGAACATGTGGTCGGCCAGCGTGTAGCGGTGCGCCATGTCCCAATAAGGCTTAATCTCGCGCCTGACCACGTAGGCGTATGGGTACGTTTTGGCTGGCGGCTGGTGTGAGCCGTTCGTGCCCTTAAAGATCGACCCGAAGCCGTCCATTGCCCCATCGTCGTATTCCGCTTCGTACGCGCGGTGACCGTGCTCGATGTCCTTGCCCTGATCGGGGATGCCGGATGTCTCGAGGGCAATCGGATGAAGCGTAACGACTTTACCGTTGGGACAAACCGCCGGGTAGCCACCGCCGGGATGGAACTCCTTGCACTGTCCGGTCGTGCTCGTCACGGCGCCGGGGAAGTTCATGAAGAGGCTGTTGAAGCTTCGGTTCTCCTGAAAAATGATGACGACGTGTTGGATCGAAGGCAGCGCCGGATGGCTCGACCCGGTCGGCAGCGGCGTCGGCGTGCCGATCGTCGAGCTGCAGCCGGCTGACGCAACGAGCGCGGCGATGAAAAAAGCGCGGAGTCGTTTCACGATATCCCCCGTATGCACAAGACCTTCGACTCGGTCGGGGGGGCCTACAGCTCTCCGTCCTTCGACTGCGCGCCTTTGGCGCGGAGCTTGTGCTGAGCGGAGCGCCGCAGGCGCGGAGACGAAGTGCTCAGGATGACAGTGTTGAAGCGCGCGCTTCGCGGCGCGGAGCTTGTGCTGAGCGAAGCTCTGTCCTTCGACTGCGCTCGCTTCGCTCGCTCCGCTCAGGATGACAGATGGGAATGAGAAAAGGAGCGTGTTTTGGCGCTCCTTTGGAAGTAGCTCTCACCCGGGATGACACACCACGAGCCCATCCCGGGTGCGAGTTCCTTAGGCCGCGGTCGGCCTTCCCGCACGCTGCCGCTTGGCGACGAGCAGATGCTCGAGCGAGGCGACGACGTTGCCATCGTACAGGGTGCCGGCATTGTCGGTCAGGTGACGCATCGCATCGGTCACCGAGTGCGGTGCTCGATAGGGACGCGCGCAGACCATCGCGTCGAAGACGTCGGCGACCGCAAGGATGCGGACCTCGTAAGGGATGTCGTGCTCGTGCAGAGCATCCGGGTAACCCGATCCGTCGAGACGCTCGTGATGCGAGCGCACCCAACCGGCGTACAGGCGCAAACCCGGAATCGCAGCAACCATCCGCTCGCCCATTGCCGAGTGACCCTCGACAACCGCCATCGCAGCCGCATCGAGCGGTTCGTTGGCGAGTAAGGCGCCTTGCGGCAGCGCGATTTTCCCGATGTCCAGAAGCCGGCCGGCGGTGGTGACGTGATGCACGTCTTCCGCGTCCAGCCCGAGGTCCTTGGCGATGCGCCCGGCAAGGGAGCCCACACCCGTGAGATGAGTCAGAAGCGCCGGATCGGCCACCCGAACCATCTCATGCATTGCATCAACCAAGTCCTCGGGCGTGGTCCCGCGAACCGAAGTTTGTTCCCAGACGATGTCCTGTGCGCGTTCGCGCAAGGAATCGAGACGACTAAGTACGAGGCGCCGATCGGTTTCGGGCACGCCTGCCGCAACTTCGGCGCCGGCTCGATCGAGTAAACCTACGATCTCATCGGGCGAAGCCGCATGCATTTCGCGGCGAATCCAGTCGACGATGGCCCAACGGTCTTCGAAGCGCACTTCGTCGCGAACGATCGAAAGAAGCTCCGTGAAGGCGGCGCGTTCTCCAGGATAACGAATCACAAAAAGCTCTTATTCTTACGGAAGTGACGGTGGAACGATGAACGGAATGATAATTCCGATGACCATCAATGCGTGATGGAGCAACGTGGCAGCCATATTCAACGGCCTCCTGTAGCGGCGGTTAGATTGACGCCATCATACTCTGGAGACGCGGTATTGCGCATGACACCAAGATGCTATTCGAGCGAATTTCTGTGGGAATTCACAGCAACCCAAGCCGTCGCGCGATTGCAACCGCCTCGACGGTGTTGCCGGCGCCGAGCTTGCTGATGATCGAACGGCGCTGATTCTTGATCGTGTGGAGCGAGCGGCCCGTCAGATTGGCGATGTGGGGCGCGTCCATGCCCGAGGCCAAATAGGAGAGGACCGAGCGTTCCGCCCGCGAGAGCGGGGTCCGCTCGCTGTCGAGGCCGCAGGCCTCGGCCAGCATCGCGATGCCGTTGAGGCCCGCGTTGCGCATCGTTTCGGCGTAGGCGGCGATGTCGCGGTGCACCGTGTAGCGGCGGGCGGCGTCCAGGAAGACGCCTCCAAAGGCCGTCCGGGCTTCGGGTTTGAGGCGGACGGCGGCCGCCGCGACGCGTCCCAAAAGCACTTCGGCCATGGCCGCAAACGACGATGCCATTTCGTGATGGGCTAAGACGTAGGGGTCGGAAGAAACGGTGAGCGGCGGCATCAGTTGACGCAAAAGCTCCGAAGCGCGTTCTGCCGAGCCGCCCGCGGCCGAGAGAAATGCCCCGAACGACAGCGGTAATCGCTGCAGGGGCTCGGGCGCGGCCGACGCGAACGCGGCGACCCGGTCGGCCGCCGAAATCAGGAGTCCGTCCCACGCCTCGACGATCGCGCGGCAAATGACGTACGTCTCCATGCCGAGCCAACCGTGACCCAGCTTTCGGACGGCGTCGTCGTACGCGGCCGCTCGTCCGGCGCGGCCGGCGAGCACTTCGATTTCGAACGCCGCGACCAGATCCGACGCGCGCTCGTCGGGGTCTCCGATGAGCCCTTGCAGCGACACGAGGCGTCCGACGTGGACGGCGGCAAGGTCGAGGTTCGCGCGCAGCGTCGCGATGCCGTACCGAATCTTGAGGGCGCGCGCTTCCAGAAGCACCGATCCCGCGGCGCGCGCGGCATCTTCGGCGCGGGCGGCCAGCCCTTCGGCTTCGTCGAGGTCGCCGTTGCGGGCCGCAATCACCGCCGCGTGAATCGCCGAAAACGAGACGAGAGAAAGCTCTCCGCTATTCGACGCCGCGGTCATCGCCCGGCTGAGAAGGTCGCGCTGGCCGAGGACGTTGCCGAGGAGGCAGTCGCGATGCACGAGCACGCCGACGTCTTCGGATTCGATCCCGGAGAGGACGTCGACCGTTTGCGCGCCGCGTCCGTCGTACATCATGGCGCGCGCCAGACGCACGGTGGTGCTGTGCGAATGCCGCGCGACCTCCGAGAGGATCTGCTCGGCGATGGAGGCCGCTTCGCCATAGTGCGAAGCGAAGATCAAGAGGAAGCAGCGCGCGGCGGCGGCGGCCGCGGGCGGAGCCTTGTGGTGCGCGACGAGGCGTTCGAGCGTCGCGCGATCGTAGCGATCGTACAGGGGGGCGAGCATCGCCCACGAGCGTTCGCGCAACGTGTGGGGCGCTTCGGCGGACAACATCGCAAAAACGGCGGCGGGATCGGCTTGTGAGACGTCGAGAGCTTCGGCCACATCGGACCGTTCCGCCGCACTGACGCTCTTGAGCAGTGCCGAAACGACGATTTCGTGAAGGCCGGTTGCCGATTCGGGAAAGCCGAGCCGGCGAATCATCGCCAGATGATCCGGAGTCGGCCGGATGCCGTACGCGCTGAGCAACGCCGCCTCGATCAGCAGCGCGCGTTCCGGGCCCGATAGCTCCGAAAGCGCCGATCCGGAGATCGTCGCGATGCCGTCGGCGAGCTGCGAGATCACGTGGTCGGGCGGATAGCCGCGGCGCAGCATCGAGGCGGCGAGCGAAGCGGCGATTGGCCAGCCGGCAAACGTCGAGACGATGGCCGTAACCAGCGCCGGCGAGTAGCGCAGCCCCGCGAGGATTTCGGAAACGTTCTCGGCGCGGAAGGCGAGGGTGTCGGGCCCGAACGGCATTCCGATCAGGCCGCGTGACATCCACGAACCGACCGGAAGAACCGCCATCGAGCGGCCGACGATCGCGAGATGGACGTCTTGCGCCTCAACCAACGCTTCGACGAGCTGGGCTCCGGCGGCGTCGAGCCGCTGCACGTCGTCGATCACCAACGTGGTCCGAGCGGGAACGGCAGCGATGATCGCGCGGGTGACGGAGTCGGTGTCGGTGCCGAGTCGAGCCACGACACTGCCCGCGTCGGAGGGTGAAAATCCGAGCGTTGTCAGGAGGGCAACATGAAAAGCACTCGGGCGCGCGCCGGAGGGCACTTCGACATATTGTGCGCCTGGGAATGCCGCGCGCACTGCGGTTGTTTTGCCCCAGCCAGGACCGGCCTCCACTAACAGGACCCGTTCGTGGAGCGACGCCGCCCGCAACGCTCGAACCGCCCCGGCCTCAACCCTGACCCGCTGGTCCAGACCTAACCTCCGTCGGCCACTTTCCTTAGAAGCGCCATCAGTTCCTGGGAGGGCGCTGGGAACGGACCGTGCCAAGCCAACCAAGCGCCATCCTTTACATGAGCTTTACACTCGCTTGCCAAGCAAGGAAAACCAAGCATGCATCTCCTCGGAAGAACGAACCTCGTCCGGATCGCCGCGGCGGCCGTCGCGATCCTGGCCGGCTGCAGCGGCGGAGGCTCGCCGGTCGCGCCCCGCGCCGTGCACTCCGGCGCCGTCAGCCTGGTTCCGGACCGGTTCCGGCCGCCGTTCGCACCCGCGCTACGCGGGAAGGCCGCCCCGGCCGCGGCCAAGGCCGGCCTCTACGCCGCCGCCTTTTACGCGACCGACATCTGAGGCTTTCGGGTCCCCAATCCCAAGGATCGTAAGGCGATCTGCACAGTTCGCAACGTCGGGAGCGTCAACGACGTGGCCGTGGACGCCAAAGGCAACCTGATCGACCCCGACGGCGCCTCGCACAGCATCCTGATCTTCAAGGGCCCGGCGATGTGCGGTAAGCTTGCGGGCTCGATCGCCGATCCGTACGGTCAGCCCTCGGACGCGAGCAGTCCCGACGCGCTGGGCGGCCCGATCGCCGTGGCCAACATCTTCGGCGGCGCGAGCTCGATGCTGGGCAGCATCTCGATCTGCAGCGTCGCCCGCGGCTGCACGCGGAACCTCACCAACCCCGCGATGTTCGAAGTCGCCGGGGTGGCGATGGATTCCAAGGGCAACTGCTGGGCCGATGCGACGAATCCGCGCGGCGCCGCGACCCTGACCTACTTCCAAAACTGCGCAGGCCGAGGCGAGGCGGCAACGGGGTTCGCGAACTCGAGTTTCGGCGGCCTCGACTTCGACGCGCACGGCAACTTGGTGACGATCGACTTCGCCGCATCGAACGTGCGCGTATATGCGGGTTGCGATCCGGCCTGTAGGAAGGTCGGCGGTCCGCTCGCGCTGCGCGGCCGGGCGGTTTTCGGGAAGTTGAACCGGCTCGGCGTCTCGTTCGCCGCCGCCGACGTGACGAGCGGTCAAATCGACATCTACGACTACACGCCGGCGCGGCTTACCTATAAATACAGGTTCAACGAGGGATTGCCGGGGACGCAAGACGTCGAGGGCATCGCCTACGACCCGCATTCCAAGCAAGAGCCATCGCTTTGAATCGCGATCGGGTTCTTTACGATTGCTTTACACTGCGCACAAGAAACTCCCAGGTTGATGGCTACTTTAGTCGTAGGAATAGAGCCCCGCTGACTTTCCTCAGCGGCCCAAGCGTGGATTCTGAGTCATTTCCCCACCCTTCTCACGACGTTCGATAAAATCTCGGCTCTGTCGATTCCGTTTACTCGAAATTCTTTGAAAATAAGGGGATCTAAACAATGCAGAGTTCAGACGTAAAACGCGCGGTCGGCGCGGCGGCGATAGCCGCAATGCTGGCTGCTTGCAGCGGCGGCGGCGGCTCCCAAGTCGCGCCCACGAGTCCAACGATGGGCGGCAACGCCGTCGGTCTCGGCCACCATACGTTCCATTTCAAACCACACTGGTCGGCGTATGCGAGCCTTATTCCCGAGATGCTGCGCCCGCATGGGCCGATGCTGCTAAAGGGCAAGGTCGCTCCCGACATCCAGCGGCGCGGCCTCTATGCCAGCGAGTTCAGCGGGACGAGCATCCTCGGCTATAAGAAGGGCAACGCGCTGAATCCGGGTCCGATTTGCACCGTTCCGTTTAGCGTAGAGAGCCCGAACGGCATTGCGGTCGACGGCGCCGGCAACCTGATCGATCCGGACGGCGGAACCCACACGATCATTATCGGCCAGGGACCGAACATGTGCGGCGCGACGGCCGCGACGATTGCCGATCCCTTTGGCCAGCCCGCGGACGCGAGCAGTGCCGACGCGCTGAACGGCCCAATCGCGGTCGGAAACATTTTCGACAATAGCAGTGCGGGCAGCAACGGCAGTATATCGGTTTGCTCGGTCGCCGCCGGCTGCACGGTGAATCTGACGAACCCCGCGATGTTCGAACTCGCCGGAGTTGCGATGGACAACAGCGGCAACTGTTGGGGGGACGGAATCGATCCTTCGGGTCTTGCGACGCTGACATACTTCGCCGGTTGTTCCGGTGGCGGCGTTCAAGCAACCGGCTTCGTCAATTCGAGCTTCGGTGGCATCGATATCGACGCTTCCGGCAACTTGGTGACGATCGACGGGTTTGCCCCGGCGGTGTACGTGTACTCAGGCTGCAACCCCGCCTGCACGCTCGTCGGTGGTCCGTTCCCGCTGATCGGCGACGCCATCTTCGGTCATCTGAACAGCAAGTTCAACAACAAGCTGGCCACCGGCAACTTCGTGAACGGTCAAATCGACATCTATCGCTACACGCCAACCAGCCTCACCTACGCGTACAGTTTCAACAACGGGTTGTCCCCGAGTCTCGACGTGGAAGGGGCAGCCTACAACAAACGCTCTCCGCAATAACGCCGCGCACCGGCACCAGAACCACTAGGGATGACCGAGCGAATCGGTCATCCCTAATGCTGGTCAGCCGCCGTTGACGTCGATGAACAGTTCGGTTGCAAACGCGAGCAGAAAACCGCCGGTCATGACTGCGGTCACGAGCGTTGTCAAACCGGTCTTGCGCAGCATCGACCACAACTCGCCGATGACGAACACCAGCGCGCCGACCGCCGTCGCGAGGAACAGCACCGACAGCACGGGCGAGTAAAACTGATAGCCGACGACCGTGCCGAGGAACGTCGGGCCGCCGGCGATCAGACCGGCGAGCGCAAGTTGCGACCACGAGGGGACGAAGCGTCCGACCAGCGGGGCTGCGACGCCGAACCCCTCGGTGGCGTTGTGCAGCGCAAAACCGACGATCAGCGCGACCGCGATCGCCGTGGCGCCCGACGCAGCCGAAGCGCCGATGGCCAATCCTTCCCCGAAGTTGTGCGCGCCGATGCCGATGGCGACGATCGTCGACAGCAGCATCGGGTTCTCGGCATGTTGCGCCGCATTGCGGGTGAGGCGGCTGGCGATGCTGCCGAGGCCGACCAGCCCAAGCAGCAGGCCGGCGACGAAAACCAGCGCGAGCGCGGCGGGAAACGGCGTTGTTCCGGCGTGCCAAGCGTTGACGCCTTGCACGATCGGCCGAATGGCATTTTGAGCGATTTCGATGACCAGATAGAGCAGAATGCCGATCGCGAGCGCGTTGAGCAACCCGATCGTCGCCGGCGAAACGCGTCGCGCCCGCGCGATCGGCAAGCCGAGAAAGATCGTCAGTCCGGCGATCGCTCCAAGCACGACGGTCATCGCAAAACTCAACGGTTTGGGTGCCGACGCGCCGGCGGCCGGCATCATCGCCCGGTACATCGTGCCCAGCGTGTCCGGCGTGCCCACGTAGTGGATCGCGCTGATGAGCCCGTCGGGCATGCCGCTCGAATCTTCGATGTGATCGAGCACGTGGCAGTGGATCAGCCAGGTGCCGGGACGCGCGTCGGCCTTTACGACGACGTCGACCCGCTGTCCGGGTCCAAGCAGCACGGTATCTTCGACGTCGGGCACGGTCACCGGTTGCGCGTCGCGCGCGACGATTCGTTGGTAGTGCCCGTGGGTGTGCATCGTGTGAAAGTTTTCGCCCGAGATGTTGATCCAACGAATCCGGAAGCGCTCGCCGGATTTGACGTCCAGCGGTTGGGTAGCCGGATACTCCTTACCGTTGATCGTGAACTCGTTCTCGGCGGCGCTCTGAATCTGCCACGACGAAATGACCTGTAGGAAGTCGTGGCTCAAGCCGCGTTCGACAGCCGGCGGATGCGTCGGCTCGACGACGATCGCGCCGTACAACCCGGAGTTGAGCATCGCCTCATCGTCGTGCGAGTGATAGATGAACGTGCCCGGCGTGTCGGCAACGAACCGATACGTGAATCGCCCGCCGTTGGGAACCAGCGGTTGCGAAATGCCGCCGACGCCGTCCATCGAAACGGGAATATCGTGGATGCCGTGCAGATGGATCGTATCGGGGATAGTATCGTCGTTGGCGTAATCGAGGACGACCGTGTCGCCCTGCCGGACGACGATCGCCGGGCCGGGAACGACGCCGTTGTAGGTGTTGGCCATCACGGTCATGCCCGGCTTGAGCGTCCACGGCGCGGCGCGCTCGACGATGTGAAACGTCTTGACGCGTCCGCGCGCGTCGGGAATGGCTTGATAGGCGCCGTCGGGCCGGCGGAAGATCCGCGACTCGCCGGGCGCCGGCGTGGCCGCCGGAATCGGCCCGCGAATCGGCTGCAGGCCCAGCGTCGTCGAGTTCGCGCTCGCGGCTTCGTCGGCGTCGGCGAGGGCGGCGACCGGCAGCAAAACGCCCGCGGCCGCTACCGCGAGCGCAATCAGAAACCGCCGAAGACGCGGGAACGATGGCTGGAACTCCATGTTAGGCTTACCTAATATTGGAAGTAGCCGCGGCTTACCCTTTCGCCGCGCGCCCGAAAGGCCGCCGTCGCGGCGCTCGCCAACATTCGCGCGTTGCTCAAGTCGCGGCGGGAGGATTCGAGAACATGCGCGAGCGCTGGGTTTCGTTCGATTGCTTCGGTACCCTAATCGACTGGCACGGCGGTTTTCGCGCGATTCTCGCGCGAACCGGAACCGGCCGGGTGGCAGAATTGGAAGCGGCGTTCCATCGCGCCGAGCCGGCCGTCGAGGCCGAGCCGTATCGCTCGTACCGCGAGGTCACGCGCATCGCGCTGGAACGGGCGATGCGCGAACTGGAGATGCCCGCATCCTCGCTGCCCGCCACCGCGATCACCGACGGCTGGCGAACGCTGCCGGCCTTTGCGGACGCCGCCCCGGCGCTGGCGCAGTTGCATGAAGACGACTGGCTGCTCGCCGTGTTGACGAACTGCGACGTGGACCTGTTCGAGGAAACCGCCCCATCCTTGGGCGAGGTTATCGATCGGGTGATCACCGCCCAGGAAGTACACAGTTACAAGCCGGCGCTCGCGCACTTTCATCGCTTTCGGGAAACGATCGGCGACGCGCCGTGGGTGCACGTGGCCGGCAGCTGGTTTCACGATATCGTGCCCGCGCGAACGGTCGGCATTCCGCGCATTTGGATCGATCGCGAGGGAAATGGCGAGGATCCGGCGATTGCGACGCGCGTCTTGCCCGACTTGCGCGACTTGGCGGCGGTCGTCCGGCTCGTGACGCGGTGAGCACGCTGGGAATTCTCGTCGGCGGCGGGCCGGCGCCCGGGATCAACGGCGTGATCGCGTCGGCGGCCAGCGAAGCGATGAACTGCGGGCTGCGCGTGCTCGGGATTTACGACGGCTATCGCGATCTCGCCGCCGGAACGCCGCCCAAGACGATCGAGTTGGGGCGCGACGAAATCGCGCGCATTCATAACAGCGGCGGATCGGTGTTGCGCACGTCGCGCACGAATCCGGCCAAGGACGAGGCGTCGCTCGATCGTTGTGTCGCTGGATTGGACGCGCTCGACGTGCGCTATCTCGTCTGTATCGGTGGCGACGACACGACGTTCGGCGCCGCCAAGATCGCGGCGCGAACGCAAGGCCGGATCGGCGTGGCAACCGTGCCGAAAACCATCGACAACGACTTGCCGTTGCCCGATAACGCGCCGACGTTTGGGTTCGAAACGGCCCGCTCGGTTGGGACGGAAATCATCGAAAGCCTAATCGAGGACGCGATGACCACCACGCGGTGGTACGTGGTCGTGAGCATGGGCCGCAAATCGGGGGCGCTCGCGCTGGGCATGTGCAAGGCCGCGGGGGCAACCCTGGCCGTGATTCCCGAAGAGTTCTCCGAACGGATCGACATGCGCGACGTGATCGATACGATCGTCGGCTCGATCGTCAAGCAGCGCGTGGGCGGCCGGGACGACGGCGTCGCGATCGTCGCCGAAGGCATTGCCGAACGCGTGCCGGTCGATGCACTGGCGGCGTTGGACGCGGCCGAACGCGACGCGTTCGGTCACGTGCGGCTGGCCGACATTCCGATCGGCACCGTGCTGCGCGACGGCGTCCGCCGGCGCTTAAACGAGATCGGCCTCACGGCGACCGTCATGGCCAAAGATATCGGCTACGAACTGCGCTGTGCGAAGCCGGTCCCGTTCGATCTCGACTACACCCGAACGCTCGGGTATGGCGCGGTGCGGTATCTGCTCGACGGCGGGAGCGGCGCGCTGATCGCGCTCTCGGGCGGCCGTGTCGAACCGGTTCGGTTGGCAGAATTGCTCGATCCCGAGACGGGACGGATTCGAACCCGCTTGGTCGACGTCACGACCGAAGCGTATCGGGTCGCGCGCGATAACATGGTGCGCTTGGAACCGGAGGATTTCGAGGAGCCGGAACTCGCGCGGCTGGCGGCGCAAACCGCCCTAACGCCGCGCGAGTTCCGCGCTCAATTCGAGCGCGTGGCGCGCTTGTGAGTTATTGCGACTGAAGGGTGAGGTTGTTCTCGTTGACGGCGTAGTTGCCGGCGGCCACGCGAGCGTTGGGATTGGCACAGATCACGCCGTTATTCGGCCCATAGACGACCACCAAGCCGGGCGGTCCGCACGGAACTTGCTGCAAGCCGTAGTTCGAGAGCAGGGTTGCCCCCGGACTCTCGGTGTTGACCTGATACGACGTGTACGTTTGATTCGACGAGACGATCGCGCCCATGACTGCCGCGGTCGCAGCGCCGGCCGCGAACGGACCCCAGAATCCGCCGCCCCAG
>DASXDV010000189.1:0-2538 GCA_036490465.1 Candidatus Tumulicola sp. | reverse complement strand
AAAACTCGACGAGCTCGCCAGTGCTCTGGGCTCGTTGAGCGAGCCCGAGTTAGCGACTTGGCACGTGCTCTCGCTTAAGCGAGGCGAGCGGAACCACCACAGCCGGCGGGGGTTCCTGCTATCGACCGAAGAGCTGGCGACCCTCTGGCATCTCCCTGTGTTCTCAATCCATGTGCCCATGCTCGATGTGGTGCAGTACCGCCAGCTTGAGCCGCCCGTCAGCTTGCCTGATCCGCGGCGCGAGCACGGGATTGTGACGCTGGGGCGGACCAATTTCCGCGACCATCATCGTCCCTTCGGCCTACGTCCGGAGGATCGCCGACGGCACCTGTACGTCGTGGGGAAAACTGGCATGGGGAAATCGACATTATTGCTGAACCTGCTGATTGCCGACATCGCCGCGGGCCGCGGCTGCTGCCTGGTTGACCCGCACGGGGATTTGGCCGAGGCGATCCTGGCACAAGTTCCCTCGCGACGCACCAATGATGTCGTATTCTTCGACGCTGGCGACCAGCGTCATCCGCTCGCCTTCAACCCCCTCGCTAACTGTGCGGTCGAAGCCAGGCCGCTGGTGGCCTCTGGCATCCTCACCGCGTTCAAAAAAATCTGGGGCGACTTCTTCGGCCCGCGCATGGAGCACGTCTTCCGCAATTGCCTGCTCGCGCTGTTGGAAATCCCGGGTACGTCGCTGGTGTCGCTAGTGCAACTGCTCGGCGATGCCCGTTACCGCCAGTCCATTGTCGCCCGCCTGCACGATCCGGTTGTGCGCGCGTTTTGGCTCCATGAATTCGCCGGCATGCCCGCCAAGCTGCAAGCAGAGGCGATCGCGCCAATCCAGAACAAAGTCGGTCAGTTCGTGACCAGTCCCTTGCTCCGCAACATTCTCGGCCAGCCTCGCTCGACCATCGACCTGCGGAGAATCATGGATCGTCAGCAGATTCTGATCATCAATCTCAGCAATGGACGCATGGGCGAGGACGCTTCGTCGCTGCTTGGCTCGCTCCTGATTACAGACTTACAGTTGGCGGCCATGAGCCGGGCGAATATACGCGAGCAGGACCGCGTGGATTTTCACCTCTATGTCGACGAGTTCCAGCACTTCGCGACCGGCTCGTTCGCGACGATTCTGAGCGAAGCCCGAAAGTACCGGCTCAACCTTACACTCGCCAACCAATATCTGGCCCAAATGGATAACGCGACCGCGGCGGCCGTGTTCGGCAATGTTGGATCACTCCTGGCCTTCCAGGTCGGAGCGCAGGACGCCGAAGCGCTGGCCGCTCAACTCGGCGAACCGGTTTCGCCCCAAGACATGCAGACGCTGCCCAAGTATGAAGCATATACGCGGCTGCTGATCGACGGGTTGCCGAGCCGGCCCTTCTCGATGCGCACCATGCCGGCAGGGCAACGTGCCGATGCCGGCCGCTCCGAGATCATCCGGCGGATGTCGCAGCGGCGTTACGCACGACCGGTAGAAGAAGTTGCCAAGACGATTGAACACGCGTTCAACGTCTAGGCCGTTTCCGTTGCGCCGCAGTGCGATAGGGGAGTAGCGTCCTGGGCTGGCGAATGCACGTCGCTTTCGCTTGTTCGGGTTCTTTTCCTCATCGCTAGGAGAATGCTGTCATGGCTACGTCCACGCTGTTAAACCATCGCGGCGCGCGCGAAGTCGCCCGCGACGAGTTGCTCGGGATCGAGGCGCCCCCTGCCACGAAGACGTGGTTTCCGGTCGCCCATCATCGAGTGCTCGATTCCGTCTCGTCGACACTGCAAGGCGCGGGATTCGAAATCCGCCAGGCGAAGCTGTCGCTATCGAACGGTAATGCTCGCTTCTTCGGCACGCTTGACCTGGCGACGCCGGTCACCGACGGCGTGGCGTTAGCGGTCGGCATCCGTAACTCGACCGACCAGAGCTTTCCGATCGGCTTCTGCTGCGGCCAACGCACGTTCGTCTGTGATAATCTCGCCTTCACGTCCGAAATTGTCGTGAGCAAAAAGCACACGCGGTTCGGACAACAACGTTACCTGGAAGGCCTAGCCCGCGCGGTGGCGTCGCTCAATCAGTATCGCGAGTCGGCCGCGCACTGGATCGGACAATTGCAGAACTACGAGCTGAGCGAAGACGCTGCGAACTCGTACTTGCTGCGCGCGTACGAGCAGGGGATTGTCGGCTTACGGCTGTTGCCGCTGGTGCTCGAAGAATGGCGGCACCCGCACCTCGACGCCTACCGTCCCCGAACCGCCTATGCTCTGTTCAATGTCTTCACGGACGTACTCGGGCGAGAGCGGCAGGCCAAGTTTCCTGCCGAGTCCGCGCTCTCGACGATGCGGTTGAGCAAGCTGCTGACTCCGCCCATCGACGTGGCTTCTCGACCCGTTGAGGATCAAACGGCGCTCGCCGTCTGAGTAACGGAAACCCGGCTGATCGGCCCTGCCGATCCTAAACGCCCTTCTCGGGAGGGCGTTTTTTGGCGAATGATGGATTTGCATTTCGTGACTTCATGCCAAGACGCGCCTCTGGTAAAATGAGCCACTCCGTGT
>DASXDV010000185.1:0-19115 GCA_036490465.1 Candidatus Tumulicola sp. | reverse complement strand
AGCGAATATAAGATCGTCGTCTTTGTAGCCGCTACCAAGTGCTTCGCGTTCCTGGTCCTGTCGCTTGCGGTGCTGTTCTAAGGTCGCTACGAGCGGAGCAGGTAATGCGATCGTGCGCGCCTTCCCGTTCTTCGGTTCCTTAAAGAACCTGCCCGCGGTCTTTGTCTCTGAGAGCGACCGCCGGATGGTGACTGACTTCGCTTTGAGGTTGAGGTCCGACCATTTCACAGCCACGACTTCGCCTCGCCTTACACCGGTATAGATCGAGAATGCGACGGCCGGGGCGAACCACGGTTCCGCCGAGAGATAGCTCCGTTTCGAGGAGCGGCTCGACGGCTTGCGAGCAGCCTCTAACAGACGCTTTATCTCTTCTTCGCTCAGGGCTTTGGGTTCAGGCTTTGGCGCCTTGGGCAAGTCCTCATTCGGTACAAGTGCCGCTACGTTACGAGCTACAAGATCGCGCCTGACACCGAAGTTCAGAACGCACCGTATGAGATCGTGGACGTGGCGGACTGTTCGACCGGATAAAGGTTTGCTGCGCCCGCCGTTGGCGCGCCATTCAACGTAGGCGTCAACGAGATCGCCATGCCGAATGTCGGCCACTTTCGTCTCTCCGAACCTTGGCAGAATATAATGCCGACCGTATATCTCGTATCGCTCGTACGTCGAGACTGCGAGAGCCGGGGGCTTCTTCTTCTCCATAAAGTCGCTAAAGAGTTGTCTAAAGGTTAGATTCGGGTTTCTAACGTGCTGGCCGTCTTGAACTTTTGCTTCGAACTTTGCAAGTTTCGCTTCGGCCTCCGTTTTGGTTAGGTCGTAGAACGTCCCGGTGAGCTGTTGCCGCTTGCCGTCGATCTTCGGTCCTTCGTAGGCGTAGCGGTATCGCTTTAGGCCGACACGTTTCAAGTATCCCATGTCAGGCGTGTCCTTTCATGGGGGGTTCCGGTGCCGCCACGTTCGCCGCCGAGGGTCAATAAGTCCCCCAGGGCCTCCCGTGGTATGAGGTACTTCTGCCCCAGGCGGACGCAACGGAGCCTTCCGTTCTTGAGCAGGTCGTAGGTCGCGTTGCGCCCCAGGCGTAGGAATGACTGAACTTCGGCCGGTGTCAAAACGTCCGGCAGATCGTTGAAACGAATCACGCGGGTTCTTTCTTGTAAGTCGAAGGCACGGTCGCGGGCAGCGCATCGGCCTTCCAGTTTGTACTGAACGTCGCCGTTCAGCGAACCTCAGCGTTCTGAGGTGGTTCTAGGTTTGTGGCTGCACTAGCCGCCCAGCGGATAAGTGCATTTCCTGCCTCCCAGATATTGGAGGGTAGAGCTTGTGAGACGCTGTCTCGGCTCTTATTCGAACAAGTAGCAAATCGAGGGATGAATGCAGGCCCTATCGTAGTTCTGAGTGTGATAAACTCCGCTGCATCGCGCATTCTTGCAGCGATCGTTACGGCGTTAACCGCCTTCGCGATTATCTTCAGTCTCTGGCACTTTTGGAGCTTCTCTTCAGGGACGTTCTTATCGGACTTCCGAGCCTTCTATTGTGCCGGCCACCTCGCGAGAGAAGGTATCGACCCGTACCGTCAAGAGCCACTTTACGGTTGCGAAGCGACGGCGCCGTCGAATCTACTTTGGCGAGCAACGGGACAGGTTACCGATCCGGCACCGCTCCCGCCCTACGCTCTTGCCATTTTCGTGCCCATCGCCCTGTTACCGATCAGTGTTGCGGCCGTGGTGTGGACGATTATCCTCGCCTGCGCTTGGATTCTCGTTGCCGTTGCCTGTCGCACCCTCACAAAGCATTCGTGGCTAATATGCTTCGCGAGTATCGCCTTCGCCGCCATGATGTCGTTGTCGTTGGGCCAGATCTCTCCCTTGGCGATCGCAGCGGTGTGTTGCGCGGCTTTGGCTCTCACTAATGGCCGGGAAGGATGGGCCGGAGTATTCGCCGCTCTGGCGATGATTGAGCCTCACGTTGCGCTGCCGGTCTGCATCGCACTCTTTGTTGGCGTCCCGCGCTCCCGTATTGGCCTGGGCATCGTCGCTGCAGGGCTCTTAGCCCTGACACTCGCCTTCGGAATGGGGCGCAACCTGGAGTACCTGCTCCAAGTCCTACCGACTCATGAGATTTCCGACGTCGCAGACGTGGGGCAATACAGCACGACCGTTCTCGCACACGTCGTCGGATTCTCGGACAATATCGCGGCGAGAGCCGGAACGGTCTGGTACGCCTTATTAGCGGCCCTTGGAATCGTGACCGCCTTCGCCCTACGCGCTCGTACCGGAAACCGAGCCGTCGTCGCACTGATTCCGATGGCGTTTGCCGTCTTTGGAGGTCCGTATGTCCATTGGCAGCAAGTCGTTGGAGCTATTCCGGCCGCTCTGCTTCTATATCGTTTGAGCAGCAGCCGTTCAAAGATCGTTGCGGCTGCAGTCGTGTCGCTCGCAATACCCTGGCTTTACGTTGTTGGGTGGGCGCCTTTGATTCCAGGAGCTACGGCTATCGCTGCATTGTTGATCTGGGCTTTATTCAAGCCCACGATATACGTTCAAGCCGTCGCGACCGCCACGATATTGCTGGCGCTGACATTTGCAACGCTCGCATTACCACACGGCCATTCAACGGCAGCCTTTATCGCGCCGGTAAAACCCAGCGACTTGGCCGACCTTTCGTGGGGAGCCTACGTCCGCGCTCGTATTCCGATTGGCCATGACACCTTCTTTTGGTTGCACTTTCCCACGTGGGCCGGGCTTCTGGCGGTTGTAAGTACCGCCATCCGCATTGGCGCGCGCCCTCCGAACCCGAAACAAGTAAAATCAAGGCAGTCCGTCTGACGAAACCATCCCTGAACTTCTTCCGACGTTAAAAGTCGTCGTTCTTTCAAATCCTGTAAGCATTCAAGGCAGACTTGGATAGGACGTTTGGGCGCCTGCCTGGTATGCTTGAGCTATGGAGTTGCGTCTAGCGCGGCTGACTGCGCTTTTTAGCCTTATAGCGGCCTTGACTGGCTTTTTGGTGGCGGGAGCTGGCTTCTGGACAGCATACGAGGCACAGCAGCAGACGCGGTTAGCTCTTGACGAATCGCTGCTCGACAAGACCGGGGTGGTGACACGCGAGTGTGACATGGTACACCGTGCGCTTATGCGAACCGGCGATGATCTATTTTTGATCGACGGAGCCTTTGGTGATAGCGACTATATCGACCATGAAGAACGCGGCGACTTGCTGGAGACAATCTCAAAGACGCCGACGTATTACCTGGAGTGCCGCCTGAAGAACCCAACGAGAGTTCCGATTTTCAACCTAACCTTTTACAGCACAGTCTCGTATCATAACGACACCGTCCGTCGCCGACGGCATAACGACGACGCCATTCAGGTGCTTGAACCAGGAGAGACACGCACGATATGGGTCCTTGAAGCGAACAACGCTCGCACGATCTTCCATGAGCCCGATTTCGTCGAGTATTATCTCTTTCCGGCTATGAATACACTTATTCGCCAAGCACTGCTTCCCCGCAACAGCCTTTATTGGACCATCAAACGCAGCCAAGACCCGACACCCAGCGAGCCGATGTAGATTCCGGGATTAGCCGGTGCGATGGTAGAGAGCGATGCGTTTAGATTGTAGCTGCCGCGCCGCACCATTTGATCTGAGACTCCACTGCAACCCATCCCCCCTCCACGGCCACGCCCGTTTGACGTTTCGTTCAGGAAGGCCGCGTAAACCACAGCAGCGGCCCGCGATTCGACAAAGACCGTAACGTGGTCGTCGCTCGCGCTCTGCTCAAGGAATAGGCGGTGCGACTCAAACCGCGCACGGAAGGCTTCCCATTCGGAAAAGCGCAGTTCGTCGTAACCACTTTCAAATGTATGCAAAAGGGGCGCTCCTTTCAAAGGCCGGGTCGGGTATTTTGCACTATTATACCGGGCTGGCCCGGCTCTAGGGAAGCTCTGGAAAGTTGCTGCGCGCACAAATGGCGCGAAAGCTCAACGGGTGACGTTCAAAGGTTTACTCGTTCAGCCGATAATACGGTAGTAACTCTAACAGGAAGGGAGGTCGCGCCGTGAAGCCATTCGAGTGGCGTTGTCCGTACTGCAGTCACTGGGCAACCATAACTTATAGCAACCAGCAGTTCTTCTCTTTTCGGTTCGACATTAAGAGCCGCTTCGGAAATCTCATCGGGGAGACATTGCTAGTTACTTGCCCCAACCCACAATGCTCTGAGATTGAGCTTCACCTCGGCGTCTTCAAACCGAAGCATGCCTTTTTGCCGAGCACCTCACCTGAATACCTCTCCTCAGGCGACGAGCTATTTAAATGGAGACTCTTGCCGTCGTCGCGCGCCAAACCGATGCCAGCTTTCGTTCCAGCGCCGATTACTGAGGACTATACGGAGGCTTGCGCCATTGAGACACTCAGTCCGAAGGCATCAGCTACGTTGGCCCGGCGCTGCGTTCAGCAGATTCTTCGAGACTTTTTCGAGGTTAAACCAGGCAGCCTCTATGACGAGATGGCGGAGATACAGGGCAAAGTCACCCCCGACGTATGGGCCGCGGTTGACGGGCTCAGGCAAGTTGGTAACATCGGCGCCCATGCCGGAGACAACATCAACCAAATCGTTGACGTCGGGCGCGACGAGGCTGGCGACCTAATCGTGCTTATCGAACTGCTCATCGAAGAAACGTACGTTGCGCGTGACCGGCAAGAGAAGCACGTCGCAAGAGTCAAGAAGATCGCGGCCGATAAAAAGTCGCAGCGAGCCGCAGCTGAAACCACGACTGCCCTACTGCCTGGGGCGCCGATTAAACCTTAAGTGACGATTGACTTTGGCGGTTCAGGTTTCGGACCGTTTGGCTGGAACGAAGCCACCTGGGTTGCGGTTGGCTCTCTGTCGAGCTTCGTGGTAGCGATGGCTACACTCGGGCTGGCAACCTCGACGCTGTTCTTAGCAAATGAAACCAAACGGCTAGTAACAAGCGGCAATGACGACCGGCTCCAGGTCGAAAAGCATCATCAGCAAGGTCTTACACCTATTGTCGTTATAGACGCTGACTGCCGTCCCGAGAACGCACAGGTTCGCTTCGTCGGGAAGATTCGAAACGTTGGGCCCGGACCCGCAACTGCAGTTTTCTTCTGTGTGAAACCCCACCTCGCGGGTCCGGCGCAGAGATACGGCCGAGCCCTGGCCCCGGGCGAGGTCTGGGACTTCGATCTAACGTGGCCAGCAGCAGGAACGCCAATATCCGGACTGAGCTTTCTTCCATACGAGTGCCTCATAACGTTCAGTTCGATCTTCGTCACCGAAGGACTGATCGAGCAATACTCGTCAACGGGTAGACGCCTTGATCTGAGCATTCGAACAATGGTTTTGCCTGAGCGTTCGAAGGCGGGCGAAATAATGGAAATGAAAGGCGCCTTCATCGGCAAACTTCCCGTTCCACTTGCCGAGGGCGAAATGGGGCCACGATGATCGGTCGATTTCTAACATTTTCTAACCGAGCGGTTAGAAAATGGCGGTTTCAGCCGGTACGGGTCGGGAGCCCGGGTGACGGAAAAGCCTTACAAGACAACACTTTTTGGTAACGAGCGGGACTGCCCGGAACCCCCGAGTGTAGGTTCGAATCCCGCTGGGGCTACCAACAAAACCCTTATGCCACAGAGCATTTCCGCGCATCAAACTCGTAGCGGTTGCCATTCGGTTGCCGTGCCGCCACCGGGGAATCCCTTGGATCACCGCCGCCGTTCGAGCCGCCATGACCTAAGGGAATGTATCGGTGGGCCATAACGGGCGATGAGCACGCGCGAAAGTGCGCCCAATGATTCGGCCGCCGAAGGGCGCCTTGAGAAACTTCTGGGTACAATCAACGTGGAGCGTTTGGAAACTCCTGAGGCGCTCTCAGCGCTTGGAGCGCTAATCGATCTTGCAGGGGATTTGAAACGCAGCGACGGCCTGGATTTGGCACTCGACTGGGCCGGTTCGCTGGCAACACGCCAGCTCGCATCATCCGAAGGAATGACCCTTCAATTCTTTACCGGCAATGCATGGCTCGAAAAGTATGCTTCTGCACTGTCCAAAGGCGCTCGGCAGAGCCACGATTGGTCACAGCCTGAATTGAAGAACGCCATTCTCGCGCTTCGGTCAGTGGTAGCGAATGAGTCATTTGCTGGGTGGCCCCTGGTGCGACGCGCGCAGTTATATACAAACCTCGGTAATGCACTCAGTACATTGGGCAGAAGCCTGGAAGCTATTGCCTATCGAGACAAGGCTCTGTCACTGATTCCGACCTTCGGCATGGCGTTGGGAACCAGAGCAGAAAGTATCGACGCGTTTCGTGGGGTTCTTTACCGCTCGGAAGACATTCATGCATACCTGGTCGCCGCATCGGAGGGGTTTGCCGCGGCGACGGCGCGCGATGCCGCATATGAAAGCACCGGATATGCTCCGGTGATTGAACGATGGTCCAAGAGGTGTACTGAGCTGCAATCGTGGCTCGTCGAGCGTCCAGGGGACGCCCCACCTGATATCGAGGTCGACCCAGCTATCCCCGAGAGCGTTTATCGCGGGTGGTGCTGGCGGCAGAGGCTCATAGTGAATCCGCTCAACGACCTGGGCCGACCGACTAGACAAGCTATGGTTGACAATCTCCATCTTCCCCCGATCGCACCACATGACCAAACGGCAGAGTTGCTGTTCGGTTATTTGGACACGCTCAAACAAGAGTTCTGCTCGGCGCGCTGGTCGCTCTACGAGGC
The DNA here is from genome assembly GCA_036490465.1 of Candidatus Tumulicola sp. Taxonomy (GTDB): domain Bacteria; phylum Vulcanimicrobiota; class Vulcanimicrobiia; order Vulcanimicrobiales; family Vulcanimicrobiaceae; genus Tumulicola. The sequence goes on along the minus strand of DASXDV010000185.1, from coordinate 12,368 downwards.
CATCACGGCGCGAGAGCAGCACTTCTCCGACCGAATCACTCATCATGATACCGGTGACAAACCGCTGCACGGTTTGTGGATCGAGCGCATTAAGAGCGCCTATCGTGTTGCATATTCGGTATTCGACAAGGTCGCGCTCTTCCTCAACGTCTATTTTGAACTTGAGATGCCGGCCGGCGATGTCACATTCTCGAAGGTTTGGGGCAAGCAACCCCTGGAGCCCCGGGTCATATTTACGGCGTCCAACAATCTACCGTTGCGCGGCCTTTATTGGATTTCGCGCGACCTCGGGGAGCGAGGGTTTAAAGACGTCACGGAGCCAGACGCTCAGGGCATGGCCGAACTACGCAACTACATCGAACATCGCTTCGTCCGAGTCGTCGCTGCGTACGGCCTCACTGGCAGCGGCGCTCAGGGCTTGCTGTATCGAGTAACCTTACGCGACTTTCAGCGTCGGGCAATAACGATTCTGAGGCTTGCGCGAGAGGCTCTCATAATGCTTGTGTCCGCGGTGTATGTAGAGGAGCGGCGAAAGGGCCCGAATCGGGGGCCATGGACCGCTCTGAAAAAGCTATAGCGTTATCCAGCCACGTCTAGCTTAGCGTTTTGGCAGCCCGCGCCAGAGTTTGTGACTAAGCGCGCTCATGTTGAACGTCATGCCGAAGTCTGGCCGACAGCTACCGTCGCCTCCGAACCTGCGAGAAATCCCATCCAGCCGGCAACGGGTATTGCCACGTCTTCACCTCGGTGGCAGGCCGCGCAGTCGTGCAGCCTACGCAAAGCAAAAGACCTAAGCGCCGCCCGACTAAAGAGCATGTGCGCAACGTTGCACTTCCCGCTACGGGCTGATCGCCACACCGAGCGGATCGGAGAACCCCTTGCTGAGCTTGCCCGAGGGCTTGCCTCCAGCCGGATAGTCAAAGAAAAGCACGTTTCCGGGGTTCTGGCTCGTGTAATAATCGAAGACGTCCGGTGCAACGACCGCGTTACCGTCGATCCAAAATCCCGCCACGTCCTGAGAAGTTCTCAATGCGACGGCGCCTACGATCCTTGCCCCGGCGCCGGTCGTTCGATAAATTCCCGACGTATGCCGTTGGCCGTACTTTGGTTTGAAGTCTTGATCTCCGACTGCCAGATACTTTCCGTCCCACAGAATTTGCCCCGGAAAGTTGATCGAGCCGCCCTTTAGCGCGATGTTTTTTAGCGCGCTTTTGCCCTTCGGCAATTCGGCGAACACAAAACCCTCGCTGCCGTACGGGGTCCCGTCGACAAACAGGTTGCCCTTATCATCGTAGCCGCAAAAAAACATCTTGACAATGCTGGGATCGGCATAAAGTGTCGGAAGGCCTTTCGCATGCGAGTACACCGCAACGCTACCGGAGGCGCCGCTGATCGTGTCGTGATTCGTGACGGCGAGGTCTCCGGTCGCTGGGTCGATCGAGCACGAGTCGGGATATTGGGAAGAATCCTTAAGAGTTGCAATCGGGCTCGTTCCGCCGTGCTTGAACTCGACGATGGCATCGTCGTTCGGTTCATTGTTTACGATCCAAATGTTATTTCTTTTGTCGATGCAAATGCCGTCCGGAGCGAAGATATCGGTCGTCAGCATTCCAACCTGTTTTCCCTTAGGGTACGAGTACACGTCGACCCTGTTGGAAAAATAGTTGGCAACGTAGAGCAACTTCTCGCTTTTTGCTTCCGGAAGCATCCACGATCGCGGGACGTTAGCGCTCCGGGGGACGCCGCGAAAGCTCGCCGCCGCGTTCGTCGTGTTTTCTCGGCTCCCGAATGGAACCGAAGCAGCCGGCGAAAGGGACGATGGGATTCCGCCACCGCACCCGCCGAGGATAGCCGCAGCTACGAAAATACCGAGGGTTCTCCACGCTAGTGTCGAGACTTGCATGAGAATCTGCCCCTTTCCACCACAAGAAGGTTCGTTTTACGCGATGCATCCTAAGGATGCGACTCCCGCGGCAGCGCGTCTATGCGTGGAACCACTACTTTTGGGGTCCTTGACGTGGTATCCTGACCGCTCATGGACGACGAGCTTACGTCGAGCGCGGCAGCCCCGCGCCCCGGCGCTCCCAGACGGTCGCGCGGCAGGCTCGTTTCGGCAAGCAAGTCGTCCAGGGTCGGGCCTATCGAATGCCCGGTTCGTAGCGCAGTCCACAACAGGATTCGCCAATAGGTCCGAATCCGGACGTCGGCATGTGGATCGGCGGCGAGTATCTCGGCGACCATGTTCGCGCCCGCGCATCTTGGGTTGCCAGCACTGCCCACCGTTAGAGACCTTTGAATCCTTGATTGCTGAACTCTTAGAACGCTGCTATAAAACGAGGAGGGACGATGGGCTCTTGCGGTACTTAGCGGTTTCGGCCGGGACCCCGCAGTGTGGGTTCGAATGCTGGGGCTCTGCGCGAGCGACGGTTGCCTTTCGGTTGCGTGCCGCAAAAACGGCCGGGTGCATTGCGCCGGAACCCCCGAGTAGTGGTTCGAATCCGCTGGGGCTACCAACTCCGGCCCGTATTTACGGGCTTTTTTCGTTCGTAGCGTCGTCACGTGGGCCCGTTGTGGGCCCGAGCCTACTGCAAGCGCACCGGCAACCGTGTCACCAAGCAATGAATCGAGACCTGATGCGTGCGCTCCTTCCAGCGACTGAGTGACATGCATGTAGACGTTCGCCGTGATCCCAATGCTTGAATGGCCGAGCGCGGCCGAGATCAGTTTCAGATCAGCACCTGCAATTAACGAGAGCGATGCGAAGGAATGCCGCAGGTCGTGAAGTCGAACCTTCGCGAGCTTTTTTCGGCGGACTAGCTCGAAGAAGCGAGAGCCAAAAGTGTCGGGGTAGTCGGCGTGGGTGGCATGCCCCATTCCGCGGCCAATGCGCCTCTCACCCTGCAATGCCTTCTGCTCGCGCAGTGCAGCCACGACGAACGACGCTAGCGCTAATGTACGTGCTGATCGCGTCGTTTTGGGCGGCTTCTCCCGAACCTGGCCCTTCACGACTTCCAGCGTACGGGTGAAAACTCGCGTGAGCGGGAGCTTGAACGGCGATGCCGGCGTTCGATCTCATAATTTTCGACTGCGATGGCGTCCTGGTCGATAGCGAGCCGATCGCGAACGCGGTCTTCGCCGAGATGCTGGGCGAGCTGGGATGGGACTTTTCTCTCGAAGAGATGTACGAGCAATTCGTGGGACGCTCGATGGCAACGTGCCTCGATCTGGTCGCCAAAATGCGTGGAGCTCCAGTCCCGAAAACATTCGCGGAAGACTATGGAAAGCGCAGCCTCCAAGCTCTGCGCGAACGAGTGGTAGCCATCCAAGGCGTTCGCGAGGTCATTGCAGACCTTGCAACGCCGTACTGCGTTACGTCGAGCGGCGACCACCATAAGATGAGAACGACGCTGGGCTCGACGGACCTGCTCGACCTGTTCGAAGGCAAAATGTTCAGCGCGACTGACGTGGCCCGCGGAAAGCCCTTCCCGGACGTGTATCTCCTCGCCGCCTCGCGTAGCGGAGTCGAGAGCGGCGTTGCTGCCGGCATGACTGTCTTCGCCTCTGCCGGCGTAGTCAGCGCGCAGCGCTTGGTCGCAGCCGGTGCTTGCGCCGTATTTGACGATATGCGCGAACCCCCGACTCCGCTACCGCAAGAATAAGCGTACCGAGCTCCTGCGTTCACGATCGACAAACTCAAACGCATCCTGTCCAAGCCAAGGAAAGACGCTTTTGCCGAATCCGAGGCGCCCACGGGTGAGTCCGCACCGGAGGAGCGTCAGCGGCCGAATCCTGAGGAAGGCCGCGACTCGCGCGCGAAGGCGCCGAACCGCGTTCGCGATGACGCGCAAGATCGCACGCGCGAACCTCTTGGTTTGACCTCGCACGAAGGTCACTAGCCACGAAGATGGAAGGAACCTCTTGCCTTTCCGATTCTGAGCAGGGCTTTTTTACCGTTGAATTTCAAATCGGTGGCCGCGGATCTGCGCCACGGATTCGTAGGTCGAGATCGCGAGGCAGCGCTCCTCGCACGATATCGCCGCGAAGCGAGCGAGGGGCACGGACGCATCGTGCTGATTTCCGGAGAAGCCGGCGTTGGCAAATCACGCTTACTGCAGCACTTCCAAGCGAGCGTCGAAAGCGGCCGCGCGATTTCCGGCCTCGGCCGCTGCGTCGAATTCGTTCAAACGCCGCTCGGGCCGGTGCGCGAACTTCTTCAAAAACTCGAACGACGTCGCTCGACGCAGCTCGACACGTCACTCCACGCCCTCGTGCAACGCCTCACCTTCGAACGTCACACGGATACGACGGCGGTATCCCTGCCCACCGGGGCGCTCTTCGATTCCATCGACGGGGCGCTGGCGCGCTGTGCGCTGCGCGGCACCGTCGTTCTCACGATCGAAGACGTTCACTGGGCGGATCGGTCGACGCTCGGGTTTCTGACGTACCTGGCAGACCCCATTGCGAAGCGGCGCATGCTGGTCGTTGCGACCTATCGCTCCGACGAACTCGACGCGAGCCATCCCCGGCTGAGCGAGTTCGCCACATTGCTCGCAAAACGGTCGGTCTCGAACGTGATGCTCGGGCGGCTGGACGAGCGCTCGAGCCTCGCGTTGATCGAACACGCGCTGCCTCATCCCAACGCTCTCGATCCAGCGACCCTCGCCGACATTGCGCGGCGCAGTCAGGGCAACCCGTTTTTCGCTGACGAACTCGTCAAGCATGCTCTCGAGACCGGGCCGAGCGAGACACACGAGCTTCCGCTCTCGATTCGGAGCGCCGTGCTTGCGAGGGCCGCGCTCCTCGGCGAAGATTATCGCAAGATTCTGTCGCTGGCCGCCGTGCTGGGCGAACGTTTCTCCGTCGACCGCCTCGTATCGCTCTGCGGCAATCGTCGCGACGACGTGCTGCTCGCGCTCGAACGCGCTCGTTCGTTACGTCTGGTCTACGACCAGCGCACGCACCGTGGCGAAATGATGTTCCGCCACGCCCTCGTGCAGGAAGTGTTCTACAACGAGCTGCTGGCCGAGCGGGTACGCCCGCTGCACGAAGCTATCGCCGTCGACCTGGAGCGCCGGCACGACCGCACCGCCGCCAGCGTCGAGTTGGCCCATCATTGGTTCCGCGCGGGTGACGTGCGGCGCGCAGCCACCTACGCCGAGATCGCTGGGGACCAAGCGGCTGAAATCGGCGCCGTAGCCGACGCGATCTCGTACTACGACCGCGCGCTCGCCGCACGTGCGGACGACGACGCAGCGGTGGCCGGACTCACTCACAAGGCCGGCGTCGCGCTCGGCGTACTCGGCCAGCTGACCGCCGGAATCGCCCGGTTGCGGCGGGCCGGCGACCTTTACTGGAAGATCGGCGAGCTAGAAGGTTTTGCAAGTAACGCGTCGGCGTTGGGCGCGCTGCTCCACAATGCCGGCGACACGTCGGCGGCTACCGAGCTGTATCATCGCGCCGTCGATGCGCTCGCGGCGAAGCTGCCGACGGAAGCCCTCGACCTGCTGCGAGCGCGCATTGCCTACAGTTGCGTCGCAGCGCTGGACGTCGAGGCCGCGCTCTCCTTCCTCAGCGAAACCGGCGACCCAATCGCGGATCCGATCGCGGCGACGCAGGCGTACGTGGCGCGACTCAAGATTTCCGCCATGCAAGGGGACGTCGACCGCTGGCGCGCCGGCGCCGAGCGCGCGCTTCAAACCGCCCGACGAGTCGGCGACGACGGTTCTCGCCTCCGCCATGCCCACTGCCAGATCGCGCTCGACGCCGTGGGACTCGGCAAAATCGACTCCGCACGCGAGCACTTTGCGGCGGCGCTTTCCACCGGACGCGCGCAGTACGTGCCGGGCGTCGCGCTGGCTTCGGCCGCGTCCGCCTTCGAGCATGCGCTGCGCGGCGACTTTGCGACGGCCGCCACGCTGCTCGCCGACGCGGAGGCCGCCCCCGAACAGAGTTACGCGGTTCGCGTGCACGTCAAAACCGCCCAGTTCGTCCTCGGCATTTGCGCGGGGGACGATGCGCGGCTGCGGGGCGACGATTGCGAATCCTTTTTGCATTACGGCGTGGCACACGGCATGAAGCTGGCGATGGGTTTGCTCGGCGGCCCCTATGCGTGGGCGTTGGGCCTGCGCAGCGAACTCGACGCCGCCGCCGGGTGGATCCAGCGCATGGCGAGCGTCTTACCCGGATCGCACCGCTTTCTCTTCGCCTACTTAGCAGCCGCGCAGTTCGGGTTCAAGAGCGACGTCCTCGCGATGCGATCGCGTCTGCGCCAAGCGGCGGCGCGCCCCCACGACCGCGTCAACAAAGCGACGCTCGGCCTCTTCGATGCGCTGGCCGCTCAACGCGGGATCGCGACCGGCACCGGGCAAGAGTCCGCGCTGGACGCTGCCGCAACGTTTGACGCGATCGGGTGGCCGTGGCTCGCCGCCCGCGCGTACGAAGCCGGCGGCAACGCGAAGCGGGCCCTCGAAATTTACCGCACGCTCGGCGCGCTCCGGGACCTGCGCCGGCTCGAGGTGCGCCGCACCGATGCCGCTGCGGCGTTGCTCTCGCCGCGGGAGCTCGAGGTGGCCGAGCTCGTCGCCGGCGGCCATTCGAACGACGAGATCGCGCAAACGCTGCACATCAGTCTTCGTACGGTTGAGAAACACGTTTCCGCGGCACTTCGAAAGCTGGACGTGCGCTCGCGCCTACAACTCGGCAGGTTGTTGACCCAAAAGTAGTGGTTCCACGCATAGACGCTGACCGGTGCCGGGCGCATTCTAAGAGCGTCTGAGACCGCTGCCCGGCCGGACGACTGGAGCAATGGGTATGAACTTTCTCAATTTTTTCCGGTGCGCCCTGGGCTCTGGCGCAGCTGCAGCCGTCCTCGCCGCGTGCCACGGCGGGTACCAGGCACCGCTGGCGCCGTCAGGACCTTTTCCGCAGGACGGTGCGCAAGCGCGGCTCGACCGGCTGTCCGCAGGTACGCTAAATACGAGCGGCGCGGCGACGGTGGCCACCGCAGCGCTGCACCCCGACCTCGCGCCGTCGTGGATCTCGACCGGCGCGGCGACGAAAGACCTGCTCTACATTTCAAATTACGATACCGATAGCGTCGCCGTGTACTCGTATCCGCAGGATAAGCTGGTCGGCACCCTGAGCGGACTCGCCGGGCCGGACGGCGTCTGTTCCGACAAGCACGGCGACGTGTGGATCGTCAATAATGCAGAAAGCGTCGAGTACGGCATTTTTGAGTACAAACACGGCGGGACACAGCCGATCACCATCCTCGCCGATCTCGACCAATTCGCCGTTTCGTGCTCGGTCGATCCGACGACGGGAAACCTCGCCGTCACGAATCTCGCAGCATACGGCAGCGGACCGGGAACGCTGGCCCTCTACACGCATGCTCAAGGCAGTGCCAAATTGTATTCCATTCCCAAGATGGCTGAGGTGTATTTCTGCGGTTACGACGATAAGGGCAATCTCTTCGTCGACGGGAAGGGGAAACAGGGAGAATTCCAGTTTGCAGAACTTCCGAAAGGTAAGAGAACCTTCACAAACATCCAACTGAAGGCCCACGTCATCTTCCCGGGCGACGTGGTGTGGGACGGCAAGTACGTAGCGGTCGGCGATCAGCAATACGAACGCGTTGGTTCCCCGGCCGAATACGATTCGGCGATTTACCGGACGACCGGTGCAGGCGGAAAGAAGGTTGGAACGACGGTGCTCGGAGATTCGAACGACGTGGCTGGATTCGCGATCGTGGGCAAAACCGTCATCGGAGCGGATTTGAGTCCCTACGGTTATGCCGAGCCGAACAACGTCCCAGTCTACAACTACCCGGCCGGCGGCAAGCCTACGAAGATTCTCAGCAAGGGCATCGACCAACCGCATGGCGTGGCTCTCAGCGTCGCTCCAAAGTAATCCCCCGCACGAAAACCCGCCTTCGAAAGGAACCTCGCCTCATGCGAGCCTCCGCAACCCCCTTCAGCGCCGTGGGCGTTGCCACGATTGCATTGCTTTGCGCCTGTTCGAACGGCGCATCGCAGGGTTCTGGTTCAATGCTCCCAAGCTACGGCGCTAGCCGGCCCGGAATAATGACGCGGCCGGGCCTCTTTCCCGACGCCGGGGCCGAGTTCGCGTATGAGGCCAACGAGGGTTCGACCAACGTCTCCGGGTACAAGATCGAGACCGATGGCACGCTCACCCCGCTGAAGGGGTCGCCGTTTGCGGCCGGCACCGCACCTTCGGGCGTTGCGATCGACCCGGCCGGCAAGTTCGCCGACGTGTCGAACGCCGGTTCCGGCAACGTCTCCGCCTTTACGATCGATGCAACCAGCGGCGCGCTGAAGCAAGTCAAAGGTTCGCCGTTCGAAAGCGGTGTGCAGTCCGCGGGCGTGGCGATCGACCCCACGGGAAAGTTTGCGTACGTTGCCAACGCCGGCACCAGCAGCGTCAGCAGCGTTTCGGCCTATACGATCAAGAGCACCGGCGCACTGACGCAGGTGAAGGGCTCGCCGTTTGGCGCCGGCAGCGGAGCCGAATACATCGCCGTCGACTCATCGGGCAAGTTCGTGTACGTGCCGAACGCCGGGTCCAACAACATCTCCGCTTATAAGATCGGCAGCAGCGGTGCGCTGACGCCCGTGAAGGGATCGCCATTTGGAGCGGGGAGCGAAGCCTTCGGCATCGCCGTCGATCCGAGCGCGAAGTTTGCCTACGTCAGCAACTACGGCTCGAACAACGTTTCCGCCTATGCCATCAATGCGAGCAGCGGCGCGCTCAAGCCCATCAAAGGGTCGCCGTTCGGCGCGGGCACCGGACCCTGTGCCGTGACCATCGATACGGGCGGCAAGTTCGCCTACGTCGCGAACAACGGCTCCATGAATATCTCCGCTTACGCGATCAAAAGTGACGGCACCCTAACCGCGGTAAAGGGATCGCCGTTTGCGGCGGGCGCCGGACCCTGCTACGGGGCCGTCGATCCGTCGGACAAATTCCTCTACATGGGCAACTCCGGCGACAACACCATTTCCGCTTATAAGATTGGCAGCAACGGCGCCCTGACGCCGCTGAAGGGATCTCCGTTTCCCGCGGGAACAACGCCGGCCGTCATCGCTACCTGCCGCGTGACGGCCGGAAAGTGCGTCCCACCGACGTTATAGCTGGTCGCAGTTGCCCAGAAATATTCCGACGCCGCTGGCCGTTCTCGCGATCACCCTCGTCGGCAGCATAATCTGGAGGCCTGACAACGAAGCACAACGATTAGCTTATCCGCGCGCCCGTTATTTCTACATTCGCGCCGAACGCGTTGACTATGTCAACGGGACGACATGAGCGAGAGAAAGCGGCCCCCTTTAAGGCCACACAAAACGAGGGTTTTCGAGGTGAATCAGGCGCATACGATCCCAGAACCGCGCGACCGAAATGCCAGGGGGCCGACCGGCGAACCGTCCGCAAGGGCGAATACGAAACCGCCGTCACGGTAACCGGCTCCGAGAAAAGCCTTCTCCTTCTTTTGGGCCGCCTGGTGCGCTTCCAGGATTAATGTCTACCAACCAGAGTAAAGACTGACGATTACGCCTCTAGGATGCGCGAGGTCCTTCGTCAACGTACCAGTAGGCGTTCCTCCTGCCGGATAGTTGTAGGTGAGGACATTAAACCGTTGTTCGTTATCGTGATAATACCAGTTAGGCACAAGGACCGTGTTTGTTAAAATATAGAACTGGAGCACCTGATACGCTGGGCTGCCAAATCTCACGGTGCCTTTACTATTACCGCGTTGTTTCTTTATCGCGAACCTATAGATGACGGGTGTCGCTCCCGTGCCCTTCGGGGGCCGATAACCGCCGACCGCAAGGAACTGTCCATCCCACTGAATGCCGCCGCTTCCATCTATTTTAACGTTAAGCCGAATACTGACAAGTGTGGACTTGCCGCTCGGAAGCTCGGCGAGCGCCGCTTTTCCAGAAGTGTTTGTCGTGCCATCAACAAACAAGTTGCCATTTGAATCGTACCCACAAAACTGCAGTTCGAAAAACGTTGGGTCTTTATAGAGGTACGGTTGCCCACGCGCACTTTTGAAAATGTTTATTCGATTGTCATAAGGCGCTCCGGAGCCTGTGACCGCGAGATTTCCCGTCGTGGCATCAACCGAGCAGCCAACAGGTCCAACTTTCTTCGTTAGGAGAGTCGCAATGCGCTTTACGCCGCCATGTGCATACTCGAAAACTGCGTCTGGATTAGAGTTCGTAACAAAGACGTTGCCAGCGGAGTCTACACACTCTCCTACGGCGGAGTAAAAACCTTTGAGAGTGCCGACTAGCTTAAGCTTTGGGTAACTGTAGATGGACACATACGAGTAGTTTGTGACGTACAGGAGGTCCTCGCTGGAAGCTTCCGGCAGCACCCAGGATCCCGTGCGCGTGTCTGCGCGAACGCCCGGGTACGTGAGACCAGGTGTGTTCTCAGTGCTGGGCGAGAATGAGCCGCAACCTGTGAATAGTAGAACGATAGCAGCGGCGCATGACGCGCGGAGCCAAAGAGATAGAACCATTTAGAACCTTCCGTGTAGCGAGATGGGTCGCGTCAGACTGTTATATGTTCGGTTATAGCTTGCGTAATCCGCCCTATTGGATAACGCACTTCGGCGGTAAACGTGCGTTTGTGAACGTTAAAATACTACCCAAGTTAAAATCGCGACAAGCGGTTCGACCTTTCCAGCGAAGTTGGCTCGTTTGCGCGGCGTGCCGTTGAGATGCTCGATTGGGTTGGACGACCACACTTTGCGCGGATGCACGCCGGGAAACGCATAGAACGACAAGACGCCTTCGAGGCCGCCGGCAAGGATCTCCATCGCCTTGGGGCATGATTTGCCGTACTTTTCGATCACCGAGACGGCACGAGCGCGCGCCTCGTCGGCGGTCGATTGGCTCAAGATCGAGCGAACCCGAGGAGCGTAAGCGACCTGCGACGCAATTCTTCGACAACGCGGCCGGAGATGGTCCGCGCGGCGATGAGTGCTGCGCGTCGACCCGGTGGGCACTTCGGGCGCGGTGTGCGGTTTTTGAACCGACGCCGCGGGCACCTCCGGCTCGGTGTGCGGTTTCGATTCGGTGGCCACTTCGGCCGAGGTGGTACACTTTGCCGGCTTTGGCACCAGAATCCCGGCCTCGATCCCGTAGCGACGGATCGTTTCGTGCCGGTGCCCGGTATCTCGCGCGACGTGCCGGATGCTCCAGCCTTTGCGCAGTAGGTCTAGAATGCGGTTTCGATCGGCCACGTCCAGTACGTTCATCGCGACGCTGTTCGCGCTGCCAGCCCTCGCGGGCCCGAGGCTCTACATCAGGTGCGCGGTTTTGAAGTGCCCACCGGGTAGTGTGCGGTTTTGAAGTGCCCCCAGGTGTGCGATTTTAACTGCCCGCCGATGCCGTTCGTTCGATGATGCTGTGTATCCAATGAACGATGATCCTTTCCTTCGATGGTGCTGCGTGTCTAACAGAGTTCGTTTTCCGTTTAGTCGAGTCGCTAAAGTCGCTAGGTCGGTAGCCTGTAAGGAGCGAAGGTTCGGCGTCGGTCAATCCTGAATGAAAACATGACCGCAGTTAAGGAAGGCTCGCAATGCTTGATCGACTCCGCTCGCACACGGTGCACGTTGTTGCTGCTGCGCTGGTTTGCAGTGGGTGCGCCTCATATCCAATGCAGACGCAAAACCCTGCGGTCGGCGCCGCGAGCAGTATCCCTCAAGTGGACGAGGCGACCGGCTCCTGGATGTTGCCGGCGGCTGCTAGCGCAGATTTGCTATACGTCACGAACTACTCGACGGTGCTCGTTTTCACGTATCCTCAAGGCAAGCTAGTCGGAACTCTAAAGGGCTTTGTCTCGGCCGTCGGGGAGTGCGTAGATAGTAAGGGCGATGTATTTATCACTAACTACGATCCCGTAACCGTCTATGAATACGCCCATGGCGGAAGCAAGCCGGTCGCACAGTTTCCCACGAAAAAGGCCGGAACTATCGGCTGCGCTATCAATCCAATCAACGGCGACTTAGCGATAACAGGACAGACGAGCTATGTCGAACTCTATAGGGGCGCGAAACCAGGAAAGTCTGTAATCCTTCAGGACAAAGGAATGTTCTTCGGACAGTTCTGCACGTACGATGACAAAGGTAATCTCTTTTTTGATGGCCTCAACCCAAAGGAGAATCAAAGGGTCTCTGAGCTTTCGGCCAGCGCATCAAAGTTCGTGACTATTAAGCTCAATGCTCACATTCAAGAAGACGCCGGGATTCAGTGGGACGGAAAGCACCTCATCGCGTTATCGTATGTACCCTTTAACTCAAAGGGTAAGCCCGAACTCCTTCAGTTTCAGGTTATAAACAACGC
>DASXDV010000174.1:0-46935 GCA_036490465.1 Candidatus Tumulicola sp. | reverse complement strand
ATCTTTCAAGTGGGCGGCGATCAGTTGTCCGGCGTGCGATTTTTTCGACGAGATCGATTCGTCGATCACGAAGATGATGCTGGAATCGAAGGGCAGCACGTTACCCGCCGGTACGGGCGTGGGACTGCTCGACGCCGTCGGCAGGGGTGTCGGCGAAATCGGGTAAGCCCCGGCCGTCCCCGACCCGACCGTGGGAACGAGCGCTAGGGCGAGCGCGGCACCGAAGAACGGCGCGCGCCCGGGCGCTTTAGCTCGCGCGTTTTTCGCGGGCGGCCGCAGCGGCGCGTTTGCCCTCTTCGATGAGTTGCTTGACTTTCTGGCCACCTTTTTGTCCGATGCGTTCGTAGAAATGCGGTCCATAACGGTCGCGCGTTGCTTCGCCGCCTTTCTTTCCGCCCTTCTTACCGATCTGTTCGTAGAATTCCGCACCATACTTTTGCTTGACGGTCTCGCCGCCTTTTTGGCCGGCTTCGCGTACCGACATTCCGCCGGAGCGTTTTGGTTGTTCGGGGGTGCCTGGCATGTTATTGTTCACCTTGTTTTTTTGCTCGGTAGTTCCGAGTCGGATGGACGACGATACCGTTCGATGCGTCCGCTTTTACTATAGTAGAACGCAGGTTTGGGCTCGAAGGTTGGCTTCCTATGCTAAAGCTGCGTGTAATCTGTAGCGGAATAGCGACCTTAGTCGTGACTTGGACGGTCGGGGCGGCGGCCGCCGCGCCCCAACCCTATCTTCAGATTCTAACCCTTGAGAGCAAGCGTTCGTTGGGCGACGGGGCTTTGGCGCGCCGGGTCGCGTCGCCGGACGCACGAATTGCCGCGCGTGCGGCGCTCGCGATCGGACGAACGAAGCTCCCCGCCGGCGAACCGCTGCTCGCCGCCCACCTCTCGGATCCGCGCATCCCGGTGCGCGCGTTGGCCGTTTTCGGCTTAGGTTTGCTGGCCACCGGCGAAAACGCCCCCGCATTGGTGACGAAAGTCTCCGATCCGGCGGGCGCAGTCCGGGTCGCTGCGATCGACGCGATCGCACGATACGAGGCGGCGCAACGGCTCGCGGGGGTCGAAAGCACCGCCCAAAGCGCTCTTGAGGGAGCACTTGCCCACGACCGTTCCCCGATCGTTCGATCTCGCGCCGCCGTCGCACTCGTAGAGTTTCGAAACGCGCCGCGGGCGGCGGACGCAGCCGTCGCGTTGTCTTGGGCATTGCGAACCGATTGCGACGTCGAACTGCGCCGGCACGCGATGTGGGCGATCTATCGGGGCTTCGCACCGGCGGTGGGAGTCGGCGTGGTGGAGTCGGCGCTGCACGATCCCGACGAAGTCGTGCGCATCGAGGCGACGCGCGCGATGAGCCGCTTCAAGGACGCGGCTCTCGCAGACGCCGTGCGGCCGTTGCTGGCGGACGCATCGTGGCGCGTTGCGGAACAGGCCGCCCAAACGCTGCAGGCACTCGCCGGCAAGCCGCCGACCGAGCATTGGACGGCGATTCCGGCGTTCGTGCATCTGCCCGCGATCCAGCCCGACTCGTTGGCCGGGCTTCCCGCCCTGACGAAGACGCCCGGAAAGCCGAGCGCGCCGCAGCCGGAACGCGCGCCGTTCTTGTCGCTTTTTCCGGCGACGGCCGCGGCGATGACCTCTCCCGCGCCGGCGGCCCACCCGCGCGTACGGATCGTCACCACCAAGGGAAACGTCTACGTGACGCTCTTTCCGGAGTGGGCGCCGCTGACGGTTGCCAACTTTCTTAACCTTGCCGGCGGCGGCTATTACGACGGCAATCGCTGGTTTCGAATCGTACCCGACTTCGTCGTCCAGACGGGCGACCCGCACGACGACGGAAACGGCGACGCGGGCTTCACGATTGGAGCCGAAGAAAATCCGCTCGAGCAGCGCAGTTACGTGCTTTCGATGGGCTTGAACTACGACGACAAAACGAACGCTCCGATTCGCGATTCGGCCGGGACGCAGTACTACGTCACGCTTTCGCCGCAGTATCACCTCGATCGCGACTTCACCGTATTCGGCGCCGTTAGCGGCGGTTTCGCCGTGCTTGCGCACTTGATCGAGAGCGACCGCGTCGTCCGCGTGGAACGGATCGCCGACGAGACGCTACGCTAAAACTGACGCTTGGAATCCAGCAGGATCGTAACGGGTCCTTGGTTGACGAGTTCGACGTCCATGTCGGCACCGAACTCTCCGTAGGCGACGGACAGTCCGCGCGCGGCGATCGCCGCACCGGTTCGTTCGAATAACTCGCGCGCGCGATCTCCGGCGGCCGCGCGGACGAACGAGGGCCGGCGGCCTTTGCGCGCGTCGCCGTGCAGGGTGAACTGCGAAACGAGCAAAACGGCGCCGCCCGCCTGCGCCACGGACCGGTTCATCCGGCCTTCGTCGTCGCGAAATATCCGTAGCACCGCGACCTTTTCGGCGAGCCACTCCGCGTCGCGCTCGTCGTCGACCGTCTCGACGCCGACCAGCACGAGCAGCCCGGCGGAGATTTCGGCAACGACGCGTCGCGCGACCGTCACGCGCGCCCGCGCGACGCGTTGGAGGACGGCCCGCATCCGAACCTACCGCCAGAACACCGACGATAGCGCGAACAATGCGTTCTCCCGGCGCTCGAGAACGCGGCGGTAGAAATAACCGGCCCAGTGGGTTCCGAAAGGTACGTAAACGCGCACGCGATATCCATCGCTCACCAGCTCGCGCTGGACGCCCGGCCGGCACCCGTGCAGCATTTGGAACTCGAAGGCGTCGCGCGCGATCGCTTCGCGCGCCACGAATTCTTTGATCGCCGCGATCAGCCGGCGATCGTGGGTGGCGATGGCCGGATAGGTTCCGCGCCGCAGCAATTCGGTTGCCAGCCGCAGAAAGTTTGCGCGGATCTCCGCCATCGAATCGAACGCAATCGCCGGCGGTTCGCTGTAGGCGCCCTTGCACAGCCGAACGCGAGCCTGCAGGGCGATCGCCGACTCGACGTCGGCGGCGGTGCGCTTCAAGTACGCCTGCAGCACGATCCCTACGTTCGGGTGGGTTTTGAAGGCTCGTTCGAACACGCGCAGCGTCGCTTCGGTGACCGCCGAACCTTCCATGTCGATGCGGACGAACGGATCGGGATTGAGGCGGGCGCGTTCGGCGATCCGCAGCAAGTTCTCCAGCGCAAAGTCTTCGTCTACGAGCAATCCCATCGCGGTGAGCTTCAGTGAGACGTTGGAGTCGGCGCCCGTCTCCCGCAACCGGTCGAGGATCCGCAGGTAGGTCTCGGTCGTCGCGTGCGCGGCCTTTTCGTCGAGCACGTCTTCGCCGAGGAAGTCGAGCGACGCCGCCATCCCGGCGGCGTTGAGCTCGGCAACGGCGGCGACGGCCGACTCGATCGTTTCGCCGGCCACGAAGCGCTTGGCGAGAAAGAAGAATTTCTTCTGAAAGGCCGAGTCCGGCGCGAGCAAACGGTCGACGATGCGGGGGGGCAGTTTTTTCACAGGCAACTCTTACTGCCGTGCTACGACGCCGCGGCGCAAAATCCAAGCACCCGCTAGCGCCGCCGCCGCCAACACGATGAATCCGTAGCAGAAAGCCAAGGCCGAACGCACCCCCGAGGCCGAGAGGGCGACGTAGAGGGCGACCGGCAGCGAGGTGGGATGAAAAGCGACGATGCTGGTCGCCCCGTACTCGCCGATTGCGCGCAGCCACGCGAAGGTGACGCCGGCGCCCACGCCGGCGGCGGCGCCGGGCAGCGCGACCCGCGTAAAGACCCGCCATTCGCCGGCCCCCAGCGTTCGCGCCGCGTCTTCGTATAACGGATCGAGGGCCGAAAACGCCGCCGTCGCGGCGATGGCGACGAACGAGCCCGAAACGAAGAACTCGGCGATTCCTACGCCGAGCAGCGAATCGGGAACGACGAGCCCGCGCGAAGCGAGCCACTGGCCCAGCGCGGAGCGGATTCCGAAAACGTAGATCAGCATCAACCCCGAAGCCACCGGCGGAAACGCTAGGGGAAGCGCGAGCAGAAAGGTCGCGATCGCGCGCGGTTTGCGCGGCAGTCGCGAAAAATAATACCCGGCCGGAACGCCGAGTAACGTTGCCGCCAGCGTGGCGCCGAGCGACGCGATAAGCGACACGCGCAAAGCGTCGCCGCCGGTCGCTCCGATGGTGGCGACGGCCTCCGCCGGCGACATCGAGAACAGCACCGCGGCCACCGGTCCGACGATCGTACCGAGCAGTACGAGCGCGGCGGCGAGAAAGAGGGGGCTTGGAAGCGGACGCGGCACCATCTACCGAAACCCTACCACTATCCGGCACGCGAGGCGGTGTTTCTTCGTCGGCCGGCGGAGAACCGTCATCGCGTGACTGCTGCCCTCAAGATTGCGTTCGTTGCGCTGAGCTTGTCGCTGGACGTGTTCGCGGTGAGCATCGGTGTGGGCGTGCGCGGCGTGCCGGCCGCAACGAAGTGGCGGATCGGATTGGCTTTCGCGTGCGCCGAAGTCTCGATGAATCTCATCGGCGCCGGGTTGGGCTTGGCGGCCGGGAAGTTTCTCGGTGACATTGCGGGATATATCGGCTTCGTCGCGCTGATCGCCTTGGGCGCCTACATGATCAAGGAGAGCCGGAGCGATTTTGCGGCCGCCTCCAAGTTGGACCTTTCGAAGGGGTGGGGGTTGGCGGTAGCCTCCCTTTCGATTAGCCTCGATTCGCTGGGGATCGGATTCTCGATCCTGTATATCGGAGTTTCGCCGGCGATTTCGCTGGTGGTGATTGCGATCGTCTCCGTCCTTTCGACCGCCGCCGGACTCGCGCTCGGCGAGCGCCTCGGCGCCTTTGCCGAACGGTACGCCGCGCTGCTGGGCGGAGTCTTGCTGATGCTGACCGGCTTGGTATTCGTTGCCCTCAAGGCATTCCACCTCGAGTAGCGCGAACGGCGCAGCCATGCAGGTTGGAGCGGCGATCTTCGATCTCGTCTGCGCTGCCGGGGCGGACGTAACGTTCGTCGTCGGCACCGGAAAAAACGTCGGCAAAACCGTGACGGCAAGAGCCCTGTACGAGGCGGCGTACCGGCGTGGATTGCGCGTTGGAATCATGTCGGTCGGCCGCGACGGCGAAGCGCTCGACGCAATCGGCGCACATCGCAAGCCGCGCCTGTTTCTGCATCCCGGAACCACGCTCGCGACCGCTCGCGAGGCGCTCGCGCGGCCGCCGGCTTCGATCGTGCTCGCCGGGTCGTCACTGGCGACGGCAGCCGGATCGCTGGCCTACGCCGCCGTCGCGACCGGGGCGGAGTACGAGCTGATCGGTCCGCCGACCGCTTCGGGCGTTCGCGAAGCCGTGGCTTTCCTGCGCGCGCGCTGCGACGCGACGTTCGTCGACGGAGCCGTCGATCGCGTCGCCGCGATTGCCGGCGGCAGCGGTGCGGTCGTCATTGCCGTCGGAGCGTCGTCCGGCGCAAGCATGCCCGAAGCCGTCGACGCGGTGCGCGCGCTGACGCGCCGCCTGCTGGTCGAGCGGTTCGATCCGGGGGAACCGGCGATTCGAGTCGTGGGCGCGTTGACGGCGACGCGGGCCGCCGGACTGATCGCCGCGCAAGAAACGCGCCAAGTCGTCGTCGGCGATCCGACCCAAATTGCGCTCGGCGGTAAAGCGGCGCTCAACGCGTTCGCGCGATTGCGCATCCGCTGCGAGCGGCCCGTGCGTCCGATCGCGATTACCGTCGCGTCGATCGGACCCGAGCGCAGTTTCGAGCCGCGCGCGTTCGCGCGCGCCGTGGCCGACGCCGTGGCGCTTCCGACGTTCGACGTTTACGCCGGAGTGCGCGCGGCGTGAAGGCGGCTCCTCTGTGCGACGGGCCGAGCGCGAGCGCGTTCGGTTTCGAATGGCTGGCCGATGCGGTGGCGCCCCTCAGTGCGTATGGCGCGCGGGCGTTCGCCGGTCTGCGTCCGTTCGCGCGCGGCAAGGAATCTGCCGCCCTGGCGCGCGCGCGAACGATTGCCGAAATCGCGGCGACCGGTGAGACGGCGTTGGACGCCGCGCGTGCGTGCCTGCGCGACGTTCCCGACGTCGCCGGTCCGATTGCCCGCGCGGCGATGGGCGGCATCCTCGAGGATGCGGATTTTCTCGAACTGCTGCGCTTCGCCGAGGCCGCCGAACGGCTCGACGGGCTATTGAGCGAGGTGCCTGCAATCGCGCCGATTACCGGCGGCGCGATTCGCAAGACGCGCGCGGCTCTCGAGCTAGGACGAACCGGAACGGCCTTCTATCTCAGCGATGCCTACGCGGCCGATTTGGCGACCGCGCGTTCGAATTTGCAGCAGAAACAAGCCGGCTTCGACCAAGAACGCGAGCGCTGGTTGGAACGCGTGGAGCGCGAACTCGGACGCGACGACCTCACCGGCGACGAGTTCGTGATCCTGCGCGACGACCTAGGCGGTCCGCTTCCCGCCGGAGTACGCGTGCTGCGCGAAGCGCCGACGTATTGGCTGTGCGCTCCCGAGTTTGAGCCCGCGACGCTGGCGGCGCTGGCCGCGCGCGACGCCGCGTTCGACGCGGTCGCCGCTGCCGAGGAACGCGTGCGCGAGAATATTTCGGCGGTCGTTGCCGGTCTGGCGGCGGAACTCGACGTAACGGCGGCAGCGTTGGGCGAGGTGGACGTGCTGGTCGCCGCGGCGTGCTTTACGCTGCGGCACGATTGTCGCGCGGCCGATGTCGTCGCCGAGCCGGTGCTGGCCTTCGAGGGTGGGCGTTTTCTTCCGTTGGCAGCCGAACTTGCCGCAGAAGGCCGCGAGTTCGTTCCGATCGACGTCGAGCTGCACGACGTCGCGGTGTTGACCGGTCCGAACATGGGCGGAAAGAGTATCTGTCTGCGCACGTGCGGTTTCATCGCGCTCTGCGCCGCCTACGGATTACCGGTCCCCGCCGCGCAAGCACGGGTCGGTCTGTTCGACGAGATTGCGTGGCTGGGAATCGGCAGCGACGAACGGCGGCTCGGCGGCTTGCTTTCGTCGTTTGCACAGGAGGTCGTCCGCGTTCGCGACGTGCTCGCTCGCAGCCCCAAGCGTCTGCTCGTGTTGATCGACGAGTTCGCGCGCACGACGACGCCGCCCGAAGGTAAAGCGTTGCTGGTCGCGCTGCTCGAGCGGCTGCGCGATCGCGACGCGCGCGGCATGGCCGCCACCCATCTCAGCGGAATCGCGGCGGCGGCCGGCGTCCGTCACTTTGCGGTGCGGGGGCTGCGCGGAATCGCGGCCGCTCCGCCCGCGGCCGATCTGCACGCGGCGCTGGCCGCGCTGGCCGATTCGATGGATTACTCGATCGCCGAGGTTCGCGACGACGGCGCCGGCAGCGCCGACGCTCTGGCCTTGGCCGCGTGGCTCGGTTTGGATTCCGACCTCGTCGCCGGGGCCTACCGGCATCTGGCAGACTCTTAGCGTCTGCAGAGTAGCGCGGCGGGCGGCGTAGAAGAGCGAACCCATGCAGCCGCTGATCATCACGTGCGCTCCGGTGGGCGCCGAAATCACGCTCGATCAGACACCGCACCTTCCACACACGCCCGACCGGCTCGCGGAGACGGCGGCCGCCGTCCGGGAAGCGGGCGGATCGATCCTCCACGTGCATTGCCGCAACGACGACGGCACGAACACGCATGCGGTCGAGCGCTTCGCCCAGGCTTTCGAAGCGATTCGTGCCCGCACCGACGTCATCGTGCAGTTCTCGACCGGCGGCGCGATCGGGATGACGCCGGAGGAGCGCGCGGACGTTTTGCAGCTGCGCCCGGAAATGGCGACGCTAACGTGCGGAAGCGTAAACTTCGGCGACGACATCTTCGAAAACAGCTTTCCGATCATGCGCGCGATCCTGCGCAAGATGAACGAATTCGGCGTGCGGCCGGAATTGGAAATCTTCGACAAGGGTCACCTCGCCAACGCGCGCCGGCTCGCGCGGGAAGGCCTGCTCGCGCTCCCGCAGCACGTCGATCTCGTGCTCGGCGTTCCCGGCGGGTTGGAGGCCACCGTCGCCAACCTTTGTGATTTGGTTGCGGATCTGCCGTCCGGCTGCACGTGGTCGGTCGCCGGCATCGGTCGCGCCCAACTGCCGATGGCGCTGGCCGCGATCGCGATGGGCGGTCACGTGCGCGTCGGTCTCGAGGATAACTTGTATTATAGTAAGGGGCGGCTGGCGCGTAACGAGGAGCTGGTCGCCCGCGTGGCGCGGATCGCGCGCGAAGCCGGACGCGCGATCGCATCCCCCGACGAGGCGCGAAAGATACTAGGCCTTGGCCGCCTCGCCGCAGCGTAAGCCGCGCGACGACGGGAGGCATTTTTGAACCGGCTGCCAACAGGACCTTGCCGCGGTGGGGTGCGGACGGTTTGCGACGGAGGTTTTCTTAGCTGCTTACCTACGTAGTCCGACGGACGCTGCAGTCGATTCCGCTGCTGTTGCTGATCTCGATCATCCTGTACGCGATCCTCTATAACATGCCGGGTGGCCCGCTTGCGCCCTACCTCTCCAATCCGCACATCACGCCCGCCGATATCGCGCGGCTCAAGCATAACCTGGGCATGGACCAGCCCGTCCCGATTCAATACTTGAAATGGCTGCAGCACGTTTTGACCGGCGACATGGGATATTCGACGAGCAACTCCGAGCCGGTTTTTCAGGCGATCGTCGAGCGGATTCCGGCGACCCTCGAATTGATGCTCACGTCGTTCGTCGTTTCGGTCGCGATCGGCATCGCCGCGGGCATCGTCTCGGCAGTGTACCGGTATTCGGTGGTCGACTATTCGATCACGACGCTCGCGTTTTTCGGTCAGTCCATGCCGGTGTTTTGGTTTGCGCTGATGATGCAGCTGGCGTTCGCCGTGCACGGCGTTCCGTTGCCGTTCGGGTATCAGATTCAGCTGCCGTCGGCCGGCATCTCGTCCTCCGACACGTTCGATCTCGGCGATCGCTTGGCGCACTTGGTGCTGCCGACGATCGTGCTGTCGCTGCTGTCGCTCGCGCTCTACAGCCGGTTCATGCGATCGTCCTTGCTGGAAGTGCTCGGCACCGACTACATCCGGACCGCGGCCGCCAAAGGCTTGAATTTCCGCACGATTCTGTTCAAGCACGGTCTCAAAAACGCACTGATTCCGGTCGTTACCGTGCTCGCGCTCTCGCTGCCGGGCGTCCTCGCCGGCGCGATCATCACCGAAACGATCTTCGCCTGGCCCGGAACGGGGCGACTCTTCATCAACGCGCTGCTGCAGAGCGATATCGCGCTTTTGATGGGCTATCTGATCATGGTGGCGTTCCTGGTCGTGTTCTCCAACCTGTTGGCCGACGTCGTCTACGCGTGGCTCGATCCACGTGTGAAGTACGACTGAGGAAGGAGAGAGTAGGAATATGGCCGCCACCCTTCCGGTTCCGTCCGCCGCCATCGACGACGATCTCCAAATAACGCGGGTCACGTTTTGGACGCGGCTGCGCCGGCACAAGCTGGCGGTAGCGGGACTGGTCGTGTTAGTGCTAATGGTCTCGGCGGCGATCTTTGCCGGACAGCTCGCGCCCCTGGACCCCAATGCGATCGACAACGTCCACTGGCAAGGAACCCCGCTTCCGCCGTGCTTCCAAGATGCCGCTGCGTGCGGCGGCCACGTGCTTGGTACCGACGAGGTTGGGCGCGACATGCTGTCGCGGCTGCTCTTCGGCGCGCGGATCTCGCTGATGGTCGGGCTGTTTGCCGTCTTGATGGAAGTCCTCATCGGCTCGACCTTGGGAGCCATCGCCGGGTACTACGGCGGCTGGATCGACTGGGCCATCATGCGGGTCACCGACGTTTTTCTCTCGATCCCGCTCCTGCCGTTGCTGCTCGTGCTCACCGCGATCGTCGCCGCAAGCTCGTCGAAGGCGGCCCTGAACTTCGGCGTCATCGTCGTAATTATCGGCGCCCTCTCGTGGATGGGCGTCGCTCGCCTGGTTCGGGCCTCGTTCCTCAGCCTGCGGGAGCGCGAATTCGCCGAAGCGGCGCGGGCGGTCGGGAACAACGACGCCCGGATCATCTTCCGGCATCTGCTCCCCAACGCGGTGGCGCCAATCGTCGTCCAGGCGACGCTCGACGTCGCCGGGGTGATCGTCCTGGAATCCACCCTGTCCTTCCTCGGACTCGGCATTCAGCCGCCCACGGCTTCGTGGGGCAACATGCTGTCCAACGCGCAGGCCAACCTCCAGATCGCTTGGTGGGCGGCCGTGTTCCCGGGCCTGTGCATCTTGGTTACCGTATTGGCCATCAATTACATGGGCGACGGTCTGCGAGACGCGCTTGACCCGAACATGCAGTAGGGGCTAGACTACCGAAGTTCGTTCCGGTCCTCGGCAGCGCGCAAGTGGCGGAATTGGTAGACGCACTAGCTTGAGGGGCTAGCGGGAGCAATCTCGTGCAGGTTCAAGTCCTGTCTTGCGCATGAGGTCCAATCCGGCCACCGGGCGGGCGTTGTCCTTTTGGTTCCTTTTTGACCGCCGGGCCACGCGGGCCATGGTACGCTGACCGGGCCGCCGCTCGGAGCGAGTGCCGTTTTACGGGCACGCGAAACAGTGGACCGGCACGCCGCGTAGAGCTAATAACATGGTGCCTACCGAGCTTGAGGTTCTGTCCACGTGTGGTTGACGCGTTTTTCCATTAGCCGTCCCGTGATCACCGCGATGGTCTTCATCGCGCTGGCAATTTTTGGGACGATCGCCTTTTCGAAGATCGGCCGGAGCAACAATCCGCCGGGCACGGCGTTTCCGATCGTAGTCGTATTTGCCGGCTATCCGGGCGCGTCGCCCCAAGAGATGGAGCGGCTGATCGTCAAGCCGATCGAAGACCAGCTCGCCAACATCGACAACCTCGATCAGTTGACGGCGAGCGCGCAGGAAGGTTCGGCGTCGGTCGTGGTGCAGTTCAAGCTCGGCACCGATCTGAACATCGCGGCGATCAACGTTCAAAGCGCCGTCGATACGGCTCGCGTCTACTTGCCGACGGATCTCGATCCGCCCGTCGTCGCGAAAAACGGCGCTTCCGAGCCGCTGCTGGATATCGCGGTCAGTTCTAAGACGCTGTCGCAGACCGCGTTGGCCGACCTGGTCACCAATCGCGTCCAGCCCCTGCTCAAGTCGATCCCGAACGTGCAGACCGTCGACGTGTACGGCGCCTCGGATCGCGAATTCCACGTCGAGCCGATTCCGGCGAAGCTGCTGGGCAGCGGCGCCACGTTGCGCGACATCTTTACGTCCGTAGCCGCCAATAACGCCAACCTTCCCGGCGGCATCCTGCGCGAGCCGACGCAGGAAACCAGCGTTTCGGTTCATGCCGAGATCAACAACTCGCAGGACCTGCTCAACATCCCGCTTCCGGTTCCCGGAATGTCCAGCCGGGCGATGCGGATCGGCGACGTCGCTAATGCGTACGACTCGCACGTCGAGCCGACGTCGATCTCGCACTACAACGGCTTACCGCGCCTCTACGTCAGTTTGAGCCGCGACATCAACGCCGACGAGATCAAATCGACTCAGGTCGCTCGGGCACGCGTCAAACAGATCGAAGCACAGTTTCCGGAACTGACGTTCAACGAGATCGACGCTCCCGCCGACTATACGCAGCGGTCGCTCAACGGAGTTTGGCAGTCCCTCTTCGAGGGCGTCCTCCTGACGATGATCGTCATGATGCTGTTCTTGCACCTGTGGCGCAACGCGGTGGTCGTCATGGTGTCGATCCCGACCTCGATCCTTTCGACGTTCGTCTTGATGAATGCGTTCGGCTTCCACCTCGACACGATGTCGCTCATGGGGCTGTCGCTGATCATCGGCATCCTTGTCGACGACTCGATCGTCGTCCTGGAGAACATTACGCGGCACCGCGACCTGGGTGAGGATCCGATCGACGCGGCGATCAACGGCCGCAGCGAAATCGGGGGCGCGGCGGTGGCGATCACGATGGTCGACGTCGTGGTGTTCCTGCCGATCGCGTTCCTCCCCGGCATCGTCGGCATGTACCTCAAGGAGTTCGGTGCGGTCATCGTCATCGCCACCCTGTTCTCGCTGTTCGTTTCCTTCACGCTGACGCCGTTGCTGGCGGCGCGGTGGAGCGTTCGCGAACGTTCCCCGGGGCGTCCGAAATGGCTGGATTCGCTGCGCTCCTGGAAGTTTATCGCCGGGATGGCGGCGGGCGCGATCGTGTCGTACTTCATTCCTTGGAAGGTTATCGGACTGCCCAAGGAGTTCAGTCTGGTCATCCCGGTCATGGTCGTCGCCGTCCTGATCCTGAACCTCTTCGTGCAAAACTACGACCGCATCCTGAACTGGTATAAGACCCGCGCGCTGGCGTTCGCCCTGGAACACGGACTATTCGTGGTGTTCGTTTGCGCCGTGCTGGTGATCAATGCGCTCACCCTGGCGGCCGGAGCCGGCATGGCGACCGTATTCGTCAACGTCGTATTTCTCGCGCTCGCCGCGCTTTGGCACGGTCTCGGCTGGCTCGTGCGAAAGTACGTGCCGCGCCCCCGGTTGGAAATGCGGCAATCGCACCTGCCGCGTTCGCGGCCCGCGTTCCAGCGCGGCTGGAACTGGTTCTGCGACGCGATCGCAAACGTCTTCCGGCTTTTCGGCCAGTGGTTCTACGCCACCGGACGCGGACGCACGTTGACGGCGATCACGTTTGCGATTCCGGTCGTCGTCGGCGGGCTACTGCTGCTGCTGGGACCGATCGATTTCGACTTCGTGCCGGCGGTCCAAGACGGCTCGATCTCGATGACGGTAACCTACCCGCCGGGCACGCCGTTGATGGTCACCGAGAAATACGTGAGCCAACTCGAGAGCGGCATCTTGAAGATCGACGGACTGCAGTCGGTCAGTTCGACGGTCGGCCGCAAGCCCGAAGGCTGGGGTACGGCGATCGGCGACAACTACGCGCGTCTGAACGCCCAAACGATCCCCGAACGCACGAAGGACACCTACAAGATCATCGATCAGATCCGCAAGCTCAAATACCTCGTGCCCGGAGGGGAGTTCCAGGTCGCCGGCGAGAGCGGCGGCGGATCGGGCACGCCGATCTTCTACTCGCTGTCGGGACCGGAGGACGCCATCGGCCCGGCCGCCGATAAAGTCGCGCAGTTTTTACGCGATACGCCCGGCAGCGTCAACGTGCAAACGAGCAACGAACTGGCCGCGCCGCGTTTGAACGTCAACGTCGACGCCCAGAAATCCGAAGTGCTGGGCGTGGCTCCGGCCGACGCCGCCGCGGTCGCGCGGTTCGCGGTCGACGGGGCCGTCGCCACGAAGGTGCGCACCGACAACGGGCTGGTCGACGTGCGGGTCCAGTTTCCGCTCGCATACCGGTCGACGGTCGACGACCTCAAGGCGGTACGCGTCCGGGCCCAGGACGGCACGATCGTTCCACTGGCCGACATCGCCGATTTCGTCTGGACCAAAGCCCCGGTGCAAATCCAGCGCTTGAACCGGCAGCGGGTCGTCAACGTTTACGGCGGCGTGCTGCCCGGATACTCGCTCGGCTCGGTCACCGGTCCGCTCGAAAAGAAACTGCACGCGCCGGGCTTTCTGCCCGAAGGCGTCGCGCTTACGGCTCAGGGCGACACGCAGTACATGATGGAAACGCTGACCAACATGGGCATCGCGCTGATTACCTCCTTCATGCTCGTGTACATGCTCATGGTGATTCTGTACGGATCGTTCCTCGAGCCGCTGATCGTGATGTTCTCGGTTCCGCTCGCGATCATCGGGGCGATCGTCGGCCTCGCCCTCATGCACAAAATCGAACCCAATGGCGGTCAGTCGCTCAACATTATCTCGATGATCGGCATCGTCATGCTGTTTGGATTGGTGTCGAAAAACGGGATATTGCTCGTCGACTATTCGAACACGCTGTGCCGTCGCGGCATGCGCGTCCGCGACGCCGTCCTGCAGGCCGCAGCAACGCGCTTCCGTCCGATTTTGATGACCACGTGTGCGATGATCTTCGGGATGCTTCCGCTCTCGTTAGGATTCGCGGAAGGCGGCGAGTGGCGGCAAGCTATGGGTACCGTGATCATCGGTGGTCTGGCGAGCTCGCTGATCCTCACGCTATTCCTCGTGCCGATGATCTACAACACGTGGATCGGGTGGCTCGAGCGGCGCGCCGACCATCGCGCCATCGAGGCTGAAATGTCGCAGCCGGTCGCTCCCGCGCGCGCGTAACCAACGTCCGGCGACGAACGCTAAGGATCGCTTAGAAACCCCGCACCGGTCCCCAAATCTCGTTTGGCGGTAATCGCGCTCGGGTAGGAGGCGCGCATGAACCGATTCGTCATTGCAGCGTTCCTGGCCATCACCCTCGCCGCTGGAGGCGGCGCCGAACCGGCGCGCGCCCAATCCGTAACGGTGATCGTCGACGGTCAAACGATGAGCTTCGACCAGCCGCCGATCGTCCAAGCGGGCCGGGTGTTCGTGCCGTTGCGCGGCGTATTCGAACGGCTCGGCGCCAGCGTCGTGTACGCCGACGGACTGATCAACGCGACCGGCCGGGGCCGCACCGTCTCGTTGCGAATCGGGTCCACCCAAGCCACCGTCGACGGTCGGCCCACGACGTTAGACGTGGCCCCATTCGTCGTCGGCGCGCGAACGATG
The DNA here is from genome assembly GCA_036490465.1 of Candidatus Tumulicola sp. Taxonomy (GTDB): domain Bacteria; phylum Vulcanimicrobiota; class Vulcanimicrobiia; order Vulcanimicrobiales; family Vulcanimicrobiaceae; genus Tumulicola. Next base: position 32,316 of record DASXDV010000174.1, on the reverse strand, counting down.
GTGCCGTTGCGTTTCGTCGCGCAGTCGTTGGGCGCGGCCGTCGACTGGAACGACGCGAGCAGTACCGTAACGATCGCCGGGGGCCGCGGGGTGCGGCCCAATCCTCCGGCTGGGAGTCCGGTCGCCCTTTCGTACCGCTGGCCGACCGGAACGATCTACAATCACTCGCCGCAAATCCGGTTTCAAACCAGCCGCCCGATTCAGGCCGGCGGCTTTCGCGCCTCGGTCGACGGCCGCGACGTGACCGCCGGCATCGGCGGGAACGGCCGCTACTTCTTCGTTACGGCGCCGTGGCCGCTGGCGATGGGCAATCATCGCGTCCGCGTCCGCGGGCGCACCGCCGGAGGCGTTGCGTTCGACCTCGACTGGACGTTCTATCAAGCGGCGTACTAGGCGACGAGCCGTCCCTAGGAGGGGACGGCGGGCGGCAGCCGCATTGGATACGGTGTGATTCGGCGCGGATTGGTAACGGGCGCGGCGGCCGGCTTAGCAGCCGGCGTCGCAGCCGCATTGCCGTCGGATGGATTCGGTTGCGTTGCGCTCACCTATCGAACGGCTTCGCCCGACGCGATCGTCGCTGCAATCGAGTCCGCGGGCGCGCGCGCGGTCGCCGCGCGGGTCGATTTTCTTGACGACGACGCGGCGGTCGGCGCCGAGCTCGACCGGCTCGTGCGCGACGCGGGGCCGTTCGATACGCTGGTCCACGGCGTCGGGCCGCTGGTGCTCAAACGCTTCGAGCGCCTAACCGGCGAGGACTATCGAATCGCATTCGACGGCAACGTCCGCAGCGCCGTCGCGGCGGCGCGCGCCGTGCTGCCGGGCATGCAGTCGCTGCGTTTCGGCCGGATCGTGTTTTTCGCGATGCTCGGTTCCGGCGAGACGCGCCCGTTTCGCGGCTTTAGTTTCTATCAAGCGGCCAAGAGCGCGGTCGTCGCTTTTGCCCGCTGCCTGGCGCTCGAGCAAGCGCGCTACGGCATTACGGTGAACGTCGTAGCACCCGGCGACATTCGCGACAAATCGCTATCGCGGACGGACGCATTCGAGCGCCCCGCGCATAACCCGCGGGGACGTCCGGGGACTTGCGACGACGTCGTGGATGCGGTGCGCTTCTTGATCGCTCGCGAGCGAGACTTCGTCACCGGAGCGGTTCTCGACGTGAACGGGGGGTTGACTCAGGCCGACGAGCGAAACGAGCCGGTTCCATGAGGTTGGGCGACGAGAGAAACGATCATCGCGCTTTTGCGCTGCCCGGATCGCGGCCGCATTACGGTCCCGACAAGTCCGTCGAGGTCGAACTCATCGACCTCGATCTCAAACCCGACCTTGAGGCGGAGACGCTGGAAGGCGTTTGCACGACGACCGTACGCGCGCTGGACGAGGACGTGGCTCGTCTCGCCCTCGACGCGGTCGATCTCGACGTTTCGGCCGTCGAGCGCGGGGGAACCGCGCAGCGCTTCGCGCGCCGCAACGGAAAGCTCGAAATCGAGTTCGAGCCGCCGCTTCTCGCGGGCGAACGCACGACGTTTTCGGTTCGCTATCGCGTTTCGAAGCCGCGGCACGGCCTGTTTTTCGTCAAACCGACCGCGGCCCAGCCGGATAAAGTCCTGCACGCTTGGACGCAGAGTCAAGACGAAAACGCGCGCTACTGGTTTCCATGTTTGGACTATCCGCACGAGAAGCAGCGAACGTCGGCGACCATCACCGTTGCGAAGGGAACGTTCGCATTGGGTAACGGCGAACTGGTCGAGCGAAGAGACGAGGGGGATCGCACGGTATTCCGCTATCGGCAAGACGTTCCGCATAGCACCTACCTTACGACCATGGTCGCGGGCCCGTTCGTCGAAGTCGCGCAGGGGACCGCCGGTGCGAAGCGCGTGCCGGTGTTCTACTACGTGTTGCCGGGCCGCGAGGCCGACGGCGAGCGCGCGTTCGGGAAAACGCCCAAGATGCTCGAGACGTTCGAGGCTCGCACCGGTGCGCCGTACCCGTACGCCCGATATTCGCAAATCGCGGTCGGCGATTTTATCTTCGGGGGAATGGAAAATACCTCGGCGACCACGCAGACCGATCGCACCCTGCACGATGCGACCGCGCACCTCGATTTCTCCAGCGATCCGCTGGTTTCGCACGAGTTGGCGCACCAGTGGTTCGGCGATCTGCTCACCTGCCGCGATTGGTCGCACGCGTGGCTCAACGAGGGCTTCGCGACGTTCTTCGAGACCGTTTGGCTCGAGGCGGATCTCGGTTACGACGAGTATCTCTACGGCGTCTTCGAGTGCGTGGCAGCGTACCTCGAGGAGGATGCGGATCGATACCGGCGCCCGATCGTGTACAACCGGTTCCGCGACCCAATCGAAATCTTCGATCGGCACCTCTATCAGAAGGGCGCGGCCGTGCTTCACATGCTGCGCGGCGAACTGGGCGATGCGCGCTTTTGGCGGTCGATTCGCCGTTACGTCGAGCGCAACGCGCAGCGCAACGTCGAGACGATCGATTTCATCCGCGCGATCGAGGAGGCGACCGGAAGAAATCTGCGGGAGTTTTTCGATCAGTGGGTGTTTCGCGGCGGACATCCCGAGCTCGAAGTCTCGGCGACGTGGGACGAAAAGCGAAAGGTCGCGACCGTCGTCGTCGATCAGAAGCAGCCGATCGACGCGGACCATCCCGCATACCGTTTCGATCTCACGCTTGGATTCGCCGCCGGCGTTGCGGCGCCGCTCGCCGGCGACGCGGGTGCGGGCGAAGTCGCCGGCGAGCGTCGCATCCATGCGGTGGTCGAACGCGGGCGCGAAACGATCGCCGTTCCGCTGGATTTCGAGCCGAAGCTGATTCGCTTCGACCCGGGCGCGTTCGTGCTGTCCGACGTGACGTACAAGCTCGGCACGGATTACGCCGTTGCCGGTTTGCGCGGCGATCCCGATGTGGTCGCGCGCATTCGCGCGGCGCGCGAGCTCGCCAAAGACGGCACGCACGCGGCGGTCGAGGCGTTGAATGCGGCCTTCGCCGACGAACCGTTCTGGGGCGTTCTCGCCCAAGCGGCCGCCGCGATCGGCGAGACGCACGCTCCTTGGGCGCGGCGCATTCTGGTCGGCGCGCTGACGCATTCGCACCCGAAGGTTCGCCGCGCGGCGGCGGCCGCGCTCGGCAACTTTCGGGACGCCGAAGCGGCCGCCGCATTGGTTCCGGCGGCAACGCGCGACGGGTCGTACTTCGTGCGCGCCGCGGCGCTCGAGTCGCTCGGCAAGACGCGCGATCCACGGGCCTTCGACGTTCTAGCGGCGGCCGTCGAGGAGCGCACCTGGAACGGAATCGTCGAGGGCGGCGCGGTTCGCGGGTTGGCCGAACTCGCCGATGCGCGCGCGTTTGCGCTGGTGTTGGCGGCGACGCGGCCCGAGCGCGACGACGGCCTGCGGCGGGCGGCGGCCGTCGCCGTGGGACGGATCGGCGAACTCGTCGAGGAAGACCGGACGCGGGCGGTTCGGGCTCTCGAGGACCTGCTCGACGATTCGGCGTTCCTGGTTCAGATTGCGGCGCTCGGTGCGGCCGAAAAGCTCGGCGACGCGCGCCTGCTGCCGGCCCTCGAGCGGCTGGCGCAGTCGGCCTTCGACGGCCGCACGCGGCGCGACGCCCTGGAAGCCGCGATCCGCGTGCGCGAAACGTTGAAAATTCCCGCCCAAGTCAATGGAATGCGAAACGATATCGATGGCTTACGTGAAGAGCAGCGGAAACTTCAGGAGAAGATCGAGGCGCTCTCGCGGTCTTAGGCGGCGATTCTTCGCACTCGTCATCCTGGCCGTCGCCGCGTTGTCGGTCGTATGGGCACTAGGCCGCCGGCAAACGGCGCGTCCGGTCGTCACGCCGGTCGCCGTCGAACGCCGAGCCGCCCCTCCCGCGATTGCGGCCGTGCCGTGGAGCGACGCGCAGATCGTGCGCTTGCGCGCGACGATGCGCCGCGCGTTCGCACCGGCGCTCGCCGGCGCCGATCGATGGAGTCTGGTCGTGCTTGGGAACGACGGACGCGTTGCGTACGCCGAACGAGCCGACCGTGCGGTCGCGCCGGCGAGCGTCGCAAAGCTGGTGGTGGCGGCATCGGCGCTCGACGTCTTGGGACCCGCGTTTCGTTACCATACGATTTTCGCCGGCCGATCGGCGATCGATCCGGCCGGATCGCTAAGCGGAAACCTTTGGCTCGGGGGTTCGGGCGACCCGTCGTTGCAGACCGCGGATCTGCGAGCGGGAGTCGGTTCGCTCGCGCGCGCCGGTCTCCGTTCGATCCGCGGCGGCGTCGCCGTCGACCCCACGGCAATGGGAGGACCGCCGCGCAATCCGCACTGGGACGCAGACGATGCGAACCAGGACTACGCCGCGCCGATCAATGCCTTGTCGGTCGACGGCGATACGATCGAATCGCGCAAAACCGTGGGAAACGTCGAGGAGCACTTTTGGACGCCGGTGCGCGACGTGCCGCGCTACGCCGCGGCGGTCGTGCAACGTCTCGTGCGCGGCTTCGGAATCTCGACGGCCGACCCGCCGGCCGTCTCCCCGGCGCCGCTCGATTCCATCGTGCTCTGGGATCACGCGTCGGCCCCCCTGCGCGTCTTGGAACGCCACATGCTGGTTTTTTCCGACAATCATTACGCGGAGCAGCTTCTGCGCACGCTGGGAGGCGAGGGCGCGGGGGCCGCGGACGATGCCGGCGGCTTAGCCGTCGAACGCGCGTTCCTTAGCGAGCGCGGCATTCCGGTCCCCGGCTTTCGGCTCGAGGACGGCAGCGGGCTATCGGCCGGCAACCGGATCGCGGCCGTGACGCTGGCGCGAATTCTCGCCGACGCGCAGGCCCGCGGCGGCGACGCTTCGCTCTACGGATTGTTGCCGCTGGGGGGCCGTCAAGGGACGCTCGCAGATTACGATTTCACCACCGCGCTGGGTCGCGTCCGCGCCAAGAGCGGGCATATCACCGGCGTCTCGTCGTTGGCCGGATATGCGGTGACGGCCCACCACGGGCGCGTCGTCTTTGCCTTTCTGGTCAACGGCTCGCCGGGAGACCCGGACGCGGCGATCGTTCGCGCAATCGACGGGCTCGTCCAATTTTAGGGTTCTTTAAGGGGCGCTTAGCGGAGTTTCCCTCCCCTGCGCCCTATCAAGCGGGATGCTCGACGAGTCCACGCTTTCGCGCTTAATCGGTCGCGCGCTGCGGCGCGGGGGCGACTTTGCCGACGTCTTTTGCGAACGGCGGAGCGCGCAGTCGTTCCGCCTTCAGGACGGGCGAATTCATGAAAGCGCGTACGGCGTGACCCTCGGCGTGGGAATTCGCGTCGTTGCCGGCGAGTCGGCCGGCTACGCTTACTCCGACGATCTGAGTTTCGAAGCGCTGTCGGAGGCGGCCGAAGCCGCTTCCTTGATCGCGCGGGGAGCGCCCGGCGGCCAGGTGCGCGGCCCCGATCTGCACGCGGCGCCGGTCCCCTCGTTTTACAGCCGCGATCGAAACGGTGAGGCCGATGCCGGCCGATACGTGGCGCTGCTCGAGCGCGCCGACGTCGCGGGCCGCCGTTTCGACCCGCGAGTCGTCGCGGTCAACGCTCACGTGACCGACGAACTCCAAGAAGTTTGGATTGCAACCAGCGACGGACGCTTCGTCACCGACCGGCGCCCGATGATCACCCTGGGCGTGCAGGCCGTAGCCAGCGACGGACGCGAGCGTGGATCGGGCTACGCCGCCGACGGAGGCCGCACGTCGATCGCCTTCTTCGACGAACATTCGCCCGAAGCGTTAGCCCAAGACGCCGCGCGAATCGCGACGGTCAACGTAACGGCCGTTCCGGCGCCCGCCGGCGAAATGGCGATGGTCGTCGGCGCCGGCGGCGGCGGGGTCCTGCTTCACGAAGCCGTCGGACACGGCTTGGAAAGCGACTTCAACCGGCGCGGCACGTCGCTCTACAGCGGTCGCGTCGGCGAGCTCGTCGCTAGCAAACTCGTGACCATCTTCGACGACGGAAATCTTCCCGAAGAGCGCGGCAGCGTGAACGTCGACGACGAGGGCGTCCCCGGTCAGCACAAAGTGCTCGTGGAAAACGGCGTGCTCCGAGGATACATGCAGGACGTGCTCAACGCCCGTCTGATGGGGACCGAGTCGACCGGCAGCGGGCGCCGTCAATCGTTCCGCTTCCTTCCGCAACCGCGAATGTGCAACACCTACATGCCCGACGGAGCGTCCAGCGTCGACGAGATTCTCGCTTCCACGCAGCGCGGCATCTATGCCAAGTCGTTTGCCGGCGGACAAGTAGAGATTAGCAAGGGCGATTTCGTCTTCATGGTGGGCGAGGGATATTTGATCGAAAACGGCAAGGTCACCGCGCCCGTGAAGAACGCGACGATCGTGGGGAACGGGCCCGAAGCGATGACCAAAGTCACGGCGGTCGGAAACGACAGCCGGATCGCTCGCCGCCACTATACGTGCGGAAAGGGCGGTCAGTACGTGCCGGTCGGCGTCGGCATGCCGACCGTGAAGATTTCTTCGATCACCGTCGGCGGGACGCAACACGATGGATGAATCAGCGGCCTTAGAGACGGCCGTAGGCGCGGTCGCGCTCGCCCGCACCGCCGGCGCCGGAGCGGCCGAGGCGACCCTTTCCGTCGCTCGGCGCTTTCACGCCGAAGGGCGTGAAAACGTCGTTTCGAAGCTCGAGCGAGCGATCGCCAAGAGTCTGCACGTGCGGCTGTTCGTCGACGGCCGCAAAGCGTCGCTCACCACGTCGGACCTGTCCCCCGGTGGATTGCGCGCCGCGATCGAGCGAACGATCGCGCAAGCGGCCGCCGTCGCGCCCGACGAGTTCGCCGGCCTGCCCGATGCCTTCGCCCTCGATCTGCCTGAGTTGGATCTTTACGACGCCGCGATCGAGACGCGCGACGGCGATTGGAAGGTTGAAGAAACGTTGTTCCTGGAGCGCTTGATTCGCCAAGCCGATCCGCGCATCGTGAACTCGAACGGATCGCACTACAGCGACGCGACTTCGGTTACGGCGCTCGCCAACTCGGCCGGTTTTGCGGCTGCGTATCGTTCCAGCCGCGCGACCCGGTCGACCGGACCGGTCGCCGCCGACGGAGCGACGAAGCGCACGGCACACTACGGGACCGCGGCGCGGCATTTCGATCGCCTGGAAGCCGCCGAGGCCGTGGCCGAAACGGCCGTCGGCCGCGCGGTCGCGATGTTCGGCGCGCGTAAGCCGGCGACGATGCGCGTCCCGGTCATCTTCGAACGCGACGTCGCATCGAGCATCCTGGACGACGTGTTCGCGGCCGTATCGGCGGCGAACGTGGCGGCCGGAAATTCGTGGCTGGTCGGCCGTACCGGAACGCAAGTCGGAAGTCCGCTGGTCAACATCGTCGACGACGGCCGGCTCGCCGGGATGCTCGGCAGCGCGCCGTTTGACGGTGAAGGGGTCGCGACGCGCCGGACGACCGTCTTCGAGGCAGGGGTCCTGCGTACGTTTCTGTTCGATTCGTACTACGCTCGCAAGCTCGGTGCGGCCAGCACCGGCAACGCCAGCGGCAGCGGCGTGTGTGCGAACAATTTGTACCTGGAACCCGGCACGATGACGCTGGACGAGCTGATCGCTTCGACGCCGACCGGCGTCCTCGTCCTCGACACGATCGGCTTTGCCACCGAGCACGCCTCCGGGACGTATAGCCGCGGGGCGCACGGTTTTTTCATCCGCGACGGCGAAATTGCCTATCCGATCGACGAGTTTACGATTGCCGGTGAGTATGCGGAGATGTTGGCCGCGATCGACGGCGTGGCCGGCGATCTGCGATTCGACGGCGCGATCGTCTCGCCGTCCTTTCGAGTCGCCGAAATGACGATCAGCGGAAACTAACGCAGCACGCAGGGGGAATCAGCGCATGGCAGGGCCCGGGATCAGTTTTACCATCATCATGCGGATCGAGATGCCGAACGAGCCCGGCGCGTTCGGCATTCTCACCAACGCGATCGGCGATGCCGGCGGAACAATCGTTGCCGTCGACATGCACTCGCTGAGCAAGACCCACACGATGCGCGACGTCACGATCAACGTCGGGTCGGAGGGGATTGCCGACGAAGTTCGCGTCGCGGTCGAAGCGATCGAGGGCGCCCGAATCGTCTTCGTCTCCGACTCCACGTTTCTGGCGCACATCGGCGGCAAAATTCGGGTCGAACCCAAAATGCCGATGAAGAACCGGCAAGACCTTTCGACCGTTTACACGCCCGGCGTAGCCCGCGTCTCGATGGCGATCGCCGCCGATCCGAGTAAAGCCTTTCAATTGACGATCAAGCGCAATAGCGTCGCGGTCGTTACCGACGGCACCGCGGTCCTGGGACTCGGAGACATCGGCCCGTTGGGCGCGCTTCCCGTTATGGAAGGCAAGGTGATGCTGTTTCGGCAGTTCGCGGACATCGACGCTTTCCCGATCTGTCTCGATACGAAGGACGTGGACGAGATCGTGGAAACCGTGATCCGAATCGCTCCCGTCTTCGGCGGAATCAACTTGGAAGACATCAGCGCCCCGCGGTGCTTCGAAGTCGAGCAGCGCTTGATCGAAGCGCTCGACATTCCGGTGATGCACGACGACCAACACGGCACGGCCGTGGTGATTCTGGCGGCGCTGATCAACGCCGCGCAAGTCGTCGGAAAGTCTCTGGCCGACTTGCGCGTGGTGGTGGCCGGAAGCGGTGCGGCGGGCATGGCGACGATCAAAATGCTGCTCGAGGCGGGCGTGAGCGACGTCATTCCGGTCGATCGCGGCGGCGCGCTCAACCGCGAAGACCGATACGAGAACCCGCACTGGCGCTGGCTGGCCGAACACTGTAACCGCGAGAACCGGCGCGGAACCTTGGCCGAGGTTTTGGTAGGAGCCGACGTCTTCGTCGGCGTGTCGGCTCCGGGAATTCTGGCCCCGGAGCACATCGCACGAATGGCTCGAGATCCGATCGTTTTCGCGATGGCGAATCCGACTCCGGAGATTATGCCCGACGTGGCCGCGCCGGTCGCCGCGGTGGTGGCGACCGGGCGTTCGGACTTTCCCAATCAGGTCAATAACTTGCTCGCGTTCCCCGGAATCTTTCGCGGCGCGTTGGACGTTCGCGCCCGGCGCATCACCGAACGCATGAAGCTGGCGGCCGCGTTCGCCATCGCCGAGATCGTCGGCGAGGACGAACGAAATCCCGAGTACATCATCCCGAGCGTTTTCGACGTGCGCGTCGTGAGCGCGGTCGCGAAGGCGGTCGCGACGGCCGCCGTCGACGAAGGCACCGCCCGCCGGACGCTCGTAAAGAACGAGGAAGAGGATCTTGCCGCGGGCGTGTGATTCGCGGCCGGAAAGGCGCGCATGGCATTAGGCCGTATCCTGGTCATCGAGGATGACGACGAAGTCGCCAACCTCGAACGCAGCGCGCTCGAAGAAGCCGGTTACGAGGTAAAGGTAACCGCCCACGGCTCCCACGGCCTCGAGTTGGCCGACTCTTTCAGACCCGACGTCGTCGTCCTCGACGTCGGCCTGCCGGACCTTTCCGGATTCGACGTGTGCGCCTCGCTGGCCAACTCGAACCCGGCCTTCATCCTCATGGTCAGCGGCCATTCACGCGAACAGGATATCTTGCTCGGTCTCGGCCTGGGCGCCGACGACTACATGGTCAAACCCGTATCGGGAAACGAACTCGTGGCGCGGGTCGCATCGTTCCTGCGGCGGCGCGAGAAGATCGCGGCCCATGCGGTCGACTCGAATATGCTCGATTTGGGATCGTCGCGTCTGGAGCGCGACTTCCACACGCTTTCCAACAACGGAAGCCGCATCACGCTGACGGCGCTGGAATTTCGGCTCATGTGGTTTCTGGGCGAAGCCAACGGCCGTCTGTTGACGCGGGCGCAGATTCTCGAGTGCGTTTGGAACGATAAATCGGGCGTTCCGACCCGGGTGGTCGACGTTCACGTGGCGGCGCTTCGCAAGAAGCTCGCGAGAATTCACGCGCCGCTCGAAATCTCAAGCGTGCGCGGCATTGGCTACCGGCTCGACAAGAAGTAGCCTGGCGGCGGCGCTCGCGCTCGATCCGGCCGATCCGCGTCCGCTCTACGTTCAACTCGCGGACCGCCTGGTCGAAGCGATCGAGAGCGAGCGCGTCAAACCCGGCGAACGCCTTCCCGCGATGCGTGCGCTGAGCCGCGACCTGAGGTGCGCGCTGGTGACCGTTTCGCAGGCGTACGAACTGCTGGCCGCGCGCGGCCGCGTCGTTTCGCGAGTCGGAAAGGGAACCTTCGTCGTCGCGCCGCCGGATCGCAGCGTGCCGTTCGCCCGCCGCTGGGAGCCAGAGGCCGGCCGGTTCGCGCGCGCGCAGCGACTCGAAGGCGTGATGGAGCTGCTCGCCCGCGCCACGGCGCCCGGAGCGATTGCGCTATCGACCGGTCATCCCGCGCCGGAAACGTTTCCGCTGCACGATTTTGGACGCGCGTTTCACCGAACGCTGCTCGACGATCCGCCCGAGCTGATGCAATACCGCTCGTCGACCGGCGACGCCGACCTCTGCGCGACCCTCGCCGGGCTCCTGCGCCGGCGCGGGTGCGCGGCCGACGCCGGCGACGTCGTGGTTTGCTCCGGCGCGCAACAGGCCGCCGACATCGTCGCCACGGTGCTGCTCGAGGAGCGCAGCGTCGTCGCCGCGGAAAGCCCGACGTACTCCGGGACGCTCGGCGTCTTCGACGCACGCGGCGTTACGTACGTTGAAGTCCGCGGCGATGAAGACGGCGTCCGTGCCGACGACGTCGAACGCGTTTTTTCCGAATATCGCCCGCGGCTGTTCTACGTCAATCCGATCGCCCAAAATCCCACCGGCGCGGTCTTGCCGGCGCGCCGCGCCAAGCAGATCGTCGCACTCGCCCGCCGCTACGACGTCGTCGTGCTCGAAGACCAAACGGGATCCGCACTCACCTACGATTCGCCGGCGCCGCCGCCGCTTGCGGCCTACGATACGGACGGGCGCGTCATCTTGATGGAAAGCCTTTCGAAATCGATATTTCCCGCCTTGCGCATCGGCTATCTCTATGCCAAGAGCGGACTGGCGCAAGCGCTCGAAGCGGCCAAAGTCCGGGCCGACGTCTTCACGTCGACCTTGACGCAGCGCGCCCTCTGGCGTTTCATGGACGGTCCTGCGTACGCGCGGCATTTGCGTTCCGCGCGGGGGCTGTACCGGGAGCGTCGCGACGCGTTCGTGGATGCGCTGACGCGCGCCGTCGGGTGGACCTCGGTGCTCTCGCCCGCCGCCGGCGTGAACGTCTGGCTGCCGTTACCCGCGCGGATTTCCACCCAGGCCGCCTTCGACGCATGCGCTCGCGAAGGCGTGCTCGTGATGCCCGCGGAGCCGTTCTATCCGACGCGCAGCGGTCCGCCGGCGTTGCGTCTGTCGTTCGGACACCTCGCTCTCGACGAGGCTGCCGAAGGCGTCGTCCGGCTCGGGCGCGCGCTGCGAAAACTCTAACGGCCGGCGCCGTGCAAAAGGGTCTTTTTTAAGGGCGCTGGATTAGCGAGCGATCCTCGATCCGAATTCGCCAAGAAAGCAGCGCTGCGTTGAGGATCGAAAAAACGATCGCGATTTCGACCGCGCCGAAGGCTAACGGCAAAACGGCGATCTCCGCGCACACGATCGCGTAGTTCGGATGGCGGAAGTAGCGATACGGACCGCGCCGGACGAGCGGCGCGTCCGCCACGGCGATCACGCGCGTCGTCCAATAGGGCCCCAGGCTGACGACGGTCCAGAGCCGCAGCCCTTGCAACCCGGCGTAAACGCCGATCAGCCACCAGTTCGGCACCGCGGCGGGCGGAATCAAAACCGCCATGGCGATCAGCCAGGCCGCGTGCAGCAGCACGACGAGCGGATAGTGCGACGCGCCCACCTCCACGCCCCCGCGCTCGAGCAGGCGCGCCGTGTTGCGTTGCGCGTACGACAACTCGGCAACGCGCTGCAGGACGACGAGCGCGAGCACGAGCCACAGGACGTTCACGGCGCGCGTTCGAGGAGCGTGAACCCGGCGGTGAAACCCGGACCGAGCGCGCTGACTAACGCGCGCCGCCAGGGCGGCGACGTGCCGTTGAGGGCGCGCTCGAGCACGAACATCACCGTCGCCGCCGACATATTTCCGTACTCGCGCAAGACGTCGCGCGCGTCGGTAAGCGTTCCCGGTTCGAGTTCGTAGGCGGTTTCGAGGGCTTCGATGACTTTGGCGCCGCCCGGGTGACAGACGAACCGGTCGACGTCGCCCAGCGTCAGTCCGCGGTCCGCCAGAAAGGCAACGACTACGTCGTGGAGGTGGGTCGACACGAGGTTCGGAATGTCGCGCGAGAAAATCGCCTTCAGACTGTCGTCGGTCACGTCCCAACCCATAACGTCGAGGCTCCCGGGCCAGGTGTATTCGCCGCCCGCAACGACCGCCGGACCACCGGGCTGACAGCACAGCAACGCTGCCGCCGCGCCGTCGCCGAACAACGCCGTCGCCACGATGTTGCTTTTCGTGAAATCGTCCCGCCGGAACGAGAGCGCGCACAACTCCACCACGAGAAAAAGCACCAGCTTCCCCGGTTCGCTTTGGGCCATCGACGCAGCGCGCGCGAGGCCGATGGTTCCGCCCGCGCAGCCGAGGCCGAAGATTGGTAAGCGGCGCACGGTTCGGCGCAATCCCATTCGTTCCATCAGCAGCGCGTCCAGACTCGGCGTGGCGATTCCGGTCGTCGACACGACGACGATCGAGTCGATTTCTTCGGGCAGCCGGCCGGCCTTGACCAGCGCCGCGCGGGTCGCCTCTTCGAGCAGAGCGAGCGCCGACTCGAGATAGATGCGATTGCGTTCCGGCCAGCCGTGCGGCTCTTCGTACCAATCGATCGGAACGCACGAATAACGCCGGCCGATGCCGGTGTTGCCGAACATCGGCAGGAGGCGCACGATTTCGGGCGAGCGCGGTCCCAATGCGATGCTGACGCGCCGCGTTACGTCGCCTTGCTCCAGGAGAAACGGAGGCACCGCGGTTGAGACCGCGAGGATGCTTGGAAGAGCGCTCACACGTCTTGGTTTCGTGAATACCGGCCGGCGTCTTTCCGGGTTGCTGAGAGACGGCTGAGCAGGGTCCGCGCAGTCCGCGTTCGTAAGCCTACCCTCCCGTGTCGTGCAGACTAATCGTAGCGGCGGCGCTTGCCGCCGCTTTGCTCGGCGCCGCGCATCGTCCCCCGCCGTTGATCGTGTACTCGGCGCCGGCCGGCGAACGGCCCGCCGGAGCGGATGCCGTGCATCCCACTACCGCCATTTTGCCGAACGGCCGGATCGCATCGCCGGCCGGCCGAACCGTCTTCGTCGGCACCAATCCGTTGGGCATGGCGCTCTCGCCGGACGGCCGTTTCGCAATCGTCAGCAACGACGACGAGCGGGGGGGGCCCGCGGCCGCCCCGCTCGGCGAAGTATCGCCCGTTTCGGGGTATTCGCTGGCCGTGGTCGACACCGCAACGATGAAGCTCGCGAGCACGTACCGCGACCCGTCCGTCGCATTCTTCGTCGGGGTGGCCGCGCTGCGCGACCCACGCGATCCGGCGGCCACGCTCGTCCTGGCTTCCGATGGAGTCCACGGCAGCGTACGCGTCTTCGAACTGGGGTCCGGCGGAGGACTCGTGCCCGACGGTGCCATCGCTCTGCCGCGGCCTGGGGGGAGCCGGCCGTTTCCCGCCGGGATTGCCGTCGAATCGGGCGTCGCGTACGTCGCCGACAACCTCGAAAACTCGATTACCGCCATCGACGTCGCGTCGCGCTCGGTGAGTGGAAGCTTTCCGGTAGGCGATTTTCCGGTCGACGTCGCCGCCGCCGGCAAACGAGTGCTGGTGAGTTCCGCCGGGCTGGGCGTGTATCGCGTGCTCGCTCCCGCTGCGGCGATGCCGCAGTTCGCCGACCCGGCGTTCGAATCGGGCCGGTCGTCGTCGCTAGCGGTGTTGAACGTCGGTCCGGGGTCGGGTGCCGGCGCCGATCCGTGGATGCTGCCAATGGATCCGGCGCCCGACGGTTCGCGCATCGTCGGCGGGGCCGCGCCGGCGGCAATTGCCATGCGTCGCGACGGACGACTCGCGTACGTAGCCCTGGCCAACGTCGACCGCGTCGCCGTCGTCGCGTTGACGCCCAACGGCGCGCGCGTCGTTCGCGGGTTGGACTTGCGCCTCTTTCCCGACGCCCCCTACGGCGCCCAACCGAGCGCCGAAGCGCTCAGCCGCGACGGAAAGCGACTCTACGTGGCGCTGGCAGGCTTGAACGCGGTGGCGGTTCTCGACGCCCGGACGTCCACCCGCTACCGTTACGGGTTGATCCCGACCGCGTGGTACCCGAACGCCCTGGCGCTCTCCCCCAGCGGGCGTTACCTGTACGTCGTCAGCGCGAAGGGCGTCGACGGCTGGGGGACGCTCTCGCGCATCGACCTGAAACACACGTCGCTGGTCAAGGCGACGATGGAAACGCTGCGTTACAATCGCACTGCCGGGATTGCGAAGGAAAATGCGGTCGTTCCGCCGCTGCGCTCGAACAAACGCAGCGTTGCGATCGATCGGATCGTGTACGTCGCGGTAGGCGTCAGCTCGTACGACAGCATGCTGGGCGACCTCAAGGACTCGACCGGCGCGCCGATCGGCAACGGCGACCCCGCGTACGTCCAGAATCCCGAAACGGCGACCCCGAACCTGCACGCACTGGCGCGAACGTACGGCGTCGCCGACAATTTTTACGCCGTCGACGCCGACTTAGACACCGCGCGGATGCTGGCGACGAACGCCGAGCCGACGGTTTACGCGCAACGGCTCGCGCGCGTGCGCTCGGGACGGGGCGAGTTCGGAACCGGCGTCGCCGATCCCGAGGATTACGGACGATTTGGGTCGTTGTTCGACGCGGTCGCGCGAGCCGGCTTGTCGTACCGCGACTACGGCGGCTTGCTGCAGTTATCGGGGTACGGCGACGGTCGCTACCATCTCGACGTGCCCGCACTCGCGGCGCTCAACGGCAACGTCGACGCGGCCTACCCAGCCGGCGATGCCGGCGTCGACGACGCACGCCGGGCGCAAGAGTTCGTCACCGACATGAAACGATACGTGGATGCGGATCGGATGCCGAGCTTCACCTACGTCTGGCTGCCGACGGCGCCCCAAACCGGAGGCGTGAGTGCTGCGGACCGCGCGCTCGGAACGATCGTAGATTTCCTCTCGCACTCGGCGAATTGGAACTCGACGGCGGTGTTCGTCGTGCCCGAAGGCCTCAAAGACGGCAGCGATCACGTCAATCCGTTGCGCAGCTACTGCGTCGTCGTTTCGCCCTACGCGCGGCGCGGGTACGTGGGGCACGCGCACCTCTCGGTGCCTAGCGTCGTCAAGACCGAGGAGGAGATCCTCGGGCTGCCGCCGCTCACGCTAGGGGACCTGCTGGCGACCGACATGGCCGATTTTTTTAGCACGACGCCGTCTCCGCAGCCGTACGAGGCGGCTCGTTAGGCTCCGCCGGACGCCGCGCCGCCGGGCGGCGGGCCTCGGACGGCCGAGATGAGAAGACCAATGCGGCATGACGACTAAAGAATCGGCGCATTTCGGCCCGCGTCTGGTCGGTTCACCGACGGGTACGCTGCGAGCCGTCGTTTTGGTGAAACCGAATCCGAGCATCGAACGGGCCAAACCACTGGTAGGTGAGCCCGGCGTCGTGTACGCGCGCGCGCTCGAGCAGCACGCCGTTTTCGACAAAACACTGCGCTACTGCGGCGTGGAAACGGTCGTGCTCGATCCGCACGGCGAGGATTCGTACGAAGCCGCTGCCGCGGATGCGGCCGTTGCGTTCGAAGACGGGGCCTTGATCATGCGCCCGACCTCCATGTCCCGGCGAGCGGAAGCCGACCGCGCGGAGGCGGAGTTTGCGCGGCTCGACGTACCCCTGGCCGGACACGTCGTCGCACCCGGTTTGCTCGACGGAACCGACGTGCTGCTCGTCGGCACGAACGCCTTCGTCGGCGTCGGCCGGCGGGGCAACGCCTTGGGCCGCAGCGGCTTCGCTGCGGTGGCCGGCGCACACGGATATCGCGTCGTCGAGGTGACGCTGGGGGAAGGCGTCCCGGCTCTGGCCGCCGTTGCGAGCGCGGTCGCCAAGGACACGGTGGTCCTAGCCGCCGACAAGGTCGACCCCGCGGCGTTCGCCGGTCTCAAGACGATCGTGCTCGAGCGCGGTGAAGAACTCGGCGCCGGGGTTCTGTGCCTGGGCGAGCGTCACGTGCTCGCCGACTTACGCTTTCGCACCGCGCTGACGAAGATGCGGCGGGCCGGCATCGGCGTCGAAGCGATCGACTTGTACGATTTCTGCAAGATCGGGATCACGCCGTCGATGCTCGCGTTGTCCTTGAAACGCGACTGACGGCCGATGCGCCTTGCGGTCCTCTCGGACGTCCACGGAAATCTCGTGAGTTTGGATGCGTGCGTCGCCGACCTCGAAGCCCAGGGCGGGGCCGATGCAATCGTCGTGGCCGGCGATCTCTGTTTGGATGGTCCGAAACCGCGCAAGGTGCTGCAGCGTCTCGAACAACTCGGCGCTCAATGCGTCCGGGGAAACACCGACCGGTACGTTGCCGGCGCGCGCGACGAGAAATTCGAGGCGCTCAAAGACGCCCAAATTGCTTGGACGAGAAACGACTTGGGCGAAAAGTGGCTGGCTTGGCTGCGCGATTTGCCGTTTGCGCTGCGAGTCGGCGACGACGACAATCAGCTGCTCGTCGTTCACGCCAACCCCAAGAGCGACGACGAGCAGCTCTGGCCCGATGCCGACGAAGCGACCTTAGAGCGCGTGCTCGACGACGAACCCGCGACCGCCGTCGCTTTCGGACACTTGCACCTTCCGTACGTGCGGGTGTGGCGCGGGCGCCTGCTGGTCAACGTGGCTTCGGCCGGTCTGCCCAAAGACGGCGATCCGCGCGCCTGCTACGCAATTTTTACCGAGCGCGAGGGCGGTTGGCAGGTCAAGCACCGGCGCGTTCCGTTCGACGTCAAGAAGGTTGCAACCCAATTAGCCGATTGCGGGATTCCCGGGAGTGCAGATCTCATCGCAACCCTGCGCCGCCATAGGTACAAACAGCTAAAATCACAAGTTCCGTAAACGGCGCCTCGCCGGCGCCTCCCGCCATCGAAATTCGCGGACTCGTAAAACGCTACGGCGATTTTACGGCCGTCGACGGCGTATCGTTACGGGTCGAGGCGGGAGAGTTCTTTGGGTTTCTCGGACCCAACGGCGCGGGCAAGACCACCACGATCAATGCGATCGTCGGATTGGCGAAAATCGGCGCCGGTTCGATTTCGATCCTGGGCTACGACAACGTCACCCAGTGGCGTGAGGCGCGGCGCTTGGTCGGGGTTTCTCCGCAGGAGTTTAACTTCGACCGCTACCTTTCGATTCGCGACGTGCTGATCTACGCAGCCGGCTACTTCGGCCTGCGGGGAAAAGCGGTCGCCGATCGCGCCGACGAACTGCTCGAGCGGTTCGGCCTCACCTCGAAAGCGAAGGTCGAGTACACGAAGCTGTCGGGTGGGCAAAAGCGGCGCTTGACGCTGGCTCGAGCGCTCGTGCATCAACCGCGCGTGTTGATTCTCGACGAGCCGACCGCCGGCGTAGACGTCGAGCTGCGTCTCGAACTGTGGGCGTGGCTGCGCAGCCTCAACGCCGAGGGCCTGACCGTCTTCCTGACCACCCACTATCTCGAGGAAGCCGAGGAACTGTGCCGGAGAATCGCGATCATTCGCGCCGGCCGCATCGTGACGGAAAAACCCACCCAGGAGCTGATCGCCGAGGGTGCGTCACTGCAAGAGGTCTTCCTGGAGTTGACCAAGTCGTGAACTCGGTCGGATTGTGGACGCTCGTAAAGCGCGAACTCGTCCGCAGCCTCAAGATCATCAATCAGGTGATTTGGCCCCCGATCATCACGACGCTGTTGTACGTGTTCGTCTTCGGGTTGGCGTTGGGAAGCCGCATTCCGTCGCTTCAGGGCGTTACGTACGCGCAGTTCCTTATCCCGGGCCTAATCGTGCTCCAAGTCATCGACTCGTCGTACGGCGAGTGTTCGAGTTCGCTTTTCCAAGGACGTTTCATGAACTCGATTCAGGAGATGCTGATCGCGCCGATGTCGGCCTTCGAGATCGTCGGAGGGTACGTGCTCGGCAGCCTCGCGCGCTCGCTGCTGATCGCGGGCTTGATCACGGCGCTGGGGGCCGTATTGGTGCATGCGGTTCCCCACAACTGGCCGCTTTACGTGGGCGTGATCTGTCTCGTCTCGATCTTGTTTTCGGCGCTCGGTTTGATCTTCGGGTTATTTGCCGATAAGTTCGATCATATTGCGATCCTCACGACCTTCGTGATAACGCCGCTGACCTTCGTCGGGGGAGTGTTCACCTCGGCGACGATGCTGCCGCCAGTGCTGCAGCATCTTTCGCTGTTCAACCCGATCTTTTACACGATCGACGCCTTCCGCCTCAGTTATACGGGCCAAAGCTTTCTACCGCCGTCGCGTTCGATCGCCACCATCGTCGTGCTCGCCGCGATCGCGCTGGCCGCCGTATGGCGAATGATGTCGGTCGGATACAAACTGCGAACGTGATCGCCGGTCTGCTTCTCGCGCTTGTCGTCGCGCAGGCGAAACTCACGCTCGAAATCGGGCCGTGGACGGGAGCCGACCTAAAAACGGCGACGCGCTCGGCGGCGCGCTACCGGCTGACCGTTACCGGACCGCCGAATTCCGCCGCAGCGCTCGTCGCCTCGAACGTGGCCGACGGCTGGCTGGCAGCGTTTTGTACCCCGAGGGTCTGCTCGCCGGATCGCGTGGACGCGCTCCTCTCGCCGGCCGGGCGCGCCGTCTATCAGTTCGAACTCATCCGCCTGAATCGCGGCGCCCCCAAACGCTCCGGGGCGCGCATCCGGGCGGGCGATTCCGCCGTGCTCGACGTTGCGCCGGTGTCGCTTCAGTAAGCGATCCGGCGCGCTAGCCGGCCGGCCCGGCGGCGTCTCCGGCGAAAAACGGATTGTGCTGCAACTCCAACCCGACGGTCGTCGGAGGTCCGTGGCCGGGCATGATTGCGGTCGCTTCGGGCAGCGTGAAGATCTTGCCGCGGATGCTCGCGAGAATGTCGCCGTAGGTGCTGCGATCGCCGAACGCTCCGCCCACGCTGCCGGCGAACAACGTGTCGCCGGTAAAAAGGTTCGCATCGAATAGGAAGCACGCCGAACCGTCGGTGTGCCCGGGCGTGTGCAGTGCCTGGATTCGGCCCTCTTTCCCGAACGGCAGATCTTCGCCGTCGACCAACGGTCGCGTTCGTTTGGCGAGTGCCGGCCCGAGCGCGGCGACGTCGAGCGGATGCATGACGATCTGCGCTTGCGGGTACCGCTGCGCGACGGCGGCGGCCGCATCGCAGTGATCGGCGTGTTTGTGGGTGATCAGGACGTAGTCCAGCTCGTATCGCCCGTCGCTCAAGACGCGCAGCAGATTCTCCGTTCTCCCGGCCGGGTCGATCAGGGCGGCCCGGCCGTCGGCGGAAATCGTCACGTAGCCGTTACTGGGATGCGGATGCTGGCCGTGACGGCGTACGTTGGAGCGTTCGACCGGCGGCGGGTGCCATCGCCCCGCCGCGATGTCCGCGAGTTTGTCCGGATCGAGGCGCAGCGCGCTCGCGAGCGTGCGGGCTCGCGCGTCGTCGGCGACCCCGTCGTCCTTGAGCCAAGCCGCGATGCTGCGTTCGTCTATTCCGGTCGAACGCGCGAGACGCGCGGCGTCGATCCGATTTCCGATCATGGCCTTGCGCAGGTCGTCGCCGAACGTGTCCTCCAGCGGGAGCGTTTCGTCGTTCATCACGCTGGGATTCGACACGCGCGCCGGCCGTTCAGTCTTACGTTTTGCAACCGGAACGGCCGAGCCGGCGGTCGAAGCGGGCGAAATGGAACGCGTCATCATCATCGGCTCGGGGCCGGCGGGACTTACCGCCGCGATCTATGCGGCGCGGGCGAACCTCAGCCCGCTGGTCTTGGCCGGAGGGCTGTACGGCGGCCAGCTGATGCTGACGACCGACGTGGAAAACTATCCGGGATTTCCCGAGGGCATCATGGGGCCCGATCTGATGGTGCGCTTTCGCGAGCAGGCGGAACGGTTCGGCGCCCGGATCGAAAACGTAGACGTTACGAGCGTCGACTTTACCCAAGTCCCGTTGACCGTTCGCACGAGCGACGCGCAATTCGAGACCAAAACGGCGATCGTCGCGACCGGTGCCAGCGCGCGCTGGCTGGACGTTCCCGGGGAAGCCCGTCTGCGCGGACGCGGCGTATCCACGTGCGCTACTTGCGACGGCGCGTTCTTTCGTCAAAAGCACATCGTGGTCGTCGGCGGCGGCGACTCTGCGATGGAAGAGGCACTTTTTCTCACGCGCTTCGGGCGCCGGGTAACGGTGATTCACCGGCGCGACGGCTTGCGCGCGAGCAAGATCATGGCGGAGCGGGCTCACGCCAACGACAAGATCGACTTCGTGTGGAATACCGTCGTCGAAGAGGCGCTCGGCGACACGCACCTGACGGGTTTGCGGCTCCGCAATCTCAACGACGGCAGCGCATTCGACTTCGATGCCGACGCGCTCTTCATCGCGATCGGGCACACGCCCAACACCGGGATATTCAAGGGGCAACTCGACCTCGATGCGGCGGGCTACATTAGCTCGCCGGACGGCGTTTCCACCAACGTCGAGGGCGTCTTCGTCGCGGGCGACGTGAACGACTTGCGTTACAAACAGGCGATTACGGCGGCGGGCGCCGGTTGCCGCGCGGCGATGGATGCCGAGAAGCACCTGGAAGCGATGGAGTACGCGGTCGCGCTAAGCTAGGAGATCCTCCAACGCTTCGCCGACGTTTTCGAACGCAAACGCGTAGCGTCGTTGCTCGAGCAGGCGCTGCGGGACGACTCGTTGGCCGGCCGTGACGATCGTCGCACCTTCGCCGAGCATGAGCTGCAGCGCGAACACCGGGGCCGGCAGAGCGGTCGGGCGGTGCAGCACTTCTCCGAGCGCGCGAGTGAACTCGGCGTTGGTGACGGGGTTCGGGGCGGTTGCGTTGTAGGGGCCGTCGCCGCCGTCGAGAGCGGTGAGGTAGGCGCCGACGAGATCGTCGATGTGGATCCAGGAGTACCATTGACGTCCGCTGCCGACGACGCCACCAATGCCCATACGAAACGCCGGCAGCATTTTCGCCAACGCTCCGCCGTCGGTGCCGAGGGCCAAGCCCGAGCGAATCGTGGCGACCCGCATGCCGAGATCGCGTGCCGCAAACGCTTGGCGTTCCCACCCTTCGCAGACCTGCGCGAGAAAATCGGCCCCCGGCGGATTGGCCTCGACGAACGTTTCCGTCTCGCTAGTTCCGTAGTAACCAATGGCGCAAGCGCTCACGTATGCGGCCGGAACGCGCTGCGCGCGGCTCAGCGCGTCGAGGAAGCGGCGAGGAAGTTCGGTCCGGCTCTCCAGGATCGCGCGTTTCGCCTCGTCCGTCCAACGCTGCGCGATCGGTTCGCCCGCCAAATTCACGACGGCGTCGCAATCAGTTGCGGCCGTTGCCGCCGCTTGCGGATCGCGCAGCGACGACGCGACGACGGCATCGCCGCGTTTGGCGAGCGCCTGCGTGAGATGTTTGCCGACGAATCCCGAGGCGCCGAAAACGCAGACCTTCACGCGGGGGCGGGAACCCGTCCGCCGCTGCCGACGGTCGTCTCGAGTTCGGTTACGCTTTTCGGCGCGGCGGCGGTGAGGTTCTCGTTACCGGCGGCGGTGACCAGAATGTCGTCTTCGATCCGGATCCCGATTCCCTTGAAGCGTTCGTCGCACGCCACGTCGGGGCGCACGTAAATTCCCGGTTCGACCGTCGTGACCATGCCCGGCTCCAGCACGATCGGCTCGTCGGCCGCATCGCGATACGTGCCGGCATCGTGCACGTCGAGACCGAGCCAGTGACCGGTTCCGTGCATGTAATAGTCCTTGTAGGTTTCGCGTTCTACGTTTTCGTCGGTCGAGCCGTGGAGCAGGCCGTTCGCGATCAGTCCTTCGACGATCGTGCGAACCGCCGCCGCGTGAAAGGCATCGCGGCGAACGCCCGGGCGAACTTGCGCGATCGCCGCTTCCTGGGCTGCCAGAACGACCTCGTAGAGCGCTCGCTGTTCGGCGGTAAATCGTCCGTCGACGGGCCACGTCCGGGTGACGTCGGTCGCATAATTGTCCAGCTCGCATGCCGAATCGACCAAGAGCAGCGT
The DNA here is from genome assembly GCA_036490465.1 of Candidatus Tumulicola sp. Classification (GTDB taxonomy): domain Bacteria; phylum Vulcanimicrobiota; class Vulcanimicrobiia; order Vulcanimicrobiales; family Vulcanimicrobiaceae; genus Tumulicola. Next base: position 9,982 of record DASXDV010000174.1, on the reverse strand, counting down.
GCCTGGTTCCAACCGATCGCGATTGGCGACGTAGTGCAGCACCGTCGCATTGTCGCCCGATGCCACGATCGATTCGTAGGCGACGCTTTGTGCGCCGGCTCGCCGGTAGTGGCCTTCGAGAACCGACGCGATCTCGTATTCGTACGCGCCGGGATAGGTTTCACGCATGGCGGCGACGTGCCCGGCGCACGTGATCGCGGCCGCTCGCCGCAACGTCGCGATTTCTTCCGGGCTTTTGATCGAACGCATCGCTTCGAGAACCAGCGACGGCTCGACGAAGGTTTGGGGCGCGCGACCCTTACGGCGCACCTTCGCACGGGCCGCTTCCAGGGCTTCGCCGACCGCGCGATCCATCGCGGGGTCGTTGCCGAAGGCGTAATGGAGGGCTGCCGCACCGACCAAATACTCCGGCAAGCGTTGGGAAAGTTCGCCGATCGGGAAGGCCGCGTCGACGCCGAGCGCTTCGCAGGCCGCTTCCACGCCGAGCCGCTTGCCGTTCCAAATTTCCTCGGTTCGGTCGCGCTCGCGCAAAAATAACGCGCTGCGATGCTCGCCGTGCTGCGGGCAAAGAACCAAGAGCGCGTCGGGCTCGCCGAATCCCGTGAGATAATAAAAATCGGAACTCTGCCGGAACGGATACGTCGAGTCGCCGTTACGCAAGGTCGTGCGGGCCGCGGGGATCAGGGCGACGCCGTCGGCAAAGGCGGTGAGGGCGCGCGCGCGCCGCTGGGCATAGAGCTGCATCTTCGAATCAACTTCCTCGAGCCTGCTAAGGTGGCAAAGGTTCTTCGGCGCGCCGGGGCGCGGCCCTCGGCTCGGCCATTAGATAACTTCGAGGAGGCGTTCGGCTTGGCGTTGGAGCCCTTGCTCGTACACCTTCGGATGCGTGAGGTAGAACAAGGCCATCACGTGCAGCACGAAACGATGATCGCCCGGGTTAGGAAGCCGGGTAAAGCGGTCGCGGGCCGCCGCCGCCAACTCGGCCGCCCGTTCGAGCATCCGCTGCGGCGACGCGTACAGCGAGGCGAAGTTGAGCTCGCCGTGTTCGCGATCCTCTCGTTGGTCGATGTACGAGTCGAGCAAAACGTGGAGCGCGGCCACCGCCGGGAAATAAGCGTCGTACGCCGGCGCGACGGCGTCGGGGCGCCCCGCGAAGCACTCGTACAGGGGCGCGTAAACCTGGAACTGCGATCCCGCCGCGCAGGCGTATTCGTACCACGTGAGGTCGCGGCTGCGCGCGTCGCGGCGGCGCGCGAACCATTCGATGCAAGCGCGCTCGCGTTGGTTTTCGCTATAATGTTTGAACGTTTGCATTTCGGCATAGAGGGCGGCCGCCTCTGCGAACGCCGGCAGCAAGGCTTCGTATCCATCGAGGCGTTCGAGCGAACGCTGCGTGCGGGTTACGAGCCCGCGAAGATATCCGCCGTCGTCGCCGATCGGTCCCAGCGCGTAATAGTCGCGCGCCGTGGCGCGCGGGTCGAGGGCGTCGGCGATGGCCATGTGAAGCACCGGGTAGGCCTGAGTCGAGACGTCGGGATGCCGATCGCACAAATTATCGAGATAGTCGTAGATCGACTCCAGCGGGGCGACGATCGCCACGTAGTCGCGGGCGCTTTCCGGCGGCAAAAACGTGGCTAAAATGCAGGCTCCGGCGACGTGGTACGCCTTTGCGTGAATGCTCGCGAGCGCCTGCGAACGCAGCTCCGCGTCGGGAATCGTAAACGCCGACGATCGAATGCCGTCGAGTTCGCGAGCGGCTTGCGGCACGACGCGGCGCAGAAATCGCAACATCGGCAGCGGCAGCGCCGCGCGGTCGCGCATGAGAAAGCGCAGGCGCGCCGGGCTGGCGAGCACGTGGCGGACGGCCCAGGTGATTTCGGCGTGCATCGCGTCGTCGGCCCGCGGGTTCAAATGCCGCCGACGAAGCGGCCCGGATTGAGCGTCCGGTGGGGATCGAATCGCGCCTTGAGGGCGCGCATTTTGGCGATTGCGGGCGGATCCTGGCCCCAGACGCGTAGGCACGGCCGTTGCGGATGTTCGCCCGCGATCACCCGGGCGTCGGGCAATTCCGCGTGGAGCGCCTCGTCGAATTGCTCGATTTTCGTGCCGAGCGCGTGCGCGTCGAGATCGCTGATCCGCGCGACGAGGTCGCCGTTCATGACGTCCACGATGCTTTCGCAACGAAGCTCGAAGCCGCGCGCGCATTCGCGCAGCGCGCGGACGACGGCCTCCGCCTTTTCGGGAAATTGATGAAGCCGGTAGGTGATCGAACGTTCGCCCAAGGTGGCCGTGTAAGCGTCGATCGTGCGCTGGAACGATTCGCGCGCGCCGGCGTCGACGATCCGGGTTTCTGGAACGCCGGCGCGGCCGAGGGCCGAACGCAGCTCGCGCGTGGCCCGTTCGAGGAGCGCTTCGCTGCCCTCGAGCAGCACGACGATCCGGCCTTCGTCGCCGTCGTCGCCGTCGATGGCTTGATGAAACCCGTCGATCCAGAACGCGGCCGACGGCCGGACGTCTAGGCCGGCAAGTTGAACGAGGGCGCGCGCGCGCGATCCTTCGGGCAACCGCGCGAGAAAGACGCGCGAGCGTCCGGGCAGCGCAATGGTCTTGAAGTTGATTTGAACGAAGACGCCGAGGGTGCCGAAGGATCCGACATAGAGCCGGCTCAGATCGTAGCCGGCGACGTTCTTGACGACCATGCCGCCGGCGCGGGCGATCGTTCCGTTGGCCAAGGCGACGGTCGACCCGATAACGTAGTCGCGCGGCCGTCCGTAGAGATGCCGGCGCGGACCGAGCCAGCCGGCGGCCAACGTTCCGCCCACGGTGGCGTACTGCGGGCGGGGAGCGTCGAAGGGAACGAACTGACGGTGCATTCCCAATGCATTGCCGACCGCTTGGATCGGGATGCCGGCTTGTACCGCGATCGTCAAGTCCGTGGGCTCGTGTGCGACGATGCCGGCAAGGCCCGTCATCTCGAGTCGTACGTCGGCCCGCTCGGGCGGAAAGCCCATTCCCGCTAGCGTATCGCCGCCGACGACGAGCAGTTTGCGGCCGCCAGCATCGCAACGCGCGATGCAGTCGCTCACCTCGGTTGCGGTCTTGGGCGCGATTCGCTCGGCCACGGTCACGGCATGCGACCCAGCGGTTCGGGCGCGGCGAGTTCCGCGCAGCGGCTGCCTGCAGGAAAGATTTTCTCGGGGTTGAGGGCGCGCTGCGGATCGAATACGTCGCGGACGCGGGCCATCGTGGCGAGATCGGCGGTGGAGTAAACGAAGGTCATGGCGTCGCGCTTTTCGTAGCCGACGCCGTGTTCGCCGCTGATCGTACCGCCCAGGTCGATCGCCGCCTGCAAGATCGCGTTTCCGCTCGCGACGACCGCGCCGACCTGCGCGGCGTCGGCCTTGTCGTAGAGCATCAGCGGATGGAGATTGCCGTCGCCGGCGTGGAAGACGTTGCCGACGACGATTCGATTCGCGGCGGCGGCCTCTTCGACGGCGCGCAACGCTTCGGGCAGCTTGCTGCGCGGGACGCACACGTCCTGCGTGTAGTAGTTCGGCGCGATCCGGCCGGTCGCGCCGGCCGCGCCTTTACGTCCGGCCCAGAGTGCGTCGCGTTCGGCTTGACCGTGCGCCGCGCGCCAGGAGAGCGCTTCGTGACGCCCGACGATTTCGGCAATCGCCGCTTCGCACGCATCCATGTCGTCGGCCCGGCCGGCGTTCTCGATCAACAAAACGGCGGCCGCATCGGTTGGATAGCCGGCGCGGAAGGCGGCTTCGACGGCGCGAACGATGACCGCATCCATCATCTCCAGCGCGGTCGGAACGATGCCGGCGGCCACGATCGCCGAGACCGCCGCGGAAGCGGCATCGATACTGCCGAAGGCGGCGACCCAGACGCGCACCGCCTCGGGTTTTTGCAGCAGCCGCACCCACGCGGACGTAACGATTCCCAGCGTCCCTTCGCTGCCGACCAAGACGGCCGTCAAATCGTAACCCGGGTCGTCGAGCGACGTCGTAAAGACCTCGCCGGTTTCGTCGACGAGCTCGAGGGCGAGGACGTGATTGACGGTGGTCCCGTATGAAAGGCAGTGGGGACCGCCCGCGTTCGTGGCGACGTTTCCGCCGATCGTCGATATCTTTTGCGACGCGGGGTCGGGCGCGTAGAAGAGCCCGGCGGCCGAAGCTCGCCGCGAAACGTCGAGGTTGATGGCGCCGGCTTCGACCCGCGCGCGCGCGTTGCGTGCGTCGAGTTCGAGAATCCGGTTCATACGAGCGAACGAGATGACGACGCCGCCCTCGACGGGCACGGCTCCGCCGCACAGTCCCGTCCCGGCGCCGCGCGGTACGATCGGTTCGCCGCAGGCGCGCGCGATTTTGACCGTCGCGCTGACGTCGCGTACGCTCGCCGGCAACACGACCGCCGACGGCAGACGTCCGTCGGTGTAGGCGTCGAACGAGTACGCGGCGAGGTCCTCCGGAGCGGTTTTCACCGCATCGCGTCCGAGCGCTTCGACGAGCCGGTCGTGGAGCACCGCGCGTCCTTCGCTCCTTAGTACAGGAGATACTTCGCGCGCACGGTGCGGAAGGCGGCCACGTCGCGATCCCAGCCGGCGACGATCGCGCCGGCCCTCGCACCGGCGGTCAAACCCTCTCGCAGCGAAGCCGTGCCCCAATCGCGATCCAGCGGCGCCGGCTTGATGACCGTTGCGTGCGGAAAGAGCCGCCGTGCGGCGACCAGAATCTCGACCGAGGTGCGAACGGCGAGGAAGCGTCGCGGTTCGAACACGACCAGCTCGACGCCGGTGAGTTCGCGCCCCTTCCAAAAACCCGCGATCGGTTCCCAAGCGGCCGGTCGAAACCAGACGCCCGGCAAATTCCGTGCATTCAGCGTTCGGGCCAGCCGCTCGCCGTCGACGCCGCTCGTGCCGGCCAAGAAAAACGGCTTGGTAAAATCCGTGCCGTTGTTGAGTCCGGCATTGTCGATCAAACCCGTGCAAAGCAGAACGAAGGTCGTCTGCCAGTCGGGAACGTTGGGCGACGTTTGCACCCACTGGAGTCCGGTATCGGGCCAGATCATCGAGCGGCGCCAGCCGTTCATCGCGATCACGCGAAGTTTCACGCCGATTCCGAAGCGGTCGTTGAACAGGCGCGCGAGTTCGCCGACGGTCATTCCATGACGCATCGCGATCGGATACAGCCCGATAAACGATTCGAATGCCGTTTCGAGGACCGGTCCTTCGACGGTCAGGCCGCCGACCGGATTCGGACGGTCCAGGACCCAGAACTCCTTGCCGGCAGCCTTCGCGCCTTGCATGGCATAGGCCATCGTCGAAATGTAGGTGTAGGCGCGCGAGCCGACGTCTTGCAGATCGAAGAGCAACACGTCGACGCCGTCGAGCATGGCGGCCGTCGGGCGGCGGGTGGCGCCGTACAAACTGTAGACCGGCAGTCCCGAGCCGGGATCGACGTAGGAGGCCACTGCGGATCCGGCCGTCCGGTCGCCGCGCAAACCGTGTTCGGGGGCGAAGATTGCCTCGAGCCGGACCTTACCTCGTCGTCCGATCGCGTCGACGATCGATTCGAGGTTCGACGTGACCGCACTTTGATTGGCAACGACCCCGACGCGCTTCGAACCGAGATCGCGCCAGGCCGAGCGGAGAAATACGTCGTCGCCGAGTTCGATGCCGGCGCGCGGCAGCGGCTCGGCGCGAACTGGAAGCGCGGTTCCCGCCGCGGCAAACGCGGCCGACGACGCGAGGAAGGTCCGACGCCGCATCGTCGTTATACGAAACGCGGCTCGGCGGCGTGCTTGACGATCCCGGCGTCGCGCGCGCGCGCGAAGAGCGCGTGAGCGGCTTCGATCCCGATCCGCCCGACGTCCTGGGTGAATTCGTTGACGTACAGCTCGATATGCGCGCGGGCAACGTCTTCGCTCATTTCGGTGGAGTGCGCGCGAACGTACGGCATGACCGCATCGTCGTGCGCGCGCGCGAAAGCCAGACTCGCCCGGATCGCGTCGTCGAGCGCACGCGCGTCGTCGTCACCCACGTCGTCGCGCACGGCGATCGCGCCCAAGGGGATCGGCAGCAGCGTGAGATTCTCCCACCATTCGCCCAGATCGGCGATCGCGATCAAACCGGCCTCGCGATACGTGAATCGCGATTCGTGAATGATCAAACCGGCATCCACCCGTCCCTGCGCGACGGCCGGAAGAATCGCATCGAAACGCATTTTTTCGACCGCCGGTCGGCGCCCCAGGGCTAGCTGGAGCAGCAAGAACGCGGTGGTGCGCTCGCCGGGAATGGCGATTCGCCGGCGAGCGAAATCCGCAAAGAGCGGCGGCGAGGCGGCCGGCCGCGCGACCAGGAGCGGACCGCAACCGCGACCGAGCGCGCCGCCCGCTCGCAGGATGCGATACCGATCGCCAAGATACGGCAGCGCTCCGTAGCTGACTTTGATGAGTTCGAACTCGGCGCGAGCCGCCGCCGCGTTGAGCTCGTCGATGTCGGATAGAACGACGCGAACGTCGGGCGCGTCGGGCAGCAAACCGTTGGCGAGCGCCGCGAACACGTACGTATCGTTGGGACACGGCGAATATGCCAGCGTAAAGCTCACGCCGGCAAGCCGCCGGCATCGAGCGATTCGAGCAAGGCTCCCAGCACCCGGTCGAGGCCTGCTAGACCGGCATCGAAATTCCAGCCGCTGCGCTCCCGGCTGCCGACCCGATTAGAAATTCCGCGTAGCTCGATGGCCGGAACGCCCGCTCGTTCGGCCGCCCGCAAGACGGCAAATCCTTCCATCGTTTCGACTTGCGCGCCGCCGCGCGCCAGCTGCGCCGCCGTCGCTTCGGTCCCCGTAACCCGAGCGACCGTAATCCCGTGCAGCGCCGGGAATCCCCGCTCGCGCAGGCGTGCGACCAGCGCGGGATCGGAGTGCGCCCGCGTCACGACGCGTTCGCCGCTCGGAAGGGCGATCGGGTCGCCGTTTTCGAGCGACAGCTCCAAGGCGTCGTCGGCGACGATCACGCCGTCCCCGACCTGGGCTGCACCCGCGATCGCTCCGGCGATCCCGGCGCCGATCACCAGGCGATACGGCCGGCGTGCGAGCCGGTCGGCGACCGCGCACGCCGCCTCGACCGGGCCCACGCCGCCGATCAGCGAGTCGACCGCGGGATGCGGCCGCCATCGCGTCAGTTCGCGTTCGACCGCGCCGACCAGCAAAATCATCGCGCTACGGAACTCCGATGAACTTATGCGTTTGCAGCGAGAGGCGAAACCGCTGCGGGTTCGCTTTTACGTACGCGAGCGCGACCGCAACGTTGGCCGGCCGGTTTCCCTCCGGCTGCAGCAACACGACCGGCTTGTCGGCGAAAAGCGGCAGGTGCTCTTCGGGAACCCGCCGGTCGACGATCAGCTTGGCTTCGTTCGCTCGAGCGGCCATTCGCGGATCGACCCGTTCCTTCGGGCTCACGCAGAGCCAAACGTCGGTAGGCAGCGGAGCGTAGATCGTCCCGTTCGACTCGACGTGCACGCGGCGTCCGTCGCGTTGCAGCGCGTCGATCAAGGCGAGCGCTTCGGTTTGGGCCAGCGGCTCGCCGCCGGTTAGGATTACCGTCGGACACGATCCGCCGCGCGCGCGCACGAGCGCGACCACCTCTTCGACCGTCGCCAGCGACTTGGTGGAATAGTCGGTGTCGCAAAACTCGCAGGCGAGGTTGCATCCGGCTAGCCGCACGAAAACGGCCGGGGTTCCCGTCCACGTCCCTTCCCCCTGGATGCTGTAGAAAATCTCCGAGAGCGCGATCACGGCAATCCGGCGCCGGCGGCGTGAAAGTCCGATCGGCGCAAGACGGCGCACGAGTTGGACGTCTCCCAGAGCACGAGCTCGTCGAGGCCGGGGAGTTCGGGTTCGATGCGTTCCCAAATCCACGCAACGATGCGCTCGGCGGTCGGATTTTCGATCAGGTCGTTGAGCGTTTGATGATCGAGCGCCGCGATCGCGGTTTCGCGCACGGTTCGCCGGATCTCGTCGAAATCCAGGATCATTCCGCGGTCGGGTCCGTCGGTGCGGATCGGTCCGCGCACGGCTACTTCGAGACGATAGGAGTGGCCGTGCATGCGCGCGCACTTACCCGGATGGAACGGCAATGCGTGAGCGGCCTCGAAACGAAAGTTTCGGCGAATTTGCACTAGCGACGGGCCACTAGGATCTTCGGCGCCGCCTCACAGCGAGCCGTCGGGACCCATGCCTTCCAGACGCTTCTTCAAGTCTGCGAGATAACCGCTGGCGACGTATCCGTCGACGACGCGGTGATCGAGCGAGAGGCACGAGTTCATCATCTGGCGGATTGCAATCGTGTCGTCGGTGCGGACGACCAGCTGTTTGACGATCGTTTCCATCGTCACGATACCGGCCTGACCGGCGTTGATGATCGGGGCCGAAGCCCACGATCCATTCGCGCCGTTGTTGTTGACGGTAAACGTTCCGCCGGCAAGATCGTCGACGTTGAGTTTGCCCTTGCGCGCCTTGTCGATCAATCCGCCGGCGGCGATCGCGAGTCCCCGAATCGAAAGCTGGTCGGCGTGCTTGATCACCGGGACGACGAGGTTGGTCGCCAGCCCGATTGCCACGCCGACGTTCACGTCCGAATTCACGTAAATGCCGTCGGGCGTAAATTTCGCATTCATCAACGGGAAGGCCGCCAGCGATTCGACGGCGGCTCGGATGAAGAACGGAAGCAGCGTGAGCTTGTAACCGGTCTCCCGCTCGAAACGGTCTTTTTCTTTGGCGCGCCATTTCCAGACGTTCGTGACGTCGATCTGTACCATCGACCACGCGTGCGGAGCCGTGTGCTTGCTCTCGACCATGCGCTCGGCAATGATCCGCCGCGCCTGGGTCAGCGGCACGGTCATGCCGGGGATCGGCTGCGCGTAGGTCGGCACGCTGCGAGCGGGCGCGGCTGCCGGCTTCGCATCGCCGGCGGGTGCGGGCGTATCGACCCGGGAGGCCGCCAAGACGTCTTGAGCGGTCACTCGTCCGTTCGCGCCGCTGCCGCGGATCGCGCGGATGTCGAGCCGGTGCTCGCGGGCCAGCCGGCGGACCGCCGGCGAAGCCGCGCGCAACGCGGCGTGCGCGTCGCCGTTCGACGGGCTGCCGGCGCTGCCGTTGGTCGAAGCCGGCGGCGGTGCCGGCGCCGGTGCCGGGGCGGACGAAGACGCGGCGGCGGGGGCCGGAGCGGCCGGCGGCGCGGACGCCGCGCCGACTTCGTCGATGACCGCAATCGGCGTGCCGGTGGCGACCGTTTCGCCTTCCTTCACGAGAACTTCGCGGATCGTGCCGGTGACGGGCGACGGAACTTCGGCGTTGACTTTGTCGGTCGAGACTTCCACGAACGCTTCGTACTTTTCGACCGCGTCGCCGACGTTCTTGAGCCACTGCGCGACCGTCCCTTCGGTGACGGTCTCGCCGAGCTGCGGCATCGTTATCGTCGTGGCCATTAAAATTTCACCATCTCGCGCATCGTCTCGGCCATCTCGTCGGGCGACGTCAGATATTCTTCCTCGAGCGGCAGGGCGTAGCCCATCGCCGGAACGTCGGGCGCGCACAGGCGCCGGATGGGCGCGTCGAGATGGAACAGCGCCTCCTCGGCGACCATCGCGCTGATCTCGGCCCCGATGCCGCCGAACTTGTTGTCTTCGTGAATCACGAGCAGTTTGCGCGTCTTTTCGACGCTGGTCAGAATTGCCGATTTGTCCATCGGACGAATCGAGCGCAGGTCGATCACCTCGACCGACAAGCCTTCCGAGTCGAGGCGGTTGGCGGCCTCGAGCGCCCAGTGGACGTACAGGCCGTACGACACGACGGTTAACTGCGATCCGGTTCTGAGCATGTTGGCTTTACCGATCGGAATCGTGTAGTGACCGTCGGGAACTTCCCCTTTGATGAGCCGGTACGTCTTTTTGTGCTCGAGAAAGATCACCGGA